>DASXFX010000216.1:0-59557 GCA_036489375.1 Binataceae bacterium (SeqCode) | reverse complement strand
CTATTACCGGCGCGCCGTGTCAGCTAGATTTTTGCAGGTAGCCATCCGCCCCTGACGGGAGAGTCCCATGCCGGATATCATCGGCCCGACATCGCATTTCTTTTATTCGCAGCGGCTCAAGCTGCATTACGTCGATTGGGGAAATCACGACAAGCCACTCGCGATTCTCGTGCACGGCGGACGCGACCACGCCCGCAACTGGGATTTCGTCGCACTCGCCCTCCGCGATCGCTTTCATATCGTCGCTCCCGACCTGCGCGGGCATGGCGATTCCGATTGGGCTATCGGCGGCGCTTATTCGATAACCGATCACGTCCTCGATCTCGGCCAGTTGCTCAATGCGCTCGAACCCACCGGCCCCGTCACCTTGATCGGCCATTCGCTCGGCGCCGGAGTCGTCTTGCAGCGCGCCGGTGTTTTTCCCGAAGCGGTCAAGGCGATGATCGCGATCGAAGGGCTCGGACCTCCGGGTGCGATGTTACGCGAAACCCCCGCTTACGAGCGGATGGAAAGCTGGGTCGCCGATATGCGCGCGCTCGCCCAGCGCAAACCGCGCGAGTATCCGAGCATCGAACAGGCCATGGTCCGCATGCGCGAGGCCAACCCGCATCTCAGCGAAGAGATGGCGCACCACCTGACCATCTATGGCGTCCGGCGCAACGAAAACGGCACCTTTTCATGGAAATACGACAACTACACCCGTGCCACTTCGCCCTATCTCTTCAACCTCAAGGATGCGATGGAGATTTGGGCGCGCATTCGCTGCCCTACGCTGCTCGTGCGCGGCGACTCC
This sequence comes from Binataceae bacterium (SeqCode), assembly GCA_036489375.1. GTDB lineage: Bacteria > Desulfobacterota > Binatia > Binatales > Binataceae > JADMIL01. The sequence goes on along the minus strand of DASXFX010000216.1, from coordinate 58,764 downwards.
TCGTGGGCCGGCGATTGGGAACGCGACGGTCGTCTCGACGCCTTTCGCTCGGCCGAGTTGGTTACCATCAAGCAGGCCGGCCATTGGGTCCATCATGATCAGCTCGCGCAGTTTCTGGTCGTGGTAAATCGCTTTTTACAACTTTGAAGCCGCCAGCCAATGTCTCCGGCGCGACCATTGCGGCGCCGCCCAAGCCTCTGGTTGACGCGCAGGCGTTGTCGCTGCGCCCGGATCAACTGGAATACCTGGAGCAGATCCTGCTCGCGGTCGCGATCGGGATCCTCGCCGCGCTCGGCAATCTCGGCTTCCGCAGCCTGATCGAGTTCTTTTCGTGGGTCTTCCGCACGCTTGAATGGAACGCGCTCGGAATCCGCACAGGTACGTTCACCGCGCTCTTGATACCGCTGATCCTGGTGACCGGCGGCGCGGCCATTCTGATCCTGAATTATTTCTTCCCCGGTGACGTCCTCGGTTATGGCTTCCCCAATTTCCTGGAGATGGTGAACCTCGGCCAGGGCCGCATTCGGCGTCGTTGGATCGTGGTCAAGGCACTCGGCGCCGCGCTCTCGCTCGGTGCGGGCGCATCGGTCGGTCGCGAGGGCCCGATCGCGCAAATCGGAGGAGCCATCGGCTCCGCAGTCGCGCAGTTGCGGCGGCTCTCGGTCGATCGCGCCAAGGTCCTCATCGCCGCCGGCGCCGGCGCCGGCATCGCCACCACCTTCAATGCGCCGATGGGCGGGCTGATGTTCGCCCAGGAAATCGTCCTCATGGGACAGACCGACCTCACCAACGTGGTGCTCGTGGTCATCGCCACCTTCACCGCGGTAGTGACGTCGCGCACCATGATGGGCGCGGGCAGCGCCGTCTTCCACCCCGCGACCTTTGTCATCAACAGCTATTGGGAGATGTTGAGTTACGCCCTGATGGGAGCGGCGCTCGGCTTACTCGGCGCCGGCTATATCAAATTCTTCCATAGCGCGGGACATTACATTCGAGGGATAAAGCTCCCGCAATGGGCCAAGCTCACCATCGGTTTGGGCGCCGTCGGCGCGATCGCGATCGTGCTGCCGCAAAACCTCTCCGATGGCTACCCGGTGATCGACCTCGCCCTCAACGGCAAGCTCGGACTCGCACTGCTGTTCGCGCTGGCCGCGGCAAAATTCGTCGCCAGTGCGATCTCGCTCGATTGCGGCACGCCAGGTGGAGTCTTCGGCCCCGTCTTTTTCATCGGCGCGATGAGCGGCGGCGCTTTCCGTGGATTCATGGCGCTGATTGCCCCCGGGATTGTCGGGCCGCGTGGATCCTATTCGCTGATCGGCCTCGGCGCGTTTCTTGGCGCTGTTACCCATGCGCCGCTGACCGCGCTTTTTCTCTTGTTCGAGATGACCCAGCTCAATTACAACGTCGCCTTGCCCGCGATGATCGCGACCATCACTGCGTTGGTCGTCGCGCGCTCCATCGAAGGCGAATCAATCGACACCTACTCGCTTGCGCGCGAAGGCAAGACTCTCGCCATCGGCAAGGAGCGGATGGTCCTGTCGCAATTGCCGGTGGCCTCCGTGATGCACAAGGAGGTTGACATCTTGAGCGAGAACTCCTCCCTCGCCGACGTGCTGCGCAAGGCCGGCGAGACCTCGCAAGCGACGCTCCCGGTCTTGAACAGCGACGGTGAGCTGGCCGGATTGATCGTCACGCGCGACCTGCTTGGGGTGCTGGCGACTGGCACCGAGTTGGGCCCGCTGGTAAACGCCTACGATCTGGCGCGTCGCAATCCGCCCGTGGTCACCCCCGAATCGAACCTCGATCAGGCCGCGCAGATGATGGAGTACGAAGCGCTCGACGAGCTTCCGGTGGTCGAACTGCCGCACGGCGGCCGCTTCCTTGGATTGATCTCGCGCCGCAATGTCTCCCAGGCCTTCAATCGCGTGACCGTATCGCTGGCCGCGCACGAAACCGGCGATCGCGGAATCTTCTGGGCCACCGGCTATCGCGTCTCGCGCTTGAAGATTCCCGCCGGCGCCACCGGCAAAACCGTTCGTGAGCTCGACCCGCGCGCCCGCTACTCCGTAAGCGTGCTCGCGGTCCAGGACGGCGGCGATCCACAATCAGGGTTCGCGCCGCTCGGACCCGACCGCGCGCTCAAGCCCGGCGACATGATCGTCGCCGCGGGCCGCCCCGCCGATCTGCGCCGCTTCATCCGCGACCTCGACGGCTGATGCACCTCCGCCGCGCATCGACCACCAACGCTCATTCGCGAAATTTCACGGTCCATCGTACACCGTCACACATGATTTGCTTGGCTCGTCGCTGATAATAGCTTCTGTCGAAACTGGAGAGACCAGTCTAAAATTCGTGTGCGAAAGTTCCCACACTAACTTACTACCCAACTCAGATGTATGAGGCCCGCCAGTATCAGGAGCTCTTTGCTGTGCCTCCCTTGATCGAGTAGGTGATAAGGCCAGCGTTCCCTACACATGTACTCTTCAAATCGAAGATCAAGAGGCCATTACCCCTCCAGTCTTCCGTGCGTAAATTCGGACCGGCAGGTATGGCTCCCAGGGACGAGTCAGTACGAATGGGCAGCAGCAAAATAGTTTTAGTACCTGACGGCTGTTTACATTCGCTGTAAACAATTGGAATTTTAGAGGCCGAAAGCTGATTAATGTAGTCTCTTGCCATACCAGTGAGCGCACAGGAACAGTGCGCAGACTTAGTGCAACTTACAAGAAAAACCGCAACTAGAGCGGTATAGGAGGCAATTGAATTACTTCGTGAGACTCGTTTAGTGACCTTTGTAGAAGAAGACAAAGACGTTTGTCGCATCAAGAGCATCCCCGTCGGCAGTACAGCAAGCCTCAAACATTAGCCCTCTAGATCCGCGTCATGACGTCATCGTGAAAGCGCGCCAGTTCGTCTTCGCTGAACGCGCGCAACGGCATCCCCACCAATGCGCGATCCACCCCCATCTCGCCGAGGCGCTTGAAGTCTTCGAGCGTGAGCGGCTGCCCGGTTCTGAGGCTTAACGTAATCTCGACCGGCTTCGCGCGGCTCGCGCCGCGCTCCAGCTCGCGCAAGCGGCCGATCAACCTCCGCGCCTCATCGAGCGTCTTCGCGATTCCATACCAGCCGTCGCCGTAGCGCACCGTTCGCTTGAGCGCCAGCTCGCTGGTGCCTCCGACGACGATCGGCGGATGCGGTTTCTGGATCGGCTTCGGATAAAAGCGCACCCCTTCGATCGCGATCGTCTTGCCGCGATAGCTCGGCTCGTCGTTGGTCCACAGTTCCTTCATCAACTCCAGGTACTCGCGCGTGCGCAGCGCACGATCGCCGAACTGCGCGCCCACTGCCGCAAACTCTTCGGCCCACCAGCCCACTCCCACCCCGAAGATCACGCGCCCGCCGCTCAGCACGTCGAGCGAGGCAACCGCCTTCGCGGTCGTTATCGCGTTGCGCAGCGGCACCACGAAGATTCCCGTCGCGAGGCGAATCTTGGTCGTAAGCGCGGCCGCATAGCTCAGCGCGAGCATCGGGTCATGAAACGGAACGTCAGCCGGCGCTGGAAAACGTCCGTCGGGCGAGTAGGGGTACTTCGATTCGGACGTCACCGGCAGAATCAGATGCTCCCCGATCCACGCCGACTCAAAACCGAGGTCTTCCGCCGCCCGGACGTGCGTCGCGATCCGTTCCGGTTTCACGCTCGTGATGAAGGTGCTGAATTTCATTTCCATCCCTCTTCGGTCCGCTCCCCGATCGAAATATTTAACTCCTCAAACGCGCTACATTTTCGCCCGCCCAGACACACTCTATTGGTCGCTTTAGCATTAAACCGTCAAAATTGTATTTATAGCTGTCTATTTTTATCTTTAACGCAGTCTAGCCGAGTGAAATATTTCACCCCTTGAGCAGATTTGACTGAATTAGCTTGCCTACGATAGTTGTAACTTTCATTAAGATGCTCGCTAACACGGGTGAAATATTTCACGACATTAGCCGTACCCAGCCCTTTCGGGGCCTTCGTATTAGCTATCACCGCGCCAGCTACCATCGCGCGGGAAGTGAAAAAGTATTTCGCGACATTAGCCACGACGCAGTTAATCGACGCCTGCTATTAGCTCTGGTGGTGCGAGCCGTTGCCGCGCAGAAAACCGAATAAGTATTTCTCGTCATTAGCCGTAGCCAACTTATCAAAGCCTTACTATTAGCTAGCGCCGCGCGAAGTGTTGTCGCTGGGGAAGTGAAATGGACGCGCGCGCCCGGCCCGCAATTCGACGCATAATTCCTCGACGGTCGTCACCTCGCGCTCGAGTTCGGTGGCGCAGGTCAGGAACCAGTTGGCCGTCGAGAAGTGCGCGTCGCTACCCCCCAACGGCGTCAAGCCGAGCTTCTCCGCCATCGCCAATGCTTCCGCGTTCTGCTCGTCCGAGTTCTGTCCGTTGATCGCCTCGATCGCGCTCAACGCCGGACCCACTTTCGCCAGCAGCCCGTCGAGCCGCGCGCCGTAACCCGAATCGCGAAACGGATGCGCCGGGATCGCGATGCCGCCTTCGCCATGCACGACCTCGATCACCTGTTCCGCACGGAGCATCCTCGACTCGAGATCGAAGCGGCGTCGAATTTCGCGCGTCACCCCGTAGATCAGCAAATGCCCCAGGTTGGTGTCGGCTTCGACTCCTTTGAAAATGAGCACGCGGTAGCGCTCCGCCAACTCCGCGTAGGTGCGATCGATCTCGGCGTCATCAGGAAACAGCCGATGTTCGGTAAAGCAAATCGCGCCGAGCGGCGTGGCGTTCTTCGCGATCGCCTGCAGATAGTGTTCCGGCGCGACGTTGGAATCGGACGACAACTTCGTATGAACGTGTAAATCCACCAGCATATCGATGAAGTTTCACACGGCAGCGCCGTCTTTGAAAAGCCAATCGATCACTATATGAACGTCGCCTCACACGGCGTCGCCGCGTCTGAAAACCCGGGACGATCCAGTGATCGGCGTCAAGGTCGTGCGTGCCAGAGTCACGCCGGATCGGGCGGTGGCGCGCTTGAAAAGCCCACGCGCTCTATGGTCTGCGTCAACGTCGCGCACACATGAGTCATCGTCTTAGATGCCAAAGTCATGCTGCATCGGGGCGTCGGCGGCGTGTGTGAAAAGCGCAACCGGGCTAGCGGTCGGCGTCAATTTCGCTGAAAAGCCCATATAATCTAGCGATCTGCGTCGACGTCCTGCACGCGCATATTGTCCTGCATCAAGGCGATACCCGCAGTCCTGAAGACGATCGTCTGCACGGCGACTCGATCGAACTCGGTCGGGACCGTGCCCCAGAGATAAAGAACGTCGCCGTTCATGCGGAATTGCACGTTTTCGTAACCCGCATCATCGAGCGCCTGGCGCAAAGCCGAAAGCCGCGCATCGCGGATGTCGCCGCCGGGGGGAGCGCTGTCGGAAGGCGCGATGGAGCCGCTGTCCTCGGGCGGCGGAGCAGCCGGCACCGACACATTCAAGACGATCATCTTGATGATAAACGAGAGCGCGAAGATCGCCGCGATTATCAGCAACGGATGCCGAAAGCGCCGGCGCGTTCGATTGCTACCGGAATGTTCGCGCGTCCGATCGCGATAACCGCGACGAGTTTGTGAAGGCGTTGGACCGCGATTGAGGATCGCGGTCTCGGCGTCCGCCCCCAGCTCAAAAACGTTCAGGGTATGGCGCAAATCAGCGGCGCAGTAGGAGCAAAAGCGCGAATCGACCGGTATCATCCGCGCGCAACTAGGGCACTGGATCTCGGTGGCGACGCTGAGAACGGTCGGCGCCGAAGCAGTTTGCGGCGTTGGCGATATGGGAATCGATGAGCGTGCAGGCGCGGAGCCGCGAGCTGCGGATGAGGCGGACAGCGTTGCCCGCGCCGCGTGATCGTCGGCGTTGACGGACGGCTGGCCGTTACCGTCGGTGGCCGCCGGACTCGGGTTGCCGAGTGGAAGCGGAAGTTGCGGACGGGCCGCGGATCGGCTGGCGGTCGTCGTCGCCGAACCGCCGGTGGCACCCGGCTTGGCCGGTTCGTTCGCCGCGTTTTGAAGATCGATCAATCGGTGTCTGAATTCGGTCGCGTCGCGCATCCGGTTGACGACGTCATAGGCCAGCGCCTGATCGACCAGTGCGGCCAGCGAGGGATCTAGATCCGGGCACAGCTTGCGCAGCGGAGGAAAACTGAACGGGGGCTCGGCCGCGGGATCGCGGCCCGAGAGCGCATGATGCATCGTCGCACCGAGTGCGTACAGGTCCGAGCGAGTCTCCACGCGTCCGCGATACTGCTCGGGCGGCGCATAGCCCTGGGTGCCGATCATGGTGGCGTTGCTGAGCGGCGCGAAATGACGCGCGATGCCGAAGTCGATCAGCTTCGCCATGCCGCCGCCGGCGATCATCACATTGGACGGCTTCAAGTCGCGGTAGATGACGGGCGGATCGAGGTTATGCAGGTATTCAAGGGTCGCAAGAATTTGCAACGCAATCTCGATCACTTGCGCGGGCGGCAGCTTACCGCCGTTGGTGCGCAATTCATCTTCGAGCGTGACGCCATCGATATACTCCATCACCAGGTAGTGACGGTTGGCTTCGCTGAAGCGATCGAAGATGCGCGGAATATGTTCGTTGGCGAGTTGCGCGAGCATGTCGGCCTCGCGCTGAAAAGCAGCTACCGCCTGCTGCTGCAGGTCGGGACTGCTGATGCTATCGACCATCTCCGCCAACGCGCAGGAGCGTCCGGCGAGCCGCAAATCCTCGGCCAGGTAGACCAGCTTCATGCCGCCGCCGCCGAGTGGTCGAACGACCCGATAGCGTCCGCCGACTATGGTGCTGGGCGCAATCATGCGGGCGCGGCGAGACCTCTCAAGTGCGCGGGCCGGGCGTCATCGAGAGTCCACGCCGACGAGTGCCCCGCGGCATACGGGTTAAAGCATCTTCTCTAATCGCACCGGACAGTGCGGCATTGCCGGCGCAGATCGCGTGCAGAATCCAGCCGAGCGGCGGTGCGACCGAGTACATATAAACCACGAACAAGAACCACAGCAGTCCGCGCATCGGCTGTCGCTTATAGAGGTGACCGAGTCCCGGCATGATGCTCAGGAGGAGAGCTACGGCCGGCCGCCACGTGATCTCAGGGCTGAGCCAGAAGGTCCCAGCCAGCGCCGCTCCGCATTCCTTGCAGAACGCCGCATCGGTCACGGTGACCGGCTGACCGCATTGCGAACAATAGCGCGCCCTTTCGATTGCGGAATCAGCCATGGAAGGTAAACACGGCGTCCCCTATCCTTACTGCGGCGCCGCTGCCGAGCGGCGCTTCGGTAATGCGCTCGCCGCCGATGTAGGTTCCATTCTGGCTGCCGAGGTCGCGCAGTCGATAGCTCCCGTTACTTGCCTCGATAGTCGCATGATGACGCGAAACGGAAGCGTCTGAAACCACGATATCATTGTCCAGAGCGCGCCCGATACTCGTCGCCAGGCCCGCTCGCACCGCGAAGCGATCCCCGTTCGCCCCCGCGAGATAGACTTCAGAACCGGCCGTCGCAGTCGCAGGCGTCGGGGTCACCCCGGGCAGCCTCGCGGCGCCAGGGATTGTCGAGGGTGGAGGGGCAGGGTGGGGCGCGCGAACTGTTCCGAGCATCTGGGCGTTTGCGCCCGCGCGCGAATGAAAGCTCATTTCGTAGTTGCTGATACGGATGTGGTCGCCGTCGTGCAACTCGACCGTCTCGATGCGATTGCCGTTGACGAAGGTGCCTTCCTGCACCGCGAGGTTGCGGATCGAATAGTTGCCGCCGTGCCGCGAGATCACCGCATGGCGCGGTTGCACACCGGAGTCGCCGAACAGTCCGATCGGGTTTTCCTCGGCCCGTCCGATGGTCGCCGTGGCGCCTTCGATCCGGTACTGACGTCCGCGCAAACGTCCGGCATCGACCGCCAACCATGCCGCCTTGGTCAGTTCCTGAACTAACCCAATAAAGAGACCGATGGAGAGGCCGATCGCACTGAGTGTGATGAAGCGGGAGGGCAATCCCGACTGGCTGATGGAACCGATCAAATCGAATAAAAGGCCCCCGACGAAGCCGCCAACCCAGCCACCGGCCGCGCCCTTGAGCACGTTACGCAGCGACAACGTCGAGAGTCCGACGCCGACCCCGAGCATCATTCCCATCAGGGTCCATCCGACCAGGCGCGCGACTATCAGGTAGAAGACTGAACCCGAATGATCAAGGTTCCACCCTCCGGCTTGAAGGATTAGACGAAAGGTAATGTTCGAATAATAGTTCGCAGGAATCGCCAGTATGAAGCAGAGGATGAAGCCGCGCATGAAGCGGCGTTTGGTTTGCGCCGTGATCTCCAGAGTCTGGCCGTCGGCGGCGAGGATCATCCCGCCGATCAACCCCGCCATCAGGGCCATCGAAAAGAATTGGCCGAATTGCTCCCAGCGGGTGAGCTGCTCGTTGAGGGTATGGCCGTGATTGACGATTTCAACCGGCAGCCATCCGATAGCACCGCCGACGAGGCCGGCCAGAGCTTTAAAGGTTAACTCACGCCGATCGATCGCGCCGCTCATCCGGAAATTTCCTTGGTGAACATGGTCCGTCGATACACAATAATAATCGCAGTCGGGCGCCGTCTATAATAGCCCTCAGCGCACCTGTGGAAAACGTCTCCGGACGGTTTCGGGTCGAGCGCCAAGCGCGATGGTTGCCCGTGTGTGCGAATAATTGCATCATCTCTGCGCGTCGTTGAGTTGCATTGGCGAGGAAATCGAATGGAAGCAAAATCGCTGCTGCCGCAGGCATTTGGGCCGCTTCAAGGCGTTCGCATAGTGTCGACCGGGACACTTATCGCGCAACCGTTTGCGGGACAATTAGCGGCTGAAATGGGCGCCGAAGTAATCCAGGTCGAGCGACCGGGGAGCGGCGACGCAGGGTGGCGCACGCTCGGTATTACCCTACCTTCGCGAGTTGACGGCACGCCCGTCGCGACCAACTGGATTCAAGAACGGCGCAACGTGCTCTGCGTGACCCTCGATCTGGCAAAGCCGCGCGGCCGCGATCTGTTCCTGAAGCTGATTCCGACTTGCGACATCTGGATGGAAAGTTCGAAGCCAGGCACCTATCCGCGCTGGGGCCTCGACGATGATTCGGTGCGCAAGGTAAATCCGAAACTCGTGATCACTCATGTTTCCGGATACGGCCAGTACGGCGATCCGTCTTATATCCGACGCACGTCGTACGACATTGTCGGACAGGCCTTCAGCGGTACGATGTACCAGACGGGCTATCCGGAAAATCCGCCCACGCGCGCGGCGCCGTGGACCGGCGACTACATGACGGCAATGTACACGATGTGGTCGTCGTTGGCGGCACTGGTGTACGCACGGGCCAATGGTGTTGGCCAATCGATCGATCTGGCGCAGTTCGAAGCGATACATCGCACGCTCGGCGGCACGATGGTCGAATACTTCCAGAAGGAGGTCGTGCGTGAGCGCTCGGGCAATAAGGCGCAGGGCTTCCAACCGCTCGACAGCTTCGAGACCGCCGACGGATGGGTGGTAGTAGGCGCGTTGACCGAGGTTTACAATCGCTTGCTCGGCGCAATCGGGCTCGACCCGGATGAACCGAAATGGCAGAGCGCACGCACCAATCTCGAATCAATCGAGGGTATCGAGTTTGACGCGATTCTGCGCGGCTGGATTTTCGAGCGTTCGACGACCGAGGTCGTGCGTCTGCTCAACGAGGCGATGGTGCCATGCGCTGCGATCATGACGAGCAAGGACATCGCGCAAGATCCGCATTACAAGGCGCGCGACGTCCACATCGAATGGGATGACGAACAGGTTGGGCGAGTAAAAGGAGTCGGCATCGTGCCGAAATTCTCGAAAACCCCGGGCAAAATCTGGCGCGGGTCGGTGCCAGTGGGCCATGACAACCAACGCGTCTATGGCGACCTGCTAGGCCTCGGAGCAGCGGAGATCGACACGCTCAAGCACGATAAGATTATCTAGCGTGAGAGTATGACTCGCGGCTTGTCCGGCAGGTTATGCAACTGAGTCTCATCCGCTCTCACATCGTGGCTCGACCTCGATTTACAACGCTTGCGATTTGGCTGCTGGTTCTGATCGGAACCGGCGGGCGTCTCCTCCAGTTCTGGCGCAATGATTCGCTGATGCTGGATGAATGCGCGCTGTGCCTGAACATCGGTAGTCGCGACCTGGCAGGGTTTACGCACACGCTCGGCTATGATCAGGCAGCGCCTCTAGGGTTTCTCGTCCTACAGAAGGTTGCGGTCGCAAGTGCCGGAATGAATGACGTCACTACTCGGATGGTGCCGTTCATCTTCGGCCTCTTGACGATCGCTCTCGTCGTGTTGTTATCGCTTCGGGTCTTCAAGATTGAGGAAAGTCCCTCTGCATTACTCCTCGCGATCGGGCTGATCTGTTTGAATCGAAGTGTCATCGAGTATGGAGCTATCGCGAAGCAGTACTCGGTGGAATGTTCAATTACGCTTTTGCTCCTGCTAGCTCTAGTAGAGTGCATCGGTCCGGATGGCGATTCGCGGGGGTCCCCCTTTACGCGTACGCTTCTCATCCTTTCACCGATGCTGATGTGGCTTTCTTACGGCGCAGTTTTCATCGTAGGGGGGACGGGTGTCGCTCTGGTTGGCCGTGCAGTTGTCCTGCGACGTCGCGAAGTATGGAAATTGGCGATTTCCTACGGAGCCAGCGCACTTCTCATGCTGGTACCCTTCTACCTGCTATCGATGCGTCCGGCATCCGCCAACCGGACACTCGCCGCCGAATGGACTGGTAGTTACATGCCGTTGTGGCCGCCCGGAGCGGCCGTATCGTGGCTGTATCATAACTTCGCCATCGTCGGCGAAATGCTGGTTCACAAACGTTTGTCGCTTATATTTCCGCTAGCGCTAATCGCCGTTGTAGGCCATGCCGTTTACAGCCGATCATGGTTCTGGATCGCAGGGCTAGTTTCTATCTTACTCATCCTGGGAGCGTCTGCCTTCCATTCCTACCCGTTTAGCGGTCGTCTGCTACTCTTTCTTATACCAGTGTTTTCAATGATTTTGGCTGAAGCCGTAAGCCTGATCGAACGACGATTCCACCTCGCGGCGGCCCTCATCACCGCAACGGTGCTGATTGGCGCGTTAGCAGCGTTCTCCTTGCATGGAATACTCAGGCACCGCCCGATCGATAATGCGAGGAAGGCGTACAAAGAGATGGTCTCTGCGATGGTACCAGGCGATCAGCTGTGGGTCAGCTATTTAGCGACGCCATGCTTCCTTTATTACGTCGAACAATATCCGCTCGGACGAGACGTATCTGTGCACATCATGCAACGCGACGAGCATCCGATTTTGCCCCGCGGACGCAACTGGCTTCTCGTCATGCGAACTCCATGGGAGCCTGGCGAAGGGGAAGCCTTACTCGCTTCTGCTCAGGGCGAGGGTAAAGAAAAATCGTCGTTCGATGTAGAGTTGACCACAGCGAGACTGTTTGCGATCCCGGGACAGTAAGTAGGGGTTGACCTCGGCCCAGAGGCCGCTCAGATGGCGACTTTCGATATGAAGGTTTCGGCCTGCGCGGCGAATTCACGCTCGCTCGGATAACGCCCAAGATCGAATATGAAGTAGGTCGCGCCGGCATCTTGTTCCGCGGCAACGCGATCCCGGGCCGCAGCAATGTCATCAAGGCGAAAGCCTCGCCTTACGATGACTTCGATTGCATCGCGACCGTTCTCTTTGAGTTTATTTTTTAGCGACGCGACTGCGGGCTTGAGCTTCTCTGCGGGCAGCATCGGATGCCATCCATCACCGAATTCGATCACACGCGCAATCGCAGGGTCGCCGTTACCCCCAATCCAGATCGGTGGGCACTTGGGGCGTGGTTCAAATACGAAAGGCGGAAACTTGACGAGGTCGCCGGCATAAGCCTGCGCTTGTGTAGAAAATAGATGCCGCAGCACGCGCAAAGTTTCGTCGCTCATCCGTCCACGCAGACGCTTATCCACACCTAGGGCCTCGAACTCACGCTTCATCCAACCGACTCCTACACCCAGGATCATCCGCTCGCCGGACAACTCCTGGATGGTCGCGACCTGCTTGGCGGTCAGTACCGCGGGCCGGTACGGAAGCACCAGCACCGAGACGCCGAGACGAATGCGATCGGTAGCGCCGGCCAGGTATGCGAGAGTCGCGAGGACGTCGAGGTAGCGGCCATCGGAGCCCTCGGTGTCGTCGGGCGGAATACAAAGGTGATCCGAGACGAAAAGCGCGTCGAAGTCGAGTTGCTCAGCTACTCGCGCGCAAGCCCGGATAGTCGCGCGCGTCGATTGCGGTCCCATGTTACGAATTGCGATCGCGTACTTCATAGGATGACTCCAACGCCATAACGGTTCGCCAGTCGTTGCAAAGATGCCAGACGATTGGCGTGTCGATACCCGGTAGGTTAAATCATATCCGAGAGGACACGTGAAATCGGTGGGCCGTCCGTCCGCAAAAGAACGCAAGCCGTACGACATGGATGCGATAGTTGATATTGCAGTGCAGGTCTTCTTGCGCCGCGGCTACGACGGTGCGTCGCTCGACCAGGTCGCCGAGGCGGCCGGTATCACCAAGGCCAGCATCTACTATCATGCCGAGGGCAAAGAGGCCTTGCTCGCGCGCGGCGCGGGACGTGCGCTCGACGCGCTGTTCGCGGTGCTCGCGGAACCGCCCGCGCAGGAGGGTCGCCAGATCGATCGCCTCAAGCATGTGATCCGGCGTACCGTTGAGATTACGGTGACGCGATTACCCGAGGTCGCATTGCTCCTGCGAGTACGCGGCAACACGGAGACCGAGCGCTGGATTCTCGAACAGCGGCGTCGCTTCGATCGGCTGGTTGCTAAAATCGTGAGCGACGCTCAGGCGAAGGGCCAGATTCGTGCCGATATCGAAGCTGGGCTAATTACGCGCCTACTGTTCGGGATGCTCAATTCGATCACCGAATGGTACCGGCCGGGCGGCGGCTTGAGCGCTGACGATATCGTCGCCGCTGCCACGCGAATAGCCTTCGACGGCCTGGAATAATGCGTTCTTCCTCAATGCAAGTCGCGCGATAGAAACTCGAGATCGATCCTTGACAACTTCCGATGGAAGTCCTATAAATCAACCAAACGGTAGGTTTAACCATAAAGATAAATTCAGAGGTCACCACAATGGGTGCATCCGCGGGCAAACTGCACAGTCTCGATGCGAACGCAAAGCTCTCCTCGATAGAGGAACTAAAGCGCGGGCTCTTTGTACCTGAGGAAGGCTTCGTTGCTGCCCCGCCGGTACCTCAGCCGAATATTTTTCCGCTCGAATGGCGGGTGGAGACGCCCAAGCTGGCCGAGATTTACGAGCGCGCCAAGGTCGAAGGGTTCAACCCGTCTGCGATTCCATGGGAGACGCTCGATCCGTCTGCTTTCAGCGCCGATGAGCGGATTGCGATGATGTACTGGTGGGCGCTCCTCTCGAATTTCGACTCGTCCGGCCCGGCGGTGTTCGGGCGTGCGATGATTCACGCATTCGAGACTCACGAAGAAGATCCGGTGCGCAAGTGCTTCTTCTCAATCACGCGCGACGAGACCAACCACGAGGAATGCTGTCAGCGCGCGATTCAGCGGCTGATACCGAATGGCCCGCAAGGGTTCACGCCGAAAACCGAACTCGAACGTGCGGCGCTCAACAATATCGATTGGCTTTACCATAACGGCGGCCGCTACTGGACCGGCTTCAACGGTGCTGTAACCAAGTATCCGTTGGCGGTGCTCTTTACCTCCTTCATGATGGGCGAGGTCGCTTCATCAACCCTATTTCATGGGATGGCGCGTGCGACTCGTCATCCGGTATTCGAGCAGGTCTTCCGCAGCATCGGGCGCGACGAATCGCGCCACCTGCAAATCTGCATCACGCTACTCGAAAAGGAATGGCCGGGACTCAGCGACGAATATCGTACGTTCGTGACTAAGCAGTTGCGCGCCGGATTCGTCTTCCTCTCGATGGTGTTGTGGGAGCCGCCGATGCTTTTCTGGAAGTTGCCCGACTACTTTCTCACTAACCATCGCGTACTGCTCGATATCGCGCGCCGCGCGGGTCTGGGCATTCTCAGTGTCGATGAGCAGGCGGATAACTGGCGCGTCGCGATTGCTAAGGTGCGCAAGCTGCTCGAGCGTTGGCATATCGAGTTCCCGGCGATTCCGGAACTCGACATCGAAGGCGTTGACGTGGGCGAGATCACCGACGCCGACATCATCCCGGTTTTCTAGTTAGTCGGCGCACTGATCGTGTCGCGATTCGATTTTGCGGTATCTTGACTGGGTATCGATGGTTTGATCGCGGTTTCCCGCGCCCCGCGAAGGACCCAAAGAGAGGCATCACAGCACCATGAGCGTTGACCTCGCGATTGACAATGGCGTCGCCGAAATCGTGCTCAATCGGCCGGCGAAAATGAATGCCTTCGACGACCCGATGGTCGCCGAGATGAACGCTCGCCTCGCCAAGGCGGCGACCGCTGGAGTGCGCGCGCTGCTGATCCGAGGCGAAGGGCCCGCATTTTCCGCGGGCCGCGACCTCGCTGGCGCCGAGCCCGGCAAGGAAGACGCCGAAGCGATTCTCAAGACCGTTTTCAATCCAGTCATTCAAACTATCGCCGATTTTCCGGCACCTACTTTTGCCGCAGTGCATGGTCCCTGCCTCGGCGTCGGACTGGGTATCGCGCTGGCTTGCGACGTGGTCTATGTCGCCGACGATGCAAAAATCGGGTCGCCGTTCGCGCGCATTGGCGCGGTGCTCGACTCCGGCAGTCACTTGTTTCTGGTCGAGGCGCTCGGCAGTCACCTCACCCTCGAATTGATTTACTCAACGCGCTTTCTCAGCGGCACCGAAGCCGCTGGGCTCGGGCTGGTCAATCGCGCCTTCCCGCTCGCGTCGTTGGTCGCGGAAGTCCGCAAGCTCGCCGCGCAGGTGGCGCAGGGACCGACCGCCGCCTTCATGGAGTCGAAACGGCTACTGCGGCGTATTCGCGATAATAAGTTGGGATTACCTGAAGTGCTTGCAGCGGAGGCCAAAGCGCAGGGCGCCGCCGGACGCACGTCGGACTACCGCGAGGGAATCACCGCCTTCCAGGAAAAGCGCACCCCGAAATTCACCGGTCGCTAGAGGGTGTTCCTTACATATTCGAACGTAGGGCAGTAAGGCTGGCCGGAGCGTTATCGAGCGGGATTCGCCGGCAGCAAATCCGCTGCGAACAAAGTCAGGACCTGATACTACGACTCGCGAGGCGCCGCGCCGCTGCCCCGAGCGTGCCCGCGCGATGCCATCGGCTGTATTCCTCGAGCGTCAACCCGCGCGCCGCTTCGAGCGCCACAGACAGCGCCGCAACCACGAATACCTGCGCGAGCACGCTGATTCGTGGCGCCAGTCCGAGGACTCCCCCTTCATTCTCGACCGGCGCGCGCAGTACCACGTCCGCGAGCCGGCCGAGTTCCGAAATCTCGTTGCCGGTCACCGCTATGAGCTTTGCACCGTGCTCTTTTATCGCGACCGCCGCGGCGCACAACTCGTCGGTGTTGCCGCTGTTGGAAATCGCGATGACGACATCGCGCGGGTCGATCTGTCCGAGGCTGCCGTGCAAGGTTTCGGTGGCGTGCAGGAACGTCGCCATCGTACCGACCGAGCAAAAAACGCTCGCAGCATAGCGCGCGACGTGTTCGGGCTTACCAACTCCCGTCACATGGACGCGGCCGCCGCGCGTCTCCGCCGTTCGAATCAACCCGACCGCCCGCGAAATGGCGCGAAGATCGATCGCGCTGCGCAACGCGGCGAGTTCGGCCAACGCTGTGTCGAAGAAGCGCTCGACTTCCGCTACCGGATCGAGCGCGCTCGATCCGTCAGTTGAAGCGATTCGGGGAGCCGTCGCACACGCCGGTAACGCCTCGCCGTAATGCTTTAGAATTTCCTCTCGTAGATCGAGCCGTTCGGGAAATGCGCCCAGCCTCGTGATACACACGGCGCCCGCCGCGTTACCCAGGCGCCCGATTGCTTCCCACGGCAGGCCCCAGCGGAGCCCCGCCAGCATCGCTCCCATGAAAGCGTCTCCGGCGCCGGTCGCATCGACTTGGCGCACCCGAAATCCCGGGACCCGAAGCGCGGTCTCACGGGCGGAGATCGCACATCCGCGTTCGCCGTCGGTAATCACAACGGCGCGGCTGCCGTATCGTGCGCGAATCGCTTCGGCCATTTTGAGGGGATCGCGAACGCCGCCGGACAGCTCCCGCGCCGCAGCCTTGGCCGGTTTGAGCACGGTTGCAAGCTTCAGCGCACGTTCGAGTTCCGCTCGCGTGCCGAGCGCTGGACACGCGTCGGCAGGCGGCACATCGACGTCGAGCACGGTGGGTATCGAATGCGCGCGTGCAAAAAGCAAAAGCGCAATAACCGTCGCCAACGGGAGCTGGGAAATTTCGGTCGAGACCAGATGAGCGTTGCGAACGAAGGCGGCGTGACGGCGGCGAATCTCCGCGGGCTTCAGTTCGGCGGTCGCCCCGCGCACCATGTAGATCGCCCGATTGCCCTGCGCATCGACAAAGATCGTCGCAAACGAGCTCGCACTCCCGTCGAGTGTCAGATGATGCCGGATGCCGAGCGCGTTCATCCCGCCGCGTAAGATTTCGCCGTAGCGATCGTCGCCCATCTTTCCGAAGATGCCGACGTCAAGCCCCAGCACTCGCGCCCAGCCCAGATGATTCAGGACTACGCCGCCGACGGTTGGTTCGGGGAGAGCTCCGTTGCGCCCGGAATCAAGCAGGATTTTTTCTTCGGCGCTGATGATGCGCGGGGTGCGGATGAACTGATCCACCACCATGCTGCCGCAGCCGACGGCATCGAGTTTGATCTCCGGCATCCGCTCGTCTCAGGCTTGTTGAAGTTCTCGCGCAGAGAGCTGCCGTCGCCTCATCCAATGACTCTGCCATTCCGGTTCGAGCATGACGCAGGCGCGCCGGCGCACCTCGTTGAAGCGCCGCAGATATTCGCGCCGTTGATTCGCATCGAGATCCGGTGTGCCGGCGGCAACCGCGTCGCTGGAAATCACGCCGAGATGACAGAGCGCGGCCTTGATGCAGGCGATCGTCGGCCGATAGGTTTTGGCGCCGCGGACAAATTCGGTGGCCTCGCGAAACTCCTCCATCGCGATGCGGTAGCGATCGATCATCGCTGCGTCGCCCGCGCGGCAAATCTGCCAGGCGCGCTGCCACTCGCGCGGCATCACGTTGGCGGCGCCGGCGACAACCCCGTGAGGCAAGGTATTGTTCGTGAGGAATTGGTTCCAGGTGTTTCGCAGCCGTCGCACCAGACCCTCGGATGGCATGAACAGATCGAAGATCAGATAGGCGTTACCCGGATAGATCGCGAACTCGCCCTTGCGTTTGAAATGCGAGGCCGCCTGCGTATAGTTGCCCAGCACAGCCTTGCCCGCGGTCACTTTGATGCCGCTGACATAGTTAAGCCGGCTCATCAGCTTGACCTCGCGCGTATGCAGGTGCGGTGCTTTGCCGGCCGCGGCGATATCCTCGTTGTCGTAGAGAAAGATCGGCAGGCGCTTGCGCAGGCGCTCGAATACGCCGCCTATTTCACTCGTCACGAAATCCACGGGATCCTCAACGTCAGTGATCGAAAGGGGCGCGACTACCGCAGCGTCCGCGGAGATCTCGATCGCGTGCTCGAGGTTCTCGATCGTTTCCGCTCGCGTATTGCCGGTGATACCAACCCAACCCTCGACGCGCCGGCCAGCCCGCGTCGCGGTGCGGCATTCGTCCACCGCGATCTGCGAGACCAGTTGGCGCCGCGGGTTGTCCATCCGGTTCCATTCGCCGGTAGTCCCGGCCGCGAAAATAATGTCGGCGCCCGCACCGTCCTGGATCGCGTAACGCACCAATGCGCGCTGGTCCTCTTCTAGTACCTTGCCCGCGCGATCGAGCACCGTGACGATTGGGACTGAAAGGCCCGCACATGGCTGGTAGCGCGCAACGCGCTTCCCACGACGTCTCGCGGCGGATGCGATCGAAAACAAATTGCGCGATGTTGCGGCTCTTTCCATCTTCTCCGTTACTCGTTCGGTCATGGCTACATAAGCGCCAGGCCCACGTGCGTCACGTAGCGGTAGTTACCCTGCACGTCGTAGCTGTAGTTGCCGATAACGCCCTCGAACCGCATCCTAAACATCCCATCGTCGGCTAATGCGGCCTGCGGTGGATTCATCGCCCACAAGCCCTCTTTGCAAGCTTCAATCAGAATGCGATCGACTGGACCGAATCCCGAATGTTGCTCGACCGACAGGTCTGTCAGCTTGCCGGCGGGCGTCATCGTCGCAATTAAAATCACCGGCTTCATCTGTTCCGGCAATTTATGATCCTGGAGCTTTTGCGCGGCGAGGGTCTGGGCCGCAACCAGAGTTTGATTGAGCAGCGCATCGCTGAACTCCGCGAACTGGCGCGCCTTTGCATTGAGCAGAGTCCGGTCGCCTGCCCCGCGAGCCTCGCCGCCATTGGCCGAGGTGTGAGTTTTCGACAGGTACAGATGCTCGAGGTTTCGATTGACTGATCCCTGGGGATCCTCGGTTCCCGACGAGCTGGCATGCAATGCGGCGGCTCCAGCTAATAGACTTTGCTCGCTCGTCGCCGAATTTCCCGAAGGCTCCGGCATTTGTGCGAGACTGGTGATCATTCGGGGACCGCTGTTGCTTGCGCTTGTCGTCTCATCGCTCGTGTTCGTCTGCACCACCGGCGCGGGTGTTTGAAATGCCTTGATGCCACATCCCGCGACCATCACCATCAAGGCGATCTTCAACGCGGCCGCAATCGCCGTCGCACTCCCTCCGCGCATCGTCACCAACAGAATTCGCTATCCGGGGCTCTTGTTGCCTGCCCGGCTCTTAGAGCGCCGTATTCTATTCCGTAACGAGGTCGCAACACAAATTCTGACGCAATCTTTAGCGATCTAGGCCTTATTTTCCCGGAAGAAAGCCGCCCATGCATGCGGCCTCGGCGATGCTTATATTGCTCTGACGCCGATGACGGCCCATTAGCCTCGAATACGGCAGCAGCGCGTGGTCATTCAAACGCGAAGCGTATAGGCGTCAGCTCATGGAAGGACTGTTCCAAGCCAACCGCGGCCGAGGTGAATTGTACTGATTGACCGGCGATGATATTATTTGTGACGGAGTACAAACAGGCAGAGAGTGAGATGAAAGCTGGAATTCATCCAAAATATCGCCGCAGCGTAGTGACTTGCGCCTGCGGGAACGTTTTCGAAACGCATTCGACGATGGCGGATATCCGCGTCGAGGTCTGCTCGAAATGCCATCCCTTCTACACCGGCACCCAGCGGCTCGTTGATACCGCCGGCCGGGTGGAGCGCTTCAATCGCAAGTACGGTATCAATAAGTAGCATTGGAACTCCTGCCGCTCGCGGCGCCTCGTGCGTTCGGGTGCGCGGGAGATACGGTCCGGCGCCGGCGTGAGCCGAGCGCCGTTTCTTTTTATCCAGGGAACCTCGCCGAATTGACCGTCGATGCTCGATAAGCTTAAGGGAATTGAAGAGCGCTTCGCCGACCTCGAGCGGCGCATCAGCGACCCCGCCGTAATCGCGAACAATCGCGAGTATGCGGTGCTCGCACGCGAACGCTCTCAACTCGGCGAAGTCGTCGGCGCAATCAGAGAGTATCGAAGGATTCTCGACGAAATTGCCGGTCATCGCACAGTCTTGGAAGGCGACGACGCCGAATTGCGCGACCTCGCCAAGGCCGAGCTGCCCGCGATGCAAAAGCAGCAGGCCGCGATGGAGGAGCATCTTCGGTTGCTGCTCGCGCCTCGCGATCCGAATGACGATAAGAACGTCGTGCTTGAAATTCGCGCGGGAACCGGCGGCGAGGAGGCCTCGCTCTTCGCCAACGAGCTTTTGCGCATGTACACGCGCTATACCGAGCGTCACAACTGGAAGATTGAACCGCTCAGTCTAAGCGCTACCGGCCTCGGTGGGATCAAAGAAGTTATCGCGCTGATTACGGGTCGCGGCGCCTATAGCCGCCTCAAGTTCGAGGGCGGCGTCCATCGCGTACAACGCGTCCCCGCCACCGAGGGCGCCGGTCGCATTCACACCTCTGCGGTCACCGTCGCCGTGATGCCAGAAGCGGACGATGTCGAGGTCACTATCAACGAAGCAAAGGATCTCCGCATCGACGTGATGCGCGCGTCAGGACCGGGCGGGCAGAGCGTAAATACCACCGACTCCGCCGTGCGCATTACGCACATCCCGACCGGCATGGTCATCATCTGCCGGGACGAAAAATCGCAGCATAAGAACAAGGCCCGCGCCCTCAAGATCCTGCGCGCAAGACTGCTCGAACAGGCTCACGCCGAACAGGACGCCAAAACGGCCGAGACGCGGCGCTCGATGGTCGGTACGGGAGACCGTTCCGAGCGCATCCGCACCTATAACTTTCCGCAATCGCGCGTGACCGACCATCGCGTGAACCTCACCCTCCATCAGCTCGACCAGGTTCTCGACGGTGCCATCGACCAGCTCATCGACGCGCTGAACACTAAGGAGCAGGCTGCCGCTCTGGGTGTCTAAAGCGCTCTTCTTGAGCCGCTCGAATGACTGAACGCGCCGATCGCGACTCCGCGAATCAACTTAATCTGTTACTTAAAGATATGGCGGACCGATTGTCCACCGCCGGGGTTGACGCTCCGCGTCTCGACGCAGAGTTGTTGCTCGCATTCGCCGCGAAGATAACCCGTGAAGGTCTCTTTACCAAATCGATTGTGATTGACGAAGGGTTACGAAAGCGCTGTAACGGACTGATCGAGTTGCGAGCGTCTCGGATGCCGCTCGCTTACATCATCGGGCGACGCGAATTCTATTCGCTAGAATTTGAAGTATCACCTGAAGTATTGATTCCGCGCCCTGAGACCGAAACTCTCGTCACGGCAGCACTGGAGGCGGTAACGGCACGCCGCACTGCAAATGTGATCGACCTCTGCACCGGCTCCGGCGCGATTGCATTGGCCATTGCTGTGAATGCGCCGCATGCCCGCGTGACGGCTACCGACATCTCGGTGCAAGCGCTGGAAGTCGGTGCGCGCAATGCCCGGCGGCTCGATGTCCATACACGAATCGAATTTCGTCGAGCTGATTGTTGGGGAATTATCGATGCAGGCGGTGCCTTGGGACGATACGAAGTCATCGCCGCCAATCCACCGTATGTCCGCGAGAATGAGATCGATTCGTTAGCGCCCGAGGTTCGCGACTTCGAGCCGCGGATTGCACTCGACGGCGGTGCCGATGGCCTCGATTTCTACCGCCGCATCGCCGCCGGTGCAGGCGAACATCTTGCGGCGGAAGGAGTCGTGATCGTCGAAGTCGGGGCAGGGCAGGCCAGCGACGTGGCGGCTATCTTTCGCGCCGAGGGTTTTGGCGACTTTGAAATCGTTAACGACCTCCCGGGAATCCCGCGTGTCGTCATAGCCCGCCAAGGGTTAAGCTGATCTGTGCCCGCGCTGAACTCGAAGGGATTCTCAACTTCGCGCACGATCGATCGAGGCGCCTACCGCCGCGAAAAAATCGCATGGTAAACTACCAGTACGATAATCGCGCCGATCACCGCGACAAAAATGCTGTACAAATTGAATCCGGTGACGCCGTTCGCACCTAACGCGGTAAATATCCAGCCGCCGACCATTGCGCCGATGATTCCCAGGATGACATCGCGCAAAAATCCTTCGCCGCTCTTGTTAACGATTTTGCTGGCGATAAATCCCGCGATCAGCCCGACTATAATCCATGCAATAACGCCCATTGTGCTCTCCAAGGTATCCCAGTGTTAGCCGGTGAAGGCTGTTTCCAGGGGCCGCGAGTATCGAGTGTAGTGCACTTCAGTTCCTCGGTGCGACCTTTATTTCCCGATCCTCCGAGGAATGCGAAATAGGTGCTCAGGACGATAAATCGAGCTACAATCGCGTGCCTTCGTTGCCGCGTTTTGGCACAATGCGACTCCAGCTTGTTTCCGTCGCCATTGTTTCGTTCGGCGGCGGCTGATTTCTGATGGATAGAATGCTCATTCGCGGCGGAGTGCCGTTGCGCGGCACGGTCGATTTAAGCGGCAGCAAAAATGCCGCTCTGCCGATAATGATGGCCTCGGTACTCACCGACGAGCCACTCATCATTCGCAATGTTCCGCGGTTGCGCGACGTTCGCACCGCAATGGACCTCCTTAGTGGCCTGGGCGTTTCGGCCCGATGGATCGCCGATCACGAAATCGAGCTTGATGCTGGCCAACTCAACTCTCACGAAGCTCCTTACGAACTGGTCAAAACGATGCGTGCCTCGTTTGTGGCCCTTGGGCCATTGCTGGCGCGATGCGGACGAGCCCGCGTCTCGACCCCCGGCGGGTGCGCGATCGGTGCGCGTCCCGTCAACCTTCATATAGCGGGCATTCGCGCTCTCGGTGCGCGCATTCAGCTACGCAATGGCTACGTCGAGGCACACGCGACGAGCCTGACCGGCGCACGTATCTGGCTGGACAATCCGAGCGTCGGCGCCACCGAGAACATCCTGATGGCGGCCGTGCGCGCCCGCGGACGAACCGTTATCGAAAACGCCGCGCGCGAACCCGAAGTGCAGGACCTTGCCTGTTTGCTCCGCGCGATGGGTGCGCACATCGAGGGTGCCGGTACCCATGTGATCGAAATCGAAGGGGTCGATCGGCTTCACGGCGCCGAGCACAACGTCATCGCGGATCGAATTGAAGCCGGATCTCTAATGGTAGCGGCGGTGATTACGGGCGGCGATCTCATCATCACCGGCGCGCCCGCGGATCAACTCGATGCTGTGACGGCCAAACTCGTCGAAGCGGGCGCGGAAATCACTGCTGCCAATGGCGATCTGCGCGTTTCACGTAACCGTCCACTGCGCCCGGTCGAATTGCGCACGCTGCCGTATCCCGGTTTTCCGACCGACCTGCAGGCCCAAATGATGGCGCTGCTCACGCAAGCCTCCGGCACGTCGGTGATCTCCGAGACCATTTTCGAAAATCGCTTCATGCATGCGCAGGAATTGATGCGGATGGGCGCCGACATCGTGATGAAAGGGCCGACCGCGATCGTTCGCGGCCCCGCCCATCTCAGCGGCGCGCCGGTAATGGCGACCGATCTGCGAGCCTCGATGAGCCTAATACTCGCTGGTCTCGTCGCCGATAATCAAACCGAGGTCAGCCGCGTCTATCATCTTGACCGCGGTTACGAAGCGCTCGACGCGAAACTCCGCGCAGTCGGAGCGCGCATCGAACGCAGCGCTGAATAAAGCCCTTCGAGGGCGTCGAGGTTTATCCCTTCCACTCCGATTTGTCTCGATCGGCGAGCTTCGTCCTCGCGCGATGCCCGATACGATTATGCTAACCTCGTTCCCGCCATGACTTTGCGCTTGCTTGATTCGTCTTCCAACGACCTCGGCCGTTTCCTCGACGCGCTCTCGCGCCGCCGCGGTGATAATGGCGGTGCGGTCGATCGCGACGTCGTTGGAATCATCGATGCAGTACGTCGGCGCGGTGATCGCGCCCTGGTCGAATTCACACGCAAGTTCGACGGCGTCAGCGTCTCCCCGGCGAACCTGCGTGTTTCCGCGGTCGAAGTCGCCGCTGCGTTCGATGCGATCCCTCACCTCGATCGGCGCGCGCTCGAACTGGCCGCAAGACGCATCACCGAGTTTCATCGGCACACGCTCGAAAAATCTTTCAGCTATCGCGATCGGTACGGCATGCGCCTCGGCCAAATAGTGCGGCCACTCGATCGCGTCGGTATCTACGTGCCCGGCGGGATGGGCGCGTATCCATCATCCGTGCTGATGAACGCGATTCCAGCGCGCGTCGCTGGTGTGCGCGAAATTGTTATGGTTTCGCCGTCGTCAAAAGCGGGCGATCATAGCGCCGTGTTGGCGGCGGCGGCCATTGCGGGCGTTGACGAGGTCTATCGAATTGGCGGCGCCCAGGCGATCGCCGCGCTCGCGTATGGAACCAAGACCATCGGCCCGGTGGATAAGATCGTCGGTCCCGGTAACGCATGGGTGCAGGCAGCCAAGCGGATGGTTTATGGAGTTACCGACATCGACAAGATGGCGGGTCCGAGCGAGGTGCTGATCATCGCGGATGAGCACGCACATCCCGAATGGGTTGCGGCAGACCTCATCGCTCAGGCCGAACACGGTTCCGGTGACGAATCAGCCGTCCTCATCACGCCCTCGCGTCAACTGGCGCTGGCGGTTGACGCTGCTATCAATCGCGCACTCGCCGATCTGCCGCGTGTCGCCACGGTCGCAAAGGTCCTGGCGAAGCGGGGCGCCGCGATATTGGTTAACGACCTCGAGGAGGCCTTTGCTTTAGCCAATCGCATCGCACCCGAGCATCTCGAACTCGACATCGTCGATCCCGCGCGATGGCTCAAGCTGGTGAAATCGGCCGGGGCGGTCTTCATTGGCGCCTTGAGCCCGGCGCCCCTCGGCGACTATCTCGCCGGTCCCAACCACGTGCTCCCTACAGGCGGTTCGGCCCGCTTCGCCTCTCCCTTGGGTGCCTACGATTTCCTCAAACGAACCAGTATAATCGAGGCGTCTCCTGATGCGCTGAAGGCGCTTGGCCCTGAGGTCGCACGATTGGCGCGAATGGAAGGCTTCGAAGGTCACGCACGCGCGATGGAGGCGCGGCTCGCGCCGATCGTGGCGAATGGCGATCAAGCGATGAAGCCGGCTGTAACTGGCAAAAGGAAGCGTGTCAGCGACGAAACGACGGCTTCACAATCAAGTTCTTTGCGATCGAAATCGCCCGGACTGATTGGAAAACGCGGCGTATAACCTGACTAACTAAAATGGAATCGAGAAACAAATCACGCACCGTCGCCACCGCCTCCGATCACGGGCGCCAGGACCATGCCGCATCCGCCAATGGCGAGATCACGCTGCCTTCGCGCACGGCGGAGGTCCAACGTAAGACCCGCGAGACCGCGGTGGCGGTTGCTCTTCGACTCGACGGTTCCGGGCGCGGCGAAATCGCGACCGGCGTCCCCTTTCTCGATCACATGCTCGATAGCTTCGCACGCCACGGCTTTTTCGATCTCCGCGTCACTGCCACCGGCGACCTTCACATCGACGATCATCACACGGTTGAGGATGTCGGCATTGTCCTTGGGCGTGCGTTCCGACAGGCGCTTGGCGACCGCTCCGGGATCCGGCGCTTTGGCAATGCGACCGTCCCCTTGGACGAAGCATTGTGCACTGCCGTGGTCGATATCAGCGGCCGTTCCTATCTCGCCTACAACATCGAGATTCGCGAAGAGCGCGTGGGCAACTTCCAGACCATTCTCGTCCACGATTTCATGAAGGCCTTCACCGACGAGACCGGCATGAATCTACATCTCAATCTCCACGCCGGCCGCAATCCGCATCACATCGTCGAGGCTACTTTCAAAGCCCTCGCACGCGCGATGGATCAGGCAACCGCCGTCGAACCGCGCCTGAGCGGAGTGCTCTCTACCAAGGGCACGCTTTCGTGAGCGCGCCGTTCCGCTTCGATCGATTCACCGTCATTCCCTCAATCGATCTAAAGGATGGTGAGGTCGTTCGCCTTCTGCGCGGCGACATGAATCGAGCGACCGTCTATGGGAGCGATCCCGCCGCCACCGCGAGCGCCTTCGCTGCCGCCGGCGCCCGCCTCATTCACGTCGTTGACCTGGATGGCGCGATTGCGGGCGAACCGCGCAATCTGGCTTCGGTCCGTGCAATCCGCGATGTGCTCGCGAGTTCGCCTGTCGATACCTTCGCAAGCATCCCTCGCGATCGGGCTCCACTCGGCGACAGGGCCGTGGCCTTTAAGACCGGCGACGCGGTCCGCTGTCGTCTCGACGTCAGCGGCGGCCTGCGCTCGCTCGATTCCATTGACGCCGTTATCGACGCGGGCGCCGACATCATCTCGATCGGCTCGGCCGCGTTTCTCGAACCGACATTGATCACGAAGGCCTGCGCTAAATATCCGGGGCGGATTTTTGGATCGCTCGACGTGCGCGATGGCAAGCTCGCCATCAGAGGGTGGGTCGAAACCAGCGCTCTCACTGTTGCCGAAGCGGCAATCCGCTTCCGCGATGCGGGCGTCGCCGCCGTCATTGTGACCGACATCTCGCGCGACGGAACTGAGACCGGCGCCAATGTAGCGCTCTTTGCTGAGGCCGCGCGCCTTGCACGCGTTCCCGTGGTAGCCTCCGGAGGAGTAGCCTCGCTGGGCGACCTCCGGACGCTGAAGGGTCTGTTCGACGAGGGTATCGTCGGCGCGATTACTGGCCGAGCCCTTTACGAGGGGCGTTTTTCGCTCTCTGAAGCTATTTCCGCGGCCTGAGATTTCTGCGAGCTAAAGTGCACTTCTGAGCCCGAAGCAATCGTACCTTGAAAGCCATATAGCTGGTGGATCAGTCCACCTAGCCCGCTAGCAGATCGCGTAGCGCGGCATCGATGAAGTCGTTATCAGCCGGATTCGCTCCCAAGCCCGCCGCATGCCCCCAAATCGATGGAATCGGCCGTAACTCTGCATTCGGCATATGCTCGACTTCTAACTCATTGTCGCGCACACGAAAGTAGAGATCGGTTGCAGACGGCATCACGATCGCCTTGGTGGTAATGGCTCCGAGTGCCTTCGCGAAGTCACCTTTGAACCTTGGGTTGGCGCTGATGTCGGCGTGTTGCCAGGTCCACAGCATAGCCAGCAGGTCGTTCGCGTCGCGTTGCCGAAAGTAGCCCTCGAGGAAGCGAGCAACGTCTTCCATCGAAGCCGCACCGAGCTTGTGGTACTCACGCTCGCGAAAGAAGTCTTGTGAAAAGGCCCAGCCACAATACACGCGGCTAAAGGCGCGCAATCCCTTGATCGGCGGAGTGTCGTACCAACCGTCCGCGAATGCCGCGTCGGCCGTAAGCGCGGCCTTGACCCCTTCAAGGAACAAGTAGTTGTGCGGTGAAGTGCGCGCGGATCCGCAAAATGGCCCGATAGCTCCAATCATATCGGAGTACAGCGCGCCCCATTGGAAGGACTGTTGAGCGCCCATTGAGAACCCCACCACCAGCGCGACTCGCTTGATGCCAAGGTGCTCCGTGATCAGGCGATGTTGGCAAGTGACGTTGTCGTACACCGTCACGTTCGGGAAGGCCGCGCGGTCGAAAGGCATCGCAGAATTGCTCGGCGAAGAAGACAACCCGTTGCCGAACATATTCGGCATGACGATAAAGTAGCGGTTCGGATCAAGTGGCCGTCCCGCACCTATGAATGGTTCATTGTTCGTGTGATCGCCTGCATAGAAGGTTGGCATCACGATCACATTGTCGCGCGCGGCGTTGATCTTCCCGTACGTCTTATACGCAATCTTTGCCCGACGCAGAGTCACACCGGATTGGAGTTCGACATCGCCTAGTTCGAAAAGTTCGTAATCAGGCATAGTCCTGGGGTCTCCGCTAGAGTCTCAATTAGTAGTAGGACACGGTCATTTTGAACCGAGCCGCATGCGAATCCGAAAGCTGGCACAGTGGAGTTCTAATGCCACCTGTTTGTAAGGGCGCGTCTCATTAGATCAAAGCTTTGTCCAATCGGCAGCCTGTTCGAAAGCTTCGGCCGCCCGGTAGATGGTCGGCTCGTCGAAATGCCTGCCGACTAGCATAAGGCCGACCGGAAGCCCGTCGATCATGCCGCATGGGATCGACATCGCCGGATGATGAGTCAAGTCGAAGGGTGCGGTATTCGCGAGCATCTCAAGAGCCCGCGTGACATATTCCTCTTTGCTGGCCTTGGGTTCGGGTAGCCGCGTCGCCTTCATCGGGGTAGTCGGCATGAGCAGCAGGTCGTACTTAGCCAGCACTTCGTCGTAGGCTGCGCGCAGTCGGCGCACGATATTGATCGACTTACCGTAATAGCGCGAACCGTAATTGTTGCGCACGTAGGTGCCAAGCATCAGGAATAGTTTGGTTGTTTCTGAAAGTTCATTAGCCCGCTGACGCCAGCCACGATGAAAATCCATCAGCGAGATCGAATAGAGATCGTCACGACTTACTCCAAAGCCATCCCCGTACATCATCGTCTGAGTTAGACCTTCGATGCCGATAGGTGTCCAGAGCGCCGCCGCCGTGAGGTGCATCGGGATTGAAACTTCCTCCACCCGCGCACCTAACTTGGTGAAGCTGCTTGCGCTCGAGCGCACCTTCTCGTCAACTCCGCGCTCCGAATTATGATGACCGAAACCTTCCTTGACGATCGCGATCTTGAGGTCTTTGACTCCACGCCCAAGCGCTTGGGTGTATCGATGCACCTGTGGCGCCTTGATTCGAGGATCGAAACCGTCGTCGCCCGCAATAACCTCGAGTAGCAGAGCGTTGTCGGCGACGGTGGCAGTCATCGGGCCAGCATGATCGACGAAGATCTCGATAGGCATGATTCCGGTGTAAGGAACCAGGCCCCACGTCGGCTTCATCCCATAGATGCCGCAGTACGATGCAGGCATACGAATGGAACCGCCCTGATCGCCTCCTATTGCCATGTCCACTTCGCCGGCTGCCACCAGCGCGGCACTACCGGAAGAAGAACCGCCGGCCGCGTAACCCATCTTGCGGGGATTGTGGACTGCTCCGGTGGCGTTGGTATGGCTGCCCCCTGAGAGACAGAAGCTTTCGCAATGAGCCTTACCGACGATCTCCCCGCCTGCGTCCAGAATCCGCGTGACGATCGTAGCGTCGAAGTCCGGCATGTAGCCTTCGAGGGTCGCAGCGCCGTTCATCATCGGCACGCCGGCCAGCATGACGTTGTCCTTCAGGACGATCGTCTTTCCCTTAAGTTTGCCCTCACTGGCTCCTTTAACGGAGGACTTGTAGTACCACGCGTTGAATTTGTTCTCTTCAGGGCTGGGGCGGTACCCCGGCGTCCGCGGATACTTGACCCTCGGCACCTCGTCGAGCATCGCTCCGACCGTTTTGTAGGACTCGATGTAAGGTGCGAGCAACCCGCGAAACGAATCGAGACTGGCGTCATCCAGCGATAAGCCGCACTGTTGCGCTACCGCGCGCAGTTGCTCCCGGGTCGGCATCTGAATGGACATGAGATTTCCTCCATCTAGGTTCCTATTTTTTGGCGCGCGATAATTAGTAACAACTCGAACGGCAACGCTGGTTCTTCTTTCCGACCCAGTAATTAGTTCGCGAGGGGCAGAACTCCATTATTTTCGCCTTGCGATGCCGGTAGGCGCTCTGCGCCGTCGCGCGCCGATCTTCACGGCAGGATTCGCGCAATGGCGCGGCAAGCGTCCAGCAAAGACATCAAGGATGTTGTCCACTGCAAGTTCCGCCATCCGATGCCGGGTGGCGTGACTGGCGCTGCCGATGTGAGGTGTGATCACGACGTTGGGGAGCTTTAGTAGCGGATCGTCAGCTTCGATTGGCTCACTCTCAGTGACGTCGAGGCCAGCGCCACCGAGATGACCGGAACGGAGCGCCTCACTTAGCGCTGCCTGATCGACCACCGGGCCGCGTGCGGTGTTAACCAGGATCGCGCCACGCTTCATCGCGGCGAGCTCTCTTGCGCCGATCATGCGGCGGGTCTGCGTTGTCAGCGGCACGTTAATCGAGATGAAATCAGCAGTAGCGAGCAGTTGTCCGAGTTCGACGCACTCGGCGCCTCCCAAAGTGGTCGCCCGCGCCGAGGCCAACTGTCCCTGCGTGAAGGCGTGTGCTTTCGCCTTCGCAGTCACCGCCGATTTCGACACAGCCGAAGCCGAACTGGTCGAATTGTGTGCTGCGTAAAGCACCCGCATACCGAAACCTGCTGCGCGCCGCGCGACGGCCTGGCCAATAGCGCCCCATCCAATCACTCCGAGCGTGGCGCCCCAGACGTCGCGACCGAGCATCAGCCGCGGCGTCCACATGCGCCAGCGTCCGGCGCGTACGAAGCGATCGCCCTCGGCCACCCGCCGGGCCGCCGCTAGCATCAAGGCGAAAGCCAAATCGGCTGTGGTCTCCGAGAGCACTCCGGGCGTGTGGCCTACTGCGACGCTCGCCTTGGTAGCTGCAGTGAGGTCGATATTATCGACACCGACGGCAAGATTGCTGATAGCGACGAGTCGTGGTGCAGCGGCGATGGTTCGCGCGTCGAGTCGGTCGCTGATCATGCTGAGTACTGCGTCGCAGTCGCGCAGATGTACGACCAGTTCGTCGTGCGGCGGCGGCGCGTCGTCATCCCATAGGTCAACGCGAGCGTGTTCAGCCAGTCGGCGCAATGCGATATCCGCCACCGGTCGGGTGACGAAGACGCGGCGGTGGTTTGATTTTGAGGCCGGCATCGCAGAGTTACGTTTCAAATAGCTAACTCCTTTGCTATACGCCACAGACGTGGACCAACAAACTATCGACCAGGTTATCGCGACGGCTGTGGCCGCAGGGCGCAGCGCACTTTCGGAAATAGAATCCAAGCGCGTCCTCACTGCCGCCGGCATCGCTACCACAATCCCGGATTTTGCCGCGAGCGCTGACGAGGCGGCTAGTGCCGCCGCACGCATCGGCTTTCCCGTCGTGCTTAAGGTTCACTCACCGGAAGTCAGTCACAAGAGCGAGGTTGGAGGAGTCGCGCTCAACCTTCGCAACGAAAGCGCCGTGCGCGAGGCTTTCGATCGCATACGGCGGGGACTCGCGGATCGGATGCCCAGCGCACGCTTCGAGGGCGTCGTGATTGAGCCGCAGGCTCCGGCAGGCGTCGAGCTGATTGCAGGGGTCTCGCGCGATGAGCGATTTGGCCCATTAGTAGTCGTAGGCATCGGTGGAATTTTCGTCGAAGTGCTTCACGACACTTCGATGCGCCTTGCGCCAATCGATCAGAATGAAGCGCGCGCAATGCTCAAGGAATTGCGTGGCGCTCCGATCTTGGATGGTGTGCGCGGTGCGCGGCCGTGCGACATCGACGCAATCGCCGCGCTGCTGGCGACACTGTCAGAACTCGCCGTGAGCCGCGCCGATATTGTGGAGATGGACCTCAATCCGATCGTCGTATACGAGCAAGGACTCGCGGTGCTCGACGCGCGGATACTGGTAGCGGCTGGCGGTGCGCAAAAGCCGGCGACACCCGCCGCGATCGATCCAGAGCGGCATCGGCAACGCATCGATAATTTGCGGCACGCCTTCGAAGCGAAAGCAGTGGCTGTGATCGGTGACAAACGGCTCGGGGGTTATCTGTGGCTGCGCGCGATGAAGCGCTTCACCGGGAAGCTCTATTCGATTCAGATCGATCCCAACGAAATTCCAGGGATCGAAGAGATGGGCATCACCAATCTGAAGTCGCTCGCCGAAGTGCCGGAGCGGATCGATTACGCGGTGAGTGCCGTCCCGCGGCAGGTCGCGCCGCGCATCCTGAAAGATTGCATCGATAACCGGGTGCGCGGGATTGGGTTTTTCACTTCGGGATTTTCGGAGACGACGGAAGAGATCGGGATCAAACTCGAGGGCGATTTGAAGGCGCTCGCGTCCGCATCGGAGATCGCGCTGGTCGGTCCCAATTGCATGGGTCTGTACAATCCGTCGGTTGGCTTGAGTAATTTTCCCGATCTCAATGTCGGCCTGCGCGGCGACACCTGCTTCATCTCGCAGAGCGGCACACATTCGATTAACTTTTGCTCGCAGGCGCCGGCGCGCGGAATCCGCATCAACAAGGCAGCCTCGATCGGCAACGTCCTGATGATCGAAGCGGCGGATTATATCGACGTCATGACGGCGGATCCGGCGACCCGCGTCTTGGGAATGTATGTCGAGGGCGTGCGTGACGGCCGGCGGTTTTTCGAGAGCCTCAGACGCGCGGCCGCCAAGCATCCAACCGTGGTGTGGAAGGGCGGTATGACCGAGGCGGGCGCGCGTGCGACATTCTCGCACACTGGATCCTTGGCGACGCCGGCAGCGGTATGGACTGCGATGGTGCGGCAGAGCGGGGCGGTCAGCATTGCAGGACTCGACGCCATGCTGGATGCGGTCGAGATGCTCGCGCGAGGCAAACCGGTAAAAGGGCGGGGCATGGGATTGGTCGCGATGACGGGCGGCCAGTCGGTCGTGATTACCGATACGTTTGCGATGGCGGGGCTCGAAATACCGACTCTGTCGCCGGCGTCTTACGAGGAGCTCAAGAGCTTCTTCAATATCATCGGCGGCAGCTACCGCAATCCGCTGGACGCCGGCGGTACGATCGGTGGCGGGGTGCACACCGGCAACCTTGAGCGCATCTTACAGATTCTCGATCGCGATACGGTCATCGATGCGATCGTGCTCGAAGTTGGCACCGGACTGCGCGCGCAACGCTGGGCGACGCACGAGGACGAACTGACCGGCTTGCTCGATAAGGTGGCGGAATTCAGCCGGACCTCAAGTAAGCCATTCGTGCTGATTCTGCATCCCGCTCATGTCGAAACGATCGTCGTGCGCGCAAAGCAATTGGCGCGTGAACGTGGACTGGTGGTGTTCGACAGCTTCGAGCGATCGGCCGCAGCGATTCGCGTCTCTTACGACTACTGGAGTAATCGGGCCGCGCGAGCGAGTTAGGCTGCGCCGGACGCAAAGATTCATCGCGGCGGAACCATCACCGTAAGCATCGCGCGCGAGGCATCGCCGTCAACGATTGCCAGTGCGAGTCCGTTGGGCGACCAGCTCATCGAAAGTGGACCGCGCGCCGGACCCGAGGCGAGCACGAATGCGCTGCGGGCCGCATACGAGTAGTCGATAAGCTCGCGCACGGGACCTTGGCTCGTCGGCACGAAAGTATCGATCGCAGCACTGTCGGACGCGGTCGTGAAGACCATTGTGCTTTGCGCGAGTATCGCCGGCGGCGTCTGGAAGCCCAGAGAGTTGATGGTAATCTGCGCGGTCTGAGGATTCACCAGCGCGATTTCCGCTTTCACGGGCGCGGTCGGAGCCTGCGCAATGCGCTTCCACGAGAGCGCGGCGTCGCCCATCGCCACGATGGTGCCATCGCTGGCGTACGCTACCGATTTCGATGAAACCGCCACCAGCGTGCTCCGTCCGATCGCCAGAATGTAGCGAAACGCGGACCGGTTTCCCCGGTCATTTGCGGCAGCGTAAAGAAACGCCGACGAGTCCGGCGCCCATCCAAGAAGCTTCACTGGCGCGGCAGCACGGATTTGGGCGCAGTTCTGGTTTTGCAAATCGACCACTGCGGGCGCAGCTCCAGCCCCGCCGGCACTCGCGGCGAAGCGACGGTTCGGGCTGAAACTCAGAGGGCCGAGGCGGCAGGGAATCCGATCGAGATGCGCGATGCTGCCGAGGCCGGTGATTCCAATCACGTAAAGACCCCCGCTCTGCGCGCCAACCGTATCGACGTTGGCAGCGATCTGTGCGGGTGGAGCGGAAGGATAGATCAGGACCGCAAGCGTGTCGTGATCGATCCACTTCATGCTGACGACGTCGTAGTCACCATCGAATGAAGCGACGGAATGGCTCTCGCCGTTGCCGATCGAGTCGATGAGCACAATGTTGAGGCGATTATTGGCCGGCTCTGCGACGGCGAGCGCGAGTTCCATGCCGTCGGGACTGGCCGCGACGCCCTGGAGGATCCCCGCCGACGCACCGGAATCGTGGTCGCTTGCGATTGCCGTCACGTGGGAGAGTTTTGGCCCGCTCAGCCCAAGCACCATGCCTTTGCCGTTGAGCGATCCAGCGATCGCGATGCCCAAATCCTCCGCGAGCCACATCGGCGGCACCGCCGAGTCGGGGACGAAGCCGTGCGGCAGTTTTGTCGAAGCGATTACAGGGATGCCGGTGGTGATACCGAGAGTCGCAGTGGCGCCGAGTTGAAAGGGGTGCGGTGGCGGTGCCGGCGGCTTGGATTTGAATAGGGAGCACCCGACCAGGAGCAGCAGTAGTGGTATCGCCAGGATCGTGCGGTTGCGCATCGGAAATCGCCAGTGCAGGCCAACTCCGATAGTATGCGGAATAATGAAGGCGATGAAGTTTCCGCAAATTGATATGTCGCGGCTAAGCCGCGAGGTCCGGCTCGGCATCGTCACGGCGCTGCTCCTGATGATCGGCGTCGCGTTCTTTGCATTCAGATGGCACGCGGCCGGAATAGTCGTGATTGCGATCGCACTAGCCCTGGTCGCGGCATTTTACTTTTTGGTGGCGCGGCCGGCACGGATTCCGGATGACGCCATACTGACTATTCGAATCAGCGATGGCATGCGCGAGGATGCACCCCGATCGCCCTTGGAGCAACTGCGCGGCCGCGGCCAGCCAACTCTGTACCAATTGCGACGCGTGCTCGAAGCGGCGGCAATGGATCCGAAGCTCAGGGCAATAATTGCGGAAATTTCCGCACCTTCGATTGGACTCGCGACCGCGCAAGAACTGCACGATTTGATGCGGTCGGCGGTCGCCGCGAAAAAACGCGTCGTGGCGGTGCTTGCGGGCGATAATGTGACGGTGCGTGATTATCTGATCGCATGTGGCGCCAGCGAAATCGTGATCAACCCTGATACCGCGATGATCATGCTGGGTACGGTGGCGGGTGGGTTATTCCTGCGCAACGCCCTCGGCAAACTCGGGGTCGAGGCCCAGACGCTGCAATGGAAGGAATATAAGGGCGCCGCCGAGATGTTCAATCGCGACGCGATGTCGCCCGAAGTGCGCGAGAGCCTCGACGCGATCGTTAACGACTGGAAAACGATCGTCGCCGAGAAGGTCGCAGCCGCACGCAAGATGGATCTGC
Source organism: Binataceae bacterium (SeqCode) (assembly GCA_036489375.1). Taxonomy (GTDB): domain Bacteria; phylum Desulfobacterota; class Binatia; order Binatales; family Binataceae; genus JADMIL01. The sequence goes on along the minus strand of DASXFX010000216.1, from coordinate 23,899 downwards.
AAAGTGCGCGCGAATTACTTGCCCAGGGATTCGTCAGCGCGCGCACCGCCTGCGCCAGCCGACTTGCCGATCGCACAGGCTACGTTGAAGAAATTCGCACGGAACTCGATCCCGACAACGAGGAACAGCGCTTCGTTGGGGTCGTGCGCTATCTGCGGCATGTCGGCTATCGGCGTGGAACCGGATCGCGCGCGCGCCTCGCGCTGGTTCACGGCCTCGGTCCGGTGGTCAGCGGCGAACCGCCTATGGCCGGCGAATTCATCAGCGGCGAACGCACTGCGAGCGAAATCCTGCGCGCGGCTAAAGACGATGACATCCGCGCAATAGTCTTTCGCGTGAACTCACCGGGCGGTTCGCCCGTCGGCTCAGACCTGGTGTGGCGCGCGGTGCATGAGGCGCAAAAGCGCGGCAAGCCGGTCGTCGTCTCGATGGGCGACGTGGCCGGATCCGGTGGCTACTACGTCGCGATGGGGGCGGACGCGATCGTGGCGGAGCCGACTACCATCACCGGCTCGATCGGCGTCGTTTACACCAAGTTCAGCGTGCGCGGCCTGCTCGATTACCTCGGCATCGGAATGGAAGCGGTCAAAACCGATGCAATCAGCGATGCGCTTTCGTTGGCGCGCCCTTTGACTGGCGATGAATTGGCGCAACTCAACTCCGTGGTCGGGGAACTCTACGGAAACTTCACTGCGAAGGTCGCCGAGGGCCGCAAGTTTGACGCGGCTCATGCGGAGGAGGTCGCGCGCGGGCGCGTGTGGAGCGGGAAGGCGGCGAAGGCGTGCGGCTTGATCGATGAGTTGGGCGGGCTGGCGCGCGCGGTCGAAATCGCGCGTGAGAAGGCTGGAATCAAGCCCCATGAAGCTCACGAATTGGTGCCCTATCCGTCACCTTCGCTGATTTCGGCATTGAACCTCTCGCTCACGCGCTCCGAGATATCGTGGACTTACGCGCTTGGAGCGGAACTTTCCGGAGTGCCTGCTCGATGGCTTCCGGCGGTGATGCGACTGATGGCGCGCGGCGGTCTGATGCTGTTGAGCCCAATTTCACAATAGGGTCCCTAGTGCGCGAGCTCTTCGCGAATTGAGTACATCTTTTGGCGCGCCTCCGAAATGTACGCGTCCAGGTTGTGGCGATGATTCGCAAAGACTCCCGCTTCCGATCCGTCGAGCACGATTAGCGGCTTCATCGTCGCAGCTTTCTGCAACGGCTCGAGCGTCTCCTCCATCAGTTGCTCGATCACCGGCTTGATCGATTGGGCCTGGTGATATTCCCGTTTAACCGCAAGCATCATGTAGTACATGACGTGCGCATAGCCTTGCGCGTGATAGAAGTAGTCGTCGTCCTGCCAGGCATGGACGGGCGTGCCGTCAGGGTTGGTCTTGGTAAAGAGCATTGCGTGCGCGTCGCCAAGGAGATCGCCCCACGCCTCAAACAGAGTGACCAGTTCGACGTTGCGCTGATTAAGTTCGCGCGAGCTCTGCGGATTCGCGTGCAATCCTGCAACGTAGAGCCGCAAATGATCGACGCCGTCGCGGTATTTGCTCTCCGCCGAGGGCAGCATCCAGCGCGCGGCATCATTGCGAAAATCGGTGTCGGCAATCACCAGGTTGGGGTCGTACTCATTCGATGAGATTTTCGTGAGGTCATCCTTGAACACGCGGGAGGTCTCACGGATCGCCATGATGATTCCGATTTGGCGCGATGCGTTGTTATCCGCCATCACGGTCGGGCCCCAGATGAACAGATCGTTGGGACGCCAGCCAAAGCCCGAATTCAATTCGTGATCGACGATCTCCGCCATCGTGGTTGCGTACACCTCACCGGGAATGAACGGCTTGTCCGGAGGGAATACGCGATCTGCAGCAAAGGGCAGCCTGTCGTGATGGATCTGTCCGAAGTGAAGCGCGACGATGATCGCGAGCAGGGTGGCGAACGCTGCACCTGCCAGGATTCCAATTCGCTTTAGCGACATCGTTCAATTCTGCTCCGCGTCGGCGCGGTGGGCAAAGCACCTGCGCTCAAAGGTCTCCAATCAGGCGCTGAATCAGGCTCCCCTGCGCGACGTCAGCCGGTGCAATGACGGCAATGGCTTGCTGCGGCTTGCCCTCGACGATCACTTCGCCGGTGCCGATCGATTGACCAGCCTTGATGGGTGCGGCGATCATCGCCGGCAGCATGTAGTTGATCGTGTATGACTGCTTTTGAGCATCCCGCTTCATGAAAACGGTCGCATCCGCGGCCCAGACTGGTCGAATTGAGCCGATTGCACCGCCTTTAACCGTGACCGCCTGCGCAATCGGTGTCCCTTTTTTAGCGACTTCGCGCATTTCGTAATTGAGGAAGCCCTGTGACATCAAGGTCGCCGCGGAGTCAAAGTTTTCCTCCTTGCGGGGCGAGCCGAGCACGACCGCAATAAGACGCAGGCCGTTGCGCTTGGCGGTCGCAACCACGTTGAAGCCGGCCTGATCGTAAAAGCCGGTCTTGAGCCCGTCGCATCCGGGGAACGTGCGAACCAGATGATTGGTGTTGCGCAATTCGAAGGTGCCGTTGCGAAAGCCGGTGGTGTCGATCGCCGACCAACGCACGATCTCCGGGTAGGTGACCAACTCGCGCGCGATGATAGCAAGGTCGTACGCGCTCGAAACATCGGCCTGCTCGCCTGGCGCCGGCGGGAGTCCGTGAACCGAGTAGTAGTGCGTATTCTTCAGCCCGAGAGCAGCGGCCTCCTGGTTCATCATCTGCACGCACGCGTCCGCCGAACCGCCGATGAACTCGGCCACCGCGTAGGTGGCGTCGTTGGCCGAATGGACGACGATCGCCTGCATCATCTCTTCGAGCGTGAAGGTCTCGCCCACTTTGAGGTAAACCTGCGAACCACCCATTTTCGCCGCGGCTGCCGATGTGGTCACCTTATCGGTCAGCTTCAGGCTGCCGTCGGCAATCTTCTTCGCGACGAGCAGCATGAGCATCATCTTGGCCAAAGACGCTGTGGGCCATGGCTGATTCATGTCGTGGTCGAAGATCACGGTGCCGGTGGTGGGCTCCATCGCGCAGGCGGTCGCGTACGGGCCGGTGAGGGGATTCGCCTGATGGGCGCTGCCGGTCGTGGCCGGAGCGCTTTTGCGAGACCCGCGATGGTGGCGGCCGGTCGCGGCTGCAACCAGAAGCGGCGGCGAGAAGACCGCGCCGGCAGCAATTACGAGTCCGGTGCGCAACAGCGCGCGCCGACTGACGCTTCGAACTGGATTCATCACCCCCTACCTCCACACCTCATTCCGGCCATCTACTCACCATTTTTGGGACGCGAAACGCGGGCCAGAGGGCCGCGCTCGATTCGTGATTTGAAGCTCCTGGAGTTTCCGGATCGCCGCGACTGAGGACTGCTTGCGAGCACACACGCTGGGGCGGTGTCCGACTTTGACCTGGTCGGGTTCGCCGGCCTGCCGGCGTGCTTTCGGCGTATGGGCCGGAGCAGGAGGATGGGTTCGTTTGAGCAAATTTTGCGTCGAGCAGGTTGGGAGACCCTTGGGTTGGCTGGTTGCTAGTAGCCTAAGTATGAATATAGCACAGATGCAGAGTGCGCGCACGCAGGCACGGAATGCGCGGGCGCGTGGCGCGGTCCGCGTCAATGAATGGTGTAATTGAGCTGGACGGGAGTGCCGTTGCGAAGAACATTCAGCGTGATGCTGGATTGGGATTGCAGCGTCGAGAGCATCTGCATGGCGCGCGCGGGATCGGATACCTGCTGGCCCGAGACCGCAGTGAGGACGTCGCCATCCTGGAGGCCGAGTTCCTGAAAGACCGAACCGGGTTGGATCTCGCTCAGGGTAAAGCCCTGCGACGAACCATTCTGAAGGTCCGGAACGGCGCGAATCTGGGTAAAGAGCTGCGACATGTTCTGCATGCTGCTGTTCACGGTGGAGCGATCGACCAGGTAGCGATTGGGCGCGAGCTTGCGGATGCCGCCGGCCTTGGCCTCGGGCGGGCCCCGACGAAACATCGGATTGCGGATGAAGGGCATGCGACGGCGGCGAAAGGCGGGACGGTCGGGCTGGTCTTCGTCGTCAGCGGGCTGCCCCAAGCTATCCGACGGAATGCTCAGGGCCACGCGATGCCCGTTGTGTTCGACGATCGCGCGATTCTTGCCGACTTGCACGAGCTTGCCGACGTCGGGGATGGTATCGCCAAGGCGATAGACACTCTGCATTCCCGACTGATCTTCAAAGATCGCAAAGGCCCGATTGCCGGTCAGATGAGAGGTCCCGAGGAGCGTGACTTTCAAGTCTTCGTTCTCAACCGGCGCGGTATCGACGGGCGCTGGAGTCAGGTTGAAAACGTCGCGTTGGACGATGATGTTGTAGGCGTTGCGCGGGCGGGCGCCGGTGAAGGGCATGCGAGAATCGGCGGAGCGATCAAGGTCGGACGGCAGCGCGCTGGCGGCATAGTGCAGCCGGATCATGTCGCTGACCGAGCGCGCGGCGAAGTAGGGAATTACCAGCGCCGCGAGCAGGATATTGAGGACGAGCGGATAACGGTCAGCGAGATTGAACGTCATTCAAAACGGAGCCTCGGCTTCGTATGAAGTACCCTCGACCAGCCGCCCGACGTCATAATTCCAGCGCCCCTTCCAATTCTCGATGCTCAGGCTGGCGGGCGAATGACCGCTGCGGACGAGGTCGGTGAGCCGCAGCAGGTAAATGCTCTCATCCTCGCCGCGCTCGTTCAATGCTCGCTGGCGGACGAGACCGCTTGATCCGATCTGCAACAGTTCGAGGGCCAATTCCTTGAAGGTGGCACGGCCGGCGCGGGCCTCGAGGCCGGCCTTATGGGCCATCGCGGTCAGTTCGATCCGTTCGGGATAGCTCCAGCGCTTGACCAGATCCCAGGCCGCGTCGAGGCAATCGTTGTCGTAGAGCACGCCCTTGAGCAGGGCCGGCAGCGCCAGCATCAGCGCGGGCGGCTGACTATCGGCGGTGCGAATTTCGACGTACTTCTTGAGGCGAACCTCGGTGAAGATGGTAGTCAGATGATTGGCCCAGTCCTCGAGCGAAGCGCGCTGTCCATTCCATCCGCGCGCCATGTATTGGCGGAAGGTGATGCCGGGAGGCACGGTCAAATCGACGTAGCGGTGGTCGCGGATGAGGAAGTACATCGGGACGTCGAGCGCATACTCGGCGTAATCCTCGAAGCCGGCGTCCTGACGAAAGATGAAAGCCGGGACGCCGCAGCGGTCAGCGTCGGTGTCGGTCCAGATATGTCCGCGAAAGCTATGGAAACCGTTAAGGGTGCCGTCCGAAATCGCGGAATTGGCGAAGGCGGCGTAAAGCAACGGAACGATCGCCATGCTCACGCGCAGCTTGCGGATAGCGTCGGCCTCGTCGCTAAAGTCAAGATTGGCCTGGACGCCGGCGGTCTGCTTCATCATGCGCTGGCCGAGGCGTCCCTTGCGCGCCATGTACGGATACATGATGTGGTAGCGTTCTTTCGGGAGTAGTTCGATTTCGTCGATACGGCTGACCGGTTGAATGCCGAGGCCGAGGACGGTAGCGCCTATCTGATGGCCGATTTCGATTAACTGCTGCGCGTGCTGAGTGAATTCGCGATGGGCGCAGTGGACGTTGTCACATTGCTCGCCGGACAGTTCGACCTGGCCACCGGGCTCAATGGTGATGGGCGCGCGTTCGCCGCGCAGGGCGATGATGCGGCCGTGTTCATCGTCGGCTTCATAGCCGTAGCGATCGATCAGGCGGCGCATGATTTCTTCTACGCCTGACGGCCCGGAGAAGGGCAGGGCGCGGCCGTCGCGCCTGGACACCAGAACTTTTTCGTACTCGGTACCGATCCGCCATTGATCGCGCGGCTTGGCGCCGCTCGCGAAGTAGCGGATCAGGTCCTCTTTTTTCTCAAGTGGCTCGCTCATCGATACTCACGCCCGGATTGCTGTGAAGTTGGAAGGTCCGGTTGCATCAAAGGACTAATATGCCTGATCGCGCGGGCCTATCATGGCTTCGCCATGTCGAATAGGCAAGGCCGTTAGAGCGCCGATTGATTCGACCGTGAGGATGGATTGGGCGGCGTTCAATCCGGTGCGCGCGACCAGTCATTAGCTCGCTTCGCGATCCGCGTTTCGGTCGGCGCAGATCGCGGACCCGGGTGATTTAATCGTTCCATTCTATCAGTTTGCTCGCTCTGCCAGAGGCTCTGCTAGTGGTAATGTTCTGCGGCGCGGGAGGTGACGGTCTTGGCTGAATGCGTGCTGGCAATCGATCAGGGAACCACAGGAACCACGGTGATGGTGGTTGATGCCGGCGGCCGGATTCGCGCGCGCACATACGCTGAAATACGACAGTACTTCCCGCGGCCCGGATGGGTCGAACACGATGCGGATCAGATCTATCGATCGGTAGTAAGACTCGGCCGCGAGGCGATGGCGAAGGCACGGCTTGCGGCGAACGATCTGGCCGCAGTCGGAATCACCAATCAACGCGAGACCTTCGTGGTGTGGGAGCGCAAGAGCGGGCGTCCGGTCCATCGCGCGATCGTATGGCAGTGCCGGCGCAGCGCGGACATTTGCGCGCGGCTGCGCGATCGTGAAGCCGAGATTACCGAGCGCACCGGACTGCTGGTCGATCCCTATTTTTCGGGCACGAAGCTCAAATGGCTGCTGGATCAGGAGCCAAGCCTGCGCCGGCGAGCGCGGCGCGGCGAGCTCTGCTTCGGCACTATCGATACCTGGCTGATTTTCAAGCTTTCACGCGGAACCAGCTTCGTTACGGATTTCACCAATGCGTCGCGCACACTGATGCTAAACCTCGATCGGCTCGAGTGGGATCCGGCGATGGCCGAGATGCTGCAGGTACCGATGGAAATGCTGGCGACGCCAGTACCGTCGCGGGGTCCGCTGGCGGAAGCTGCGACGGGAATCTTCGGCAAGCGGGCGATACCGATCGCGGCAAGTATCGGCGACCAGCAGTCGGCGCTATTCGGACAGGGTTGCGTGGAGGCGGGGGACACGAAGGTAACGTACGGCACCGGCGCGTTCATGCTGATGCATACGGGGAGCGAGCGGCCGCGATCGCATAATCGGCTGGTGAGTACGGCAGCACTCGGTCCGACGGGCGAAAAGGCGTACGCACTGGAAGGGTCGGTTTTTATCGCGGGTGCGGCGGTGCAGTGGCTGCGCGACGAGCTGAAGGTGATCGCGAAGTCGTCTCATACGGAGGCGCTGGCGGCGCGCAGCAAGGACCGCTCGGCGCCGTATTTCGTTCCCGCGTTTGTGGGTCTGGGTGCGCCGTATTGGGATAGCGCCGCGCGCGGCGCGATTTTCGGTCTCACGCGCGGCACCACCCGCGCCGACCTGGTGCGCGCGACGCTCGATAGCATCGGATACCAGGTGAACGACGTGCTGGTCGCGATGGAGCGGGACGCCGGCCATCGAATCAAGGAGTTGCGCGTCGATGGGGGAGCGGCGGCCAACAACTACCTGATGCAGTTCCAGGCCGATATTTCGGGGCGGGTGGTGCGGAGACCGTTGATGGGCGAGACCACGGTGCTGGGAGCGGCGATTCTCGCAGGCCTGGCGGTCGGCGTATGGCGATCTGCCGATCAACTTAAAGTGTTACATCGGATTGATCGGACGTTTCGGCCACGGATGCGAGATTTCGAACGCGAACGGCTGATAAAAGGATGGCGCGAGGCGGTCGCGCGTACCCTGACCGTGCAAATCGACGAAACTTGAAGTATTACTTTAGATATGGCCTGAACCCGGACTGCTGCGGAGACTAATCGCCGGCGCTGGAGCCGGAGGTGGGCTTGATCGAGGTGATGCAAAGCCCTTTGGAGGTCCAGCCCACATCGAAGCCCACAAGGTCACCTTCCCGGAGCATTTCGATGCCGGGTGCGCGACCACCGAGGGGGGCACCGACGACCGCGACGAAGGGAAATTGGAAGGGGATTTCGCGGCCGCTATGAGAGCGGATGATGCCGCGTCCGCGAGCGCGGTCGAGGATGACGATAAGCCCGGGGTAGAAGTTCCCTGGGAAGCGGTCGCTATCGTATTCGTCGCTCAAGGTTCACGTTCGATTGGCGCGGATGCGTCGGCGCGATTGGGAGGATGACGCTGGCGGAAGAAGAGAGTGCCTCAAACCGTCTCTGCCAGAATGGAATCGAGCTCGCCCCTCATCTCCAGGGCGCGCAGTTCGTCATAGCCGCCGATGATCTTGTCGTTGATGAAAATCTCGGGCACGGTGCGACGGCCGCCGGCCAGTTCGACCATTTTTTGGCGCAACTGGTCATCGTGGGTGACGTCAATTTCCTCGAAGGCGACGCCCTTGTTCTTCAGCAAGGTCTTCGCGCGCGTGCAAAATGGGCAATAGGTAGTCGTGTAAACCTGTACTTTCGCCACGTTCGTCCTGTTCCCCTCTGCTTTATCTTCCTGAGCGGCGCAGTTTGCCGCAAGGTCTCTATAATAACTTGTAATTTGCGGCTCGCGATAGGCGTTGCGCCTGGAAGGCGACTGAGAGGAGAAGAGTGTCGTATTTGAAGGGTAGGGTATTGCAGGAGTGCCCGAGCAGCGGAGCACCCGATGGCAAGCTAACGGGTGTCGGCGTAGTGACGCTTTAGCCATTGAGCCGAAACCCCCGCGAGGAAGAGTGACTTTACGATCCACATGCGGACGATAGTGCGGACGACTCCGTGGCGGCGCCATCGGCGTGATGAAGTAATGACAACAGTGCGCAGGCACGCGAGACGGCCGACGCGGCGCATCCGACGGATGAAATCGACGTCCTCACAAAGCTCGATATCGGCGTAACCGCCAAGATGGTCGAAGACCCCGCGGCGAACGAAAATCGCCTGGTCACCGGTGGCAGATCGCATCAGCCGCGAACGGGTGCCGATCATTGTAGCGACAACGTCGAGCGCAGGACTGCGAACGTCGAAGGCGATATCGAAGCGGCCGCCGGCGATGCGCGAGTCGTCGAGCGCCAGCTCGATATCGGCGGCAAAAGTTGTCGGCACGATGGTATCGGCGTGAACAAAGACGACTACGTCGCCCGAGGCGAGGGCGGCTCCAGCGTTCATCTGGCGTGCGCGCCCGCGCGGTCCCGCGATCAAATGGTCGCATCGAGAGCGCGCCACTTCGACGCTGCGGTCGGTGCTTCCGCCGTCAACCACGATGACCTCGGCGGCGGGTGCGCCAGTGCGAATCGCGTTGAGAGTTGCGGCAATCGCGCCTTCCTCGTTGAGCATCGGGACGACGACGGAGAGTTTCAAATCAGGACAGGCGCGGGTTGACGTTGTTAGCGATGGTGGGGTTCGGCGAGGCGTCGCGGATGTAAACCTTGCGCCCACGAAGCTCGAGGCGGCCTTCCTGGTAGAGCCGAATCGCGAAGGGATAGATGCGATGCTCCTCGGCGTGGATGCGTGCGGCGAGGGCGGCTTCGTCGTCGTCCTGATGCACCGGCACAATCGCCTGGACGATTACGGGGCCATCATCGACGCCCTCGGTGACGAAGAAGACGGTGCATCCGGAGAAACGCGCGCCGTAATCGAGCGCCTGCTGCTGGGCGTCGAGGCCAGGAAAGGCGGGGCACAGAGCGGGGTGAATGTTCATGATGCGATCACGGAACGCGGCGATCATCACGGGCGAAAGCAGGCGCATGAAACCGGCGCAGATCACCAACTCGACGTCGTGATGACGCAGCGAAGCGACGAGCGCATTATCAAAAGCCTCGCGCGACGGAAAGGCGCTATGTTCGATAACGATCGCAGCGATACCGCGTCGGCGTGCGCGTTCGAGACCATACGCAGTGGGCTTGTTGGAGATTACGACGCGAATATCGGCCTTGAGGTCGCCGCGATCGATCGCGTCGATGATCGCTTGCAAATTGGTGCCCTCGCCCGAAATGAGGACGCCGAGCTTCACTGGCGGTCGCGCAGTCGATGATGGCGTCGATGCGGTAGTCATCGGGAACTCAGGCAATCGTAACGCCGCGTGCGCCGCGCGTCATTTCGCCGATAATGAAGGCGCGCAGCTTGCGCGAACGGAGATGCTTAACGATCGCATCGGCGTGATCGGGAGCGGCAACCGCGACCATGCCGAGGCCATTATTAAACGTGCGATCCATTTCGGCCTGATCGATTTTGCCGAGCCGCGCGATCAGATTGAAGATCGGTGGCACGGTCCAGGTGCCGCGGCGGATGGTCGCGTGAAGCTTCTGCGGCATCACCCGCGGCAGATTCTCGATGACACCGCCGCCGGTGATATTCGCCAAGCCTTTGAGCGGGAAGCGATCGAAAAGCTCAAGCGCGGTCCTCGCATAGATGCGGGTCGGGCGCAGCAACTCGTCGCCGAGGGTGCCGCCGAGTTCCGCCACGCGTGCGCCAAGCTTGAGCTTTGCGCGATCGATCAGGACCTTGCGCACGAGCGAGAAGCCATTGGAGTGAAGGCCGGAGGCGGCCAGACCGATAATCGCATCGCCGGCGCGCATTTTCGCTGGATTCGGGATTCGCGAGCGCTCGGTGAGGCCGACGGCAAAGCCGGCGAGATCATATTCACCGGGCTTATAGAGGCCCGGCATCTGCGCGGTCTCACCGCCGACCAGCGACATCTCAGCCTGCGCGCAACCCTTCGCGATACCCTTGACGATCGCGAGCGCGAGGCCCTGATCGAGTCGGCCGCAACCGATGTAATCGAGGAAAAAGAGCGGGCGTGCGTTGTGGCAGACGATGTCGTTCACGCACATGGCGACACAATCGATGCCGATGGTGTCGTGCCGGCCGGTGGCGAATGCGATCTTCAATTTCGTGCCGACGCCGTCGGTGCCGGCGACCAGCACCGGCGTGCGCATTTTGGCCGCGCCGTTCAGCCCGATGATCGCGCCGAAGCCGCCGATACCTTCGAGTACATGCGCTCCCCGCGTTGGGCCGGCGATGCGTCGAAAAAACGGAATCAAGCGCTCCTTGAGGTCGATATCGACCCCGGCGGATTTGTAGGTGAGCCGCGCCGGCATCGTGCTTCAGTCCCTCCGCCGCGCGAGCGCGGTGCCCCGCCACGCACGCTTGCCATTGGGATAAACCACGAGCCCCTCGCGATAGCGAATCAATTCGAGATCGGAAAGCATCGCGCGCAATTCGTAATGGCCGAGCGTGAAGCGAGTATTGCGCAAATGGCCGTGGCCAGCTTCGTCGGCCTCATCGTTCAAGTAAGTATCGAACAGGAGCGCGCCATCGGGGCGCAGGGCGGTTTTGAGCATTGGGACGAGGTCACGGTCGAGAAAACTCACGTTGAGAATCACGTCGAAGGAGTTGGGGCGGAATGGAAAGGACTCTTCGAGGTCCACGAGCATCGCCGAAATCGTAAGTCGCTCGAGAGCGGCGAGCCTGGCCAGCGTGCGCATTGCGGGCGCCGAAAAATCCGCGGCAATAACACGCCACCCGGCGCGCGCGAGAGCGATCGCATTGCGGCCGGTCCCGGCGGCGATATCGAGCGCGGTGCCTTGCGGCAGCAGCGGCAATAGTTCGATCACGGAGGGCTCCGCATCGCCGGGCGTCGATCCGCGATGGCGTTCCTCCCAGGTTGTTCGGCGATCGAGATTCATACGGCACGGGCCAAGGTCAGCACATCGACACGCCGAGCGCCGGCGGCAATTAGAGTGCGGGCGCATTCGTCGGCGGTCGCGCCGGTCGTCATCACGTCATCGATTAGCAGGATGCGGCGGCTGGAGAGGCGCGCGGGACGGCGGACGGCGAACGCTCGCCGGAGATTTTTAACCCGCTCGATGCGATTCTGGCGGGTTTGCGGCGGCGTCGAGCGGACGCGGACCAGCGTGCTCAGGTCCAGCGGACGATCGATTCGGCGCGCGACGGCATGCGCGAGCATCGCAGCCTGGTTGAACCCGCGCCAACGCAGGCGTTCGCGATGCAGCGGCACGGGGATAACGAGATCATAGTTCGCATCGCCAAGCGGCAGTTCATCGCCAAGACACTCGGCCAGCGCGCGCGCCAACGATTGGTCGAGACCGTACTTGTGCCGACGGATAATCGACGGAACGACGTCACGATCATTCTCTACCGCGCTATGGCTGTAGCGCACGACCGCCCGTGCACGGGTGAAGTGAGGCGGCGAATTAAGGCAATTGGTACAACATTCGACGCTGTCGGCCTCGGTTTCGACCCGCTTGGCCGCCAATGGAATGCCGCAAATGTCGCAAAACGGCTCCAATATCCGATCGATGTGCGAATGGCATTCCGTGCACAGACGGCGGGCGGCACCGGAGGCAAGCCGGGCATCGCACGCGGCACATCGCGGCGGATAGAAGAAATCGATGAGGTAATGCAGCATTGGTGCGTTATCGATAGACATCAATAGAGATGAAGCGTTGCGGCGCCAAACTCAAGTGGGTAGGGCGACGCCAAAGCTGCCTCGCGACCGTGATCATTTTTTCGCGTTCTATGGTATACAGGCGCCATGGACGCACCATTAAAGGGTATACGGGTCATCGATTGGACGATATGGCAACAAGGCCCGGTGGCGACCACAATGCTGGCCGACATGGGCGCCGAGGTCATCAAGATCGAGGAGCGCGACAAGGGCGATCCGGGGCGATCGATTTTCGCGATCGGCGGATCCGCGGCGACGGCAAAGAGTGGCCATAACTTCTATTTTGAGGCCAACAATCGCCACAAACAGAGCCTGACGCTCAACCTCAGCAAGCCCGAAGCGCGCGAAATCGTGTATCGCCTGGCGGCGAAAAGCGATGTTTTCGTGCAGAACTTCCGCAAGGGAGTCGCCGATCGTCTGGGCCTGGGTTACAAGGATTTATCCGCACATAATCCGAAGCTGGTGTACGCGAGCTCCTCGGGCTATGGGCCGAATGGCCCGGATAGCGGCGAGCCCTCGTTCGATTACCTGGCGCAATCGCGATCGGGAATCATGAATATCGCGAGTGTTGCGACTGAAGATCCGATCTATCTGAACGGCGGTCTGGCCGATCAGATGGGCGCGATCATGCTCGCCTACGGCGTGATGACGGCACTGGTGGCGCGCGAACGGTATGGCATTGGACAGGAAGTGAACGCATCGCATCTCGGATCGATGATCGCGCTGCAGGGTCTCAACGTATCCAGCAAAACCATCCTGGGGCATGAGTTCCCGCGCTCTACGCGCGACGACGCCTACAATCCGCTCTGGAATCATTACAAGTGCGCGGATGGGAAGTGGATCAGCCTTGGGATGCTGCAGACCGATCGTTACTGGAAAGATTTCTGCGTCGCACTGGGGACGCCCGAACTGATCGACGATCCTCGCTTCAACGGCATTAAGGTTCGCGGCAAAAACCATCGCGAGCTCGTGGCGATTCTGGACAAAGTATTCGTCGCCAAACCGCGCGATGAATGGATGGGCATCCTTAAGCGCGGCGGCGACTTCATCTACACGCGGGTCAACACGATCACCGATTTGCCGGACGACGAACAGGTCCTCGCGAACGAGTACATCGTCGATTACGACCACCCCGAGATGGGCAAGACCAAACTCGTCGGGGTGCCGGTGATCTTGAGCAAAACGCCCGGCAACGCGCGCGGGCGTGCGCCCGAGCTGGGCGAGAACACGGAAATCATTTTGACCGAATTGCTGGGCTACAGCTGGGACGACGTGGGGCGCTTGCGCGAGGACGAGGTCATTTGAATTGGGTCCTCGCCCGGATTTCTGAGCAACGAAGGGGGAGATCGTAATGCCACTAACGGGGACGTCCGAGGATCGCGAGCAGATCCGCGAACTGTACGCGCGCTATGCGTTTACAATCGATCACGGCCCGTATGACGAATGGGTCAAATGCTTCACGGCGGACGGCGTTTTCGACAGCCCGCGGCTGGGCCGTCACGAGGGTCAGGACGCGCTGCGCAAGTTCACCGTGACCTACAAGAATTCCGCCGGCGACGCCCAAGTTCGTCACATGATGACCAACGTGACCTTTCGAATCGAAGGCGATCGCGGGATGGGCGGGTGCTATCTCACGTACTACCATTGCAAAAATGGCAAGGCGTCGCTTGAAGCGATCGGACGCTACCAGGACGAACTGCGCAAGGTTGATGGTGAGTGGCTCTTCCAGTATCGGCGCGTCTATGTTGACGGCCACGGTTGATTTCTAAGGACGCGCATCGACGCCCATACAGGTTAGATATGACGGGGTCGGCGTCAGCGGCCAACCGAGTGCGCCCGTAAACGCGCGACGGAATCCTCGAGGTCGCGGGCGAGCGGCGCTGTTACTTTAGCTCGGACGCCGGTGGGCGATTCAAATTCCAGTTCCGTCAGGTGAAGCCAAAAGCGGCCGGGCGCAAGCCCGGCGAGCGGAGGACCGCCATAGAGCTCATCGCCGGCGATCGGAAAGCCGGCGGATGAAAGGTGAACGCGGATCTGGTGACGATTGCCCGTACGCGGCGTCACCTGCACAACGGTGAACCCAACCTCATAAGACAGCGCTTCGACCTGCGTTAACGCAGGTCGCGGGTTGGATCGATACCGCACGCTGGATGACGCAAGCGGCGCACCCATCTCGCTATTGCGCGTAGCCGACGAAACAATTTCAAGCCGGATCGGATTGCTCATCGTATCGATCACGACCATTTTTCGAGGGTTCTTCGGATGATGCGCGATGGGCGCGGCGATTTCCATCGGGCCTTCGAAACGCCCGGTCACCAGCGCACGATAACGCCGCGTCACGCGCGCCGTGCGCAAGGCCTCGCGCATTGCGATGAAGGCCTCGTGATTGCGCGCCACCATCAACGCTCCGGAAGTTCCGTTATCGAGCCGATGGATTAAGCCGCCTTCGAGCGGTTTATCCCCAGCCAGCGCGGTTTCGGGGTAGGCTGCAACGATCGCGTTCATCACCGTGTCGCGCTCATCAAATCGGAGCGGATGACACGGCATGAGTGCCGGCTTGTTGGCGACGATCAGCGCCGCGTCCTCGAATAGAATTTCGATCTTGAGGCCGGGATTCGACGCCAGTGCATCGTGCGTCGCAGTCGGGATCACTTCGACCCGATCGCCGGGCGCGATTACCTCGCCCTTGCGAAAATGCCGACCGTTGACCCGAACCCGGCCACTCGAAATCAACTCAACGGCGGCGCGGCGTGACCCCGCCCATCCGAGGCGCACGAGGTAACGGTCCAGCCGTTCCGCCTCGCGGCGGTCGCCGTCAGTTGTCGGAAAGTCCGTAGCGCACCCAGCCCTGTATCTGACGCAAAAAGCCTGCGAACGGATCTTCGTTGGGCGCCGCCGCAAAGTAACACTTGCGCATGAAGTCGAGCGCGCCGGAATAATTCTCGAAGCGATTGCTCAATTCCTCGAACATCAGAAATCCGGGGTTGTAGAGCGAGACGTCGAGCACCGACACCGCTCGATATGAACGCGCTCCTTCTTCGAGGTAAAAGTCGAGATAACCGCCGCGCTCGACGAAGCGGCGGAACAATCCCGACATGAAGAGCGTGTAATCGCCGACGTATTTGCGGACGGCGCGTTCACCGTTCACCCGAGCGGTTTCGTCGGGTCCCAATTGCGAGAGCATCATCTCGACGACACTGGTGAGCTTGCGCCCATCGCCGCCGCGAATCGCCAGCCAGCGATCAGCGCGCCCGAATTCGGCGAGAACCGAGGCAACGTAATCCGCGGTCTGTAAATCGCCCACGCCGAGTTGATCGAAGCTCTTGCGCACGACGGTGAGGAAAAAGCTCTTGAGTTTCTCCGAGGAAGATTCAGGGGTCCGCATGGTGAGCTTTGGAAACCTCCTGCTTCGGAGCCGCAGCGGCAGCACCGTAATGTCGAAATGGACTTTAGCGAGTAGCGGGGCGTCACGCCATCGCCCGGTTGAAGATTGCACTGGAATTATCCGCCCGCATGCAGCATCGCTCAGCAGAGTATCCGGCGTGGCGGATTGCGAACCATTACGGTTCGTCGCGGCCGAGCGCTCAGGGTGCGGCCGCGCTGCGTAATGCGGATTTGATTGCTCTCGGGCTTGCCGCGACCGGCAGCCCGAAAAGCCGCCGCAATTCGATGCCGGTCTGCGATTTATCGTTAGCCGCAACTGCCAGCGGATCGCCCGCAACGACCAGCCGCCCGCCTTCGTCGCCGCCCCCCGGGCCGAGGTCGATGATGTAGTCGGCGTGCGCGATGAATTCGAGATTGTGTTCGATCACCACCAACGTATTGCCATCGGCGACCAGCCGCGCGAGCACGCGCAGCAGACGCTTGATGTCCGAGGAAGCGAGTCCCGTCGTGGGTTCATCGAGCAGGAACATGCGCGGCATGGGTTTGCCGTTTTCGGCCGTCCGCGGCGGTTCAAGATCGGTGAGCAGAAAGCGCGCGAGCTTTAGCCGTTGAGCCTCGCCACCGGAAAGCGTCGAGGTGGTCTGTCCCAACTGCAGATAACCGAGACCGACCGCGGCCAGCGGTTCGAGTCGTTTGGCGATCGCGGGATAGCGATTGCGATCGAAAAATTCGCGGGCCTCGTCGATGGTAAGGTCGAGCACTTGATTGATGTTTTTGCCGTTGAAGCGGATGCCGAGGATATGGCTTTGAAAGCGGCGCCCGTCGCAGGCCTCGCACTTCACTTCAAGGTCGGCCATGAAATGCATTTCGATCGTCACGGTGCCGGTGCCATGGCAACGGTCGCAGCGTCCGCCCTCGACGTTGAAGGAAAAGTCGCGGGTCTTGACGCCAAGGCGGCGTGCCTCGGGGTTCGCGGCAAAGAGCTTACGGATTTCGTCGTAGATCTTGAGGTAGGTTGCCGGATTGGATCGGAGCGATCGCGTCGGCATCTCCTGGCCCATGTGGACCATCTCGCCGATCAGATCGAGGCCCTCGATCCGCTCGCAAGCGCCGACTTCGCTGACGGCTTCCCCGGCGCGCCGGAGATAATTGTTGTACAGCACCGTCTCGACCAGCGTGGATTTGCCCGAGCCCGAGACTCCGGTGACACAGACCAGCCGTCCAGTTGGAATAGCGACGCTGAGATTGCGAAGGTTGTTTTCCGTCGCGCCGGTGATGCGCACGGCCGGGTCGCGCTTGGTAAAGCGCCGCTGATGTGAAAGCGCACGCATCAGCAGTACCCGCCCGGGAGTCTCACCATTGCCGTTGAGGTTCCCTTTGGCCGGTACGCCCGCGCGCATCAATCGTCCGCCTTGGCGGCCGCCGCCGGGTCCGAGCTCAACGACGTAATCCGCGCCCGCGATCATGACCGGATCGTGTTCGACCACGACCACGGTATTGCCGAGGTCGCGCAGATGGCGCAGGACGCCGAGCAGCCTGCGCGAGTCGCCCGCATGGAGCCCGACCGTGGGTTCGTCGAGGGCATAGAGCGTACCCGAAAGGAGACTGCCGAGCGCGCTCGCGAGATGAATCCTCTGCGCCTCGCCGCCCGAAAGGGTTCGGCCCTGACGCTCGAGGGTGAGGTATCCGAGGCCGACTTCGTTGAGATAACCGACGCGGTTGCCAAGTTCTCGCAGCAGCACGCCTGCGCGCGCGGCGATTTGTTTATGCTTGCGCAGGCCCTCAATCCAGTCCGGCAGATCCCGTACCGACAGTTGCATCACCTGCGCGATCGATTGGCCGTCGATGACGACGTTGAGCGCCTCGGCCTTGAGCTTGGAGCCGTGACACGAAGGGCAGGGGATGAAGCGACGGTACTTCGCGAGCAAAATCCTGACGTGGGTCTTGTAGCGCTTGCGTTCGAGCCAGCCGAAAAAGCCGCGGACGCCCGGCCAGCGCTCATCCCATTTCTGGCCGTCGAGGCGCGGCTCGCCGTCGAGTAGCCACGCGCGTTCCTCGTCGTTCATCTCGCGAAATGAAACGACCGTTCGCATATGCGCGCGCCGCGCACACTTGAGCATCCATTGCTGCATTTCGCGATAGGCCGGAGTGCGCCACGGAGCGACCAATCCCTGCCGCAGCGAGAGGTTGGGATTGGGGATCACCTTTTCCAGATCGAGTTCGACCGTACGCCCGAAGCCTTCGCATTCCGGGCAGGCGCCAATCGGGCTGTTGGCGGAAAAAAGCGCCGGCGTTGGCTCCGGATAGGCGGTGGCGCAGCGTGCACAATTAAAGCGGCGGTCGAAGTCGAGCGTCGCGGCGGTTCGAGCAGCGCCATTTTCCGGCGCGAGCTTCAATACCCGCGCGCGTCCGCCGCCGAGATAGAAGGACTTGTCGATCGCCTCGCGGACACGTTCTTCCGAGCCTTCGGGAGTTACCGCGACGCGATCGATCACGACCATCAAGGAGAATTCTGTGGCACTCGCGCGATGGTCTGCAGGACGGTTCAGTCCATTGCCCGCGAAGCGTTCGGCAAAGTCCGCCGTCTCGACGATTTCATCGCCGTGATAAAGGCGGTGGTAGCCGTTCTCGATCAGATATGCGGTCGCCTCTTTGAGCGATCGCGAGCCGCAATCGAAGGGCGCTATGAAAATGTAGCGTCCGGAATTAGCCAGAACTGCGGCAGCCGAACCTTCGACCGTATCTCGCGTAACTTCGAGCTGGCAGCGCGGGCAAATCGTACGTCCCACCGACGCGAACAGCAGCCGCAGGTAATCGTTGATCTCGGTGACGGTGCCGACGGTCGAACGCGCGTTCTTGATCGTATTCTTTTGGCGGAGTGCAAGCGCCGGCGGGATCTCGGTAATCGAATCGACGTCCGGCCGTTCCATCCGCTCCAGGAACAGCCGCGCGTAAGTCGAGAGGCTCTGTACATAGCGGCGCTGCCCCTCGGCGTAGATGGTGTCGAAGACCAGGCTCGATTTGCCGGAACCGGAGACACCCGTGACGACGGTCAAGCGGCCATGTGGCAGGTCGAGCGAAAGATTGCCGAGGTTGTGAGTACGCGCCCCGCGGATACTGATTGAGCGCTCCAATCTTTCCCTCGGGGCCTAGCGGGGGTCCGTCAACGGCCGCGCTTTGACCTTGCGCTCACCGGGGTATTCGTCTGCGACTTGACCGTAGAGCGCGCGCAATTTGAGATCGAACTGCGCCTGCAGGCGCCCGGTGGCGGCCACCCGTTCGTCCTCCGGCAAGTTCTCGATCTTCTTCAGGTCGTCCTCGAGCACGCACATCAGGCGGTTGCGCTGGATCAGATATTGATAGCCATTCATATGTATATCCGAAGGCGAAATTCCAAAGAGCGATAGTATAGTTTATCCTTGTGCTTCAGGCCACCGTCCGATGACTCCCTCGCACCCGATTACTCCACACTCCGGCACCTCCATTGGATCGGCTCCTATCTCCGCATTCGCCATTCCGGGACTAGTCCATGGCTTCGGCAGTCGTGCTGGTGGCGTCAGCGAAGGTGCATTCGCAACCTTCAATCTGGCTGATTGGATCGGCGACAATCCCGAATCCGTCGTTGAGAATTGGCGTCGTTGGAACGCGAGCTATCCGGGATTACCGGTTGCGCGCGTGAGCCAGGTCCACGGCCCACTCGTCCATCGAATCGATGAGCCGAAAGATGCCCTCAGGGAAGATGGACGACGACGCGAGGGCGACGGGATGGTTACCGCCGCGGCTGGTCTCGTCCTCGGCATCTTCACCGCTGACTGCGTGCCTATATTGATGGTCGATAACGCTCGCCACGTTGTCGCGGCGCTGCACGCGGGGTGGCGCGGCACGCTGTCCGGAATCGCAGCGGAAGGTGTTCGCGCGATGGTTGCGTTAGGGGCGCGACCGACGGCGATACACGCGGCCTTGGGCCCGTCGATTGGAATATGCTGTTTCGAGGTTGACGCAGCCCTCGCCGAAGATTTTGCACGCCGAATTCCCGGTGCCGACGGTCATACGCGCATGGGACAACCGGGAAAGGCGTACCTCGATCTGCGAGCACTCATCCGGGATCAACTGGAACATGAAGGGCTCGTCGCGGCGTCGATTGCTAACGTGGGCCCCTGCACCCGATGCGCCAACGACACCTACTTTTCTCGTCGTGGCGCCGTAGGTGCGACCAGCGGTCTGCAGATGAGCTTTATTGGCTTTACCGGGTAAAGACCGCGCGAAACCGGCTTGCCATCGGCTATCCCGAAACGGAGAATTGAAACCACGGTCGGGCTTGCGAGCTCGCCAACAGTCCGTGAGTGCCTTTGAATGAAGTCCTCACGGCGCGATTCAGTCCATGGCAGCATCGAAAAAGAGCAAGACTCCGCGCAAATCTGAAGCCGGCGCGTTGATCCAAAAGCTGCGCAAGCCGATGGCGCCGCCGACTCGCGTCGTTCACGACGAGAGCAAGTACAGCCGAGCGCGCGAACGCGAACTGATTCGTCGCACTATAAAGAAATGACGCGACAGTCTAAATGTAATGTATTACGTGAAATATGGCCGAAACGCTCGACCGAGGCAAAGTTAGCGGCGCGCGAATCCAAAGCAGCGGTCTACGAAAATAAGGGTAAATGATCAGCTTCGAATTAACCGAAGAACAACGAATGATCCGCGACACCGTCGTAGCTTTCGCTACCGACGAAATCCGGCCGGCCGCGCGTCTCGCTGACGAAACCGGCACGATTCCTCAGGCATTGATCGAACAAGCCTGGGAATTGGGCTTGGTACGCGGAGCAATTCCGGAAGAGTACGGCGGATATGGCGACGCGCGCTCGGCAGTGACGGGCACAATTGTCGCCGAGGAACTTGCCTTCGGCGATCTTTCGACCGCGATCCACGTTCTAACTCCTCGGCTGATCGCATTTCCCGTGGTCGAGTTCGGCAGCAGCGAACAACGCATTCGCATCCTGAAGGATTTCGCGAGCGACAAGTTCGTCGCAGGCACCTCCGCTTTTCTCGAGCCGCGCTTCGATTTCGACGCCTCTGCGCTCGCGACGACAGCGGTTTCCGATGGGACGGATTATCTTCTCAATGGCGCGAAATGTTGCGTGCCGTTGGCCGACGATAGCGCGAATATTCTGATCTTCGCGACGACCAATCGCGACCTCGAATTCCGTGGTGTGGACGGATTCCTGGTGCCTCGGGCCACCCCCGGCCTGACGATCGTCGGGCGGGAACAGAACATGGGCCTTAAGGGGCTCGCAACCTTTGAAGTGAAGCTTGAGAATTGCCGCATCGGCAAGGATTCCCGGTTGAGCGGTGAAACCCCGTTCAACTTCACACGGATCGTAAGCCAGGGGCGCGTCGCGATGGCCGCGATGGCGGTCGGCGTCGCCCGTGCTGCGTATGAATACGCGAAAGACTACGCCAAGGAGCGGAAGGCCTTCGGCGTGCCGATTGCGACCAAGCAGGCGATCGCATTCATGCTCGCCGAAATGGCGACCGAGATAGACGCGACGCGCCTTCTTGCGTGGGAGGCGGCGGCCTGTCTCGACCGCGGTGAGGACGCGCTGATTGAGAGCTCGCAGGCCCGCAACTACGCCGCGCAATCTGCCCTAATGGTGACCGATAACGCGGTGCAGATTCTCGGCGGTCACGGCTACATCCGCGAACATCCGGTCGAGATGTTTTTGCGCAACGCGCGAAGCTTTGCGGTAATCGAAGGCGTCGCGACGGTTTAGCCGCGCGCAATTATCGCTAAAGTCGAAGGCAATTTCCGGAGAATCAATAATGATCGACTTCGAATTCGAGCCCCAGGTACGAGCGCAATTGAAAATGTATCATGCGGTCGCCGAGGGCATGATGCGGCCGATTTCGCGCGAATATGACGAGCGCGAGCATGAAAAGCCGTGGCCCTTTTACGAAGCGATGTGGTCGGCCGCGCAGAATCTCGGACCGGGCTCGACCTCCGAAGGTTCGTCGAAGGGCGATGGCGCTGCCAAGCTCCGCAACCTCTACACCTGCCTCAGCACCGAAGAACTTTGCTGGGGTGATGCCGGGCTATTTCTTTCGATTCCAAATCCAGGCCTCGGCGGCGCTGCGGTTGCGGCGGCGGGCACTCCTGAACAAAAGGAGCGATTCTTGAAGCGCTTTCGCGAAGGCAAGCCGAAATGGGGTGCGATGGCGATTACGGAACCAGGATGCGGCTCGGATTCGGCTGCGATTACCACTACCGCGACTCGCGATGGCGACGACTATCTAATCAATGGCACCAAAATATTCTGCACAGCCGGGGAGATGTCGGCAGAAAAGTCGGAAGGCTTCGTGGTGGTTTGGGCGACGCTTGATCGGAGCGCCGGACGGGCTGGAATCAAGCCGTTCGTGGTCGAGCATCACACACCTGGGATGACGGTCACGCGAGTTGAAAACAAACTAGGCATCCGCGCCTCGGATACTGCCATGATCGTCTTCGACAACTGTCGCGTGCCCGCAAATCATTTGCTCGGGAGCGCAGAAGTTAAGCCGACCGGCGGCTTCAAGGACGTCATGGCGACCTTCGATGCGACCCGGCCGATCGTCGCGGCAATGGCGATCGGGGTGGGTCGTGCGGCGCTCGATTACGTGCGCGATTTTCTCAAGGATCAGAAAGTGCCGATTCGCTACGGCCTCTCGCCGCGACGGCTAACGACGGTCGAGCGCGATTTCATGGAGATGGAGGTTCAGCTCAAGGCCGCACGCTTGCTCACCTGGCGCGCCGCCTGGATGCTCGATATGGGGATGCGCAACAGCCTGGAGGCTTCGATGGCAAAAGCCAAGGCGGGCAAGGCCGTGACCCTGATCACTCAAAAAGCGGTCGAGCTTCTCGGACCAATTGGCTATTCGCGCAAGGTGTTGGTCGAAAAGTGGATGCGAGACGCGAAGATCAACGATATCTTCGAGGGCACGCAGCAAATCAATCTCATGATTATCGCGCGCCGCATCCTTGATTACAGCAGCAAGGAACTGAACTAGCCGAGGTTTCTGAAGCGTCAAGCCCAACGGAGATCGAAGGTTGAAGGGCGGGGTGGGTTGCTGCACCACTTGCAGGGAAGAAGCTTTCGGTTATTTTTGACCACTCAGTTCGGTCGTTAGCCCATCTCTAGTTCAGGCTGCGAACCGGTCGCTTAGTAAAACCACTTGTCCTTTTCCCAGGAAAAGATCTCGAGCGTGTGCGTCTGGTGGATAACCTTCGGAGGGCTGTGCCGCGCTTCCTCCGGAGTCTTACCCTCAAGATCGTAGATCACTTCCATGTAGGAAAGTTTCCCAATCGGCACGCCCTCAACCGATTCCTTGGTCTCGCATGAATCGACCGCGCCGTAGCCGGTATAGGTCGTCTTCTCGATCCCGTCGTGCGTCTCCCAAACCAGGTGATCGAGGCTGTTGGCTTCGCGATCGTGCAACATCCTCTGCCATTCGTGGCAAAAGCCTGGGAACTTTGCCGCGGCCTGGTTGTACCGAGCTTCCTCCGCCGACGAATGGAAAATGAATTTCTTCATTTCCGCTTTCACCGCAGTGTTGGCCCCGATTGGAATCGTAGTGGCCGACGGAGTGGTGGCTGGAGTCGGAATTGCCGGAACGGTCAACGCGAGGTGCGGAGGGATCGTGGTGGGCGTTGTACCAGGCATTGTCGTGGTTTGAACGAGGACTCCACCCGGTACGCTGGATTCCGGCGCGGCACTGGCGACCATCGTTGGTGCCGCGGTCGCCGATACCGTTGAGTCATCTGCCGACGACCCCGAAGAAAGACCCAGTTGCGTGCAACTTTGCACCAGACAGAATAGGGCGAACGCGCTCAACGTTACGATGATGCCCGGCGGGCTTCCGACTAACTTCATTCGTAACATACGCATTCCGTCTGCTGAGGCCGCGAGCCTAAGTCGCGTTGGTGCAGCCACTTTTAACAGGCTGTGATCGATTGTTGAAGGATGCACCGATAGGCGCGGCGTCTGACAACGCCGCGCCCATCATGGTGGTTGTTATTGGTCGGCCGGTACCAACTCGACCCGGCGGTTCTCTGCCCGGCCCTCGGCGGTCTTGTTGGTCGCCACGAAGTGCGTCTTGCCGAAG
>DASXFX010000204.1:0-2108 GCA_036489375.1 Binataceae bacterium (SeqCode) | reverse complement strand
GGCATTACGATGGTCAGCGGCCCGGGCCAAAACGCCCGCGCCAAGCGTTGCGCAAGCTTGGGAACTTCGCTTGCAATCGCGAATGCCGAAGCCTCGTCATGAGCAATCAAGGCAATCGTCTTGGCGGCATCGCGACCCTTGATCGCGAAAATCCGTTCGAGTGCGTCAATGGAAAATGCGTCGGCGCCGATTCCGTAAAAGGTCTCTGTCGGATAGACGATCGGATCACCAGCGCGCAAGGCTTCAATTGCCCGCGCGAGCGCATCGTCATCGACGTCTGCTTGCGATCCTGATTTTACGGTTTCCGCCAATTCTGATGATACCGCTTGGGCGACGCCGACGTTCCTCAGATTGCTAAGCGGGCCGCCGGCCAAGCGCTCGCGCGCCAACGTCGCGCCTGTAATGCATCCCGTCGAAATGAATCATCGAGGCGGCTTCGTAGGCCGCCGCCACCGCGCGATCCAGTCCGTCGGCCAGGGCGGTTACCGCCAGCACGCGCCCGCCATTGGTGACCAGCGCGCCGTCGTGAACTGCGGTTCCGCAATGGAACACTTTCACGCGGGTCTTTTCCATCGCCCACCGTACCTTCGCCTCCGATGGTTCAGTGCCGTCGATGTGCTCGAGGCCAGCGATCGAAATACCTTTGCCGTACTCGCCCGGATAGCCGCCCGAGGCCAACACCACACTCGCCGCGGCTCGGGACGAAAGTCGAATAGAGACTTCGCGCACGCGCGCTTGTGCGACCGCGAGCAAAGTCTCGGCGAGATCGCCGTCGAAGCGCATCATCAAGGGTTCGCACTCGGGATCGCCAAAGCGAACATTATATTCGAGGACATTGAAGCGATCGCCTTCGACCATAAGGCCGACAAACATCACGCCGCGAAACGGCGCATCGCGCGCCGCCATTGCCGCGAGCGTGGGCCGCACCACTTCGTCCATTATCCGCGCTTCGAATCCGGCGCCGTAACGGGGCAACGGGGTGTACGCGCCCATTCCTCCGGTGTTCGGGCCGCGATCGTTGTCGAACACCGCCTTATGATCCTGCGCGCAGCCGAGTGCGACCGCATCGACCCCGTCGCACAGCGCGAAGAACGAAAGCTCTTCGCCGCGTGCTAGTTCCTCGATCACGATGCGCGCCCCCGCCGCGCCGAAGCGTCGCTGATCCATAGCTTCGCCAATCGCGGTCAGCGCTGCATCCTCGTCGAGGCAAACCGCAACGCCCTTGCCAAGCGCCAGCCCGTCGGCCTTGACCACGCAAGGCCGCTTGAGCGATTTGACGTAGCGGCGAGCTGCCTCCGCGTCCTCGAAAATCTCGAAATCCGTCGTCGGCACGCCCGCTTCACGCATCACGAGTTTGGCGAAGGCCTTGCTCGCTTCGAGCTGCGCCGCCGCCCTTGACGGTCCGAAAATAGTAAGTCCCGCCCGTTCGAATTCATCGACGATGCCGTTGGCCAGCGGATCTTCGGGGCCGACCACGGTCAGATCGATCTTCTCCTGCGAGGCGAACCGCGCGAGAGCCGCGAAGTCGTCCGGGGCGATATCGACCGGCTTCGCGACCTGGTCGATACCGGGACTGCCACCGGTGCAGTAGAGGCCCCAGACGGTCGGGCTCTGGTTAAGGCGCCAGCACAGCGAATGCTCGCGGCCGCCCTTTCCGACGACGAGAACTTTCATCGATCAAATTATATCGGGATGTCGATTCGATTGCGCCTCAGTGTTCCGACTATGGTGGAGACGCCGGCTAATGCCTGAAGTGACGCACACCCGTAAACACCATCGCGAGTCCGAACTTATCGGCGGCGGCGATCACTTCATCATCGCGCATCGCTCCGCCCGGTTGTGCGATCGCCGTCGCGCCAGCTTCAGCCGCCAGCGTCGGCCCGTCGGGAAATGGGAACAGGGCCTCCGATACCAGCACCGATCCTTTGAGCGATACGCCCAGCCGCGACGCCTTCTCGCGAGCCGCGTACAGGGGATCGATTCGCGAGGTTGCGCCACCACCTACGGCCAGCGTCCGGTCCTCAGCCACGAATACAATCGCGTTCGATTTGATGTGCTTGCACACCCGAATGCCGAATCCCAGCGCTTTCATTTCAGCATCGGTCGGC
>DASXFX010000140.1:0-6629 GCA_036489375.1 Binataceae bacterium (SeqCode) | reverse complement strand
AGCCGGTAGGCCGGGCACACATGCCGTACGCTGGAAAAGATAGGTCGAGCGGATCGGTCGGACGATGAAGCAGATGCGGACTATCCTTTTTGATTTCGGGGCGACGCTCGATTATCCGCAGCACTGGCTCGATCGGTTCCTGGTCCATTATCAGGCGGCGGGGATTGAGCTGACCCGGGAGCAACTCGACCCGGGTTTCGATCATGCGACGCGGATCGCGTACCGTTCGAGCAAGATGCTCTCGGCGTACGGGCTGATGGAAGTGGTGGATTACCTGGTGCGCCTGCAGATTGAATTCCTCAGCCGGCACGGGGCGCTCGAAGTGCGCGAAATTATCGGGGCTGCGGTCGGCGGGATGCGGCTGCCGGAAATGGCCGGATGGATCACGCAATCATTCGTGGCCGAATCCAGGCGCGGCTTTGAAGTCAGCCGGGAAGTGCTGAGGGCGCTCGAAGGGCGCTTTCGGATGGGGGTGGTATCGAATTTCTACGGTAACCTGGGGAACATTCTGGCCGAGGCCGATTTGGCGCGCTTTTTCGGCGCCGTCGTCGATTCCTCGCAAGTTGGAATCTTCAAGCCTGACGCCGGCATCTTTCTCGCCGCGCTGGAGCGGTTGGGCTCCGCTCCGAGCGAAACCGCGATGGTCGGCGATTCGATCGACAAGGACTGCCTGCCGGCGCAGCGGCTCGGAATCAAGGGAATCTGGCTGCGGAATCCGACTGCCGGTGATGTTGCCGCCGCATGCAGTGCGGTGACGGATCGATCAAACTGCGCTGACGCGGATGGAGAGGCGGCCTGGCCGGAGAGGGGTGCCGACGCGGATGGGGAACCGGACGAGGGATTGGCGGATTTCACAATCGACACGTTGTCGGAGTTACAGGATCTGAAGTGGTGGACGGACTGAGCGGCGCGATAATCGCGGCGGGCCGCGGTGAGCGTTTGCGCGATGCTGTCCACGGCTTGCCCAAGCCGCTGGTCAAGCTCGCGGGCGAGACTCTACTGGTGCGCCAGGCGCGCGCGATCGCGTCGATGGGAGCCTCCCCGGTGCACGTGATCGTCAATTCCGAGACCGCCGGTATGCTTCGCGATCGACGCGTCGCACAGGATCGCAGCAGGGCGCGCGAGGGCGAACTCGCGAATTATAGCGAAGTCGCCCACGATCATGGCATCGCGGACCACGGCGAACGCAAACATGATCGCGAAGTCACGCGGGACATGGAACGCGTCCCGGATAATAGGGAACTCGCGGACGATCGCGAAGGTGCGGATAATCGAGGGCTCGGGTTGCCGTCCGAAGTGAAGCTGTACGTGCGCGATACAGCCAATTCGATGGAGTCGCTGTTAACGCTCGGTGAACATATCGCGCCGGGACGGTTCCTGATGACGACGGTGGATGCGATTTTGTCCCGTTCGGAGTTGGCGCGCTTTGCGCAACGGGCGCTCGAACTTACCGATCCGCGTAATCCGGACGCTCTTGACGGCGCGCTCGGTGTGGTAAGATGGCGCGGTGACAAACGCCCCCTGTTCGCCAAGGTGGCGGACGGCGTTATCAGCGCGTTGGGCGACGGCGAAGCGCCGCAAGTGACGGCAGGCTTGTATCTGTTCTCGACGCGCATATTTGGATTGGCGGAAGAGGCCCGGGCCGCCGGGCTGGATGCGATGCGGCAGTACCTGGCGTTGCTGATTCGCCGGGGAATGCGCTTTGCCGCGATCGATTTGAACGACGTAATCGACGTCGATGAGGCGGCTGATCTGGACGCGGCGCGCGCGCTGGTGAGTAATCCGGGTGGTGGTAGTTGACGGCGTTGGCGCCGTGTTGTTTGGGACCGGAGCATTTCGATGAAAATCCAGGTGATGGGAGTCTATCGCGAACCCGAGTATTCGCCCGGCAAGGTCGAGGCGGATGCCGCTATCCTCGATACGGTGGTCGGCCAATTGCGGACGTCGGGCGCGACGACCACGATGATCGATTCGGCGCGCTTCGCCGACGGCGAGTTTCCTGCGCCGCATCTGATCCTTGCGATGTGCCAAGGGGAGCGCGGCCTCGCGCGGCTTTCGGCCTGTGAAGAGGCCGGCGCGGTGGTGATCAACTCGGCCCTGGCGATTCGCAACTGCTATCGCGATCTGCTGGGCGCCGGCCTGATGCGCGCGGGCGTGCCGGTGCCCGAAGGGGTAGTAGTGCGCACGGCTGCGCCGCTCGATTTGAAGCCGCTGCGCACGATCGATCTGTCCTCGCCGATGTACGTCAAGCGGGGCGACCTGCACGCGCTGGGTCCGCACGACGTGCAGCGAGTCGAGGACCTCGAACAACTGGCAGCCTCGCTGATGCGCTTTGCGCGCCGCGGCGTGCAACTGGCATATGTGCAGCAGGAAGTGATCGGCGAGGTGGTCAAGTTCTACGGCGTGAGCGGCGGCGAGTATTTTGCCACCGTCGCCGAGACTGCGACCGACCTTTCCGAGGTGCAGAAGCGCGCTCTAAATCATGCGGCCTCGACCGCGGCGGCCGCCCTCGGGCTCGAAGTCTGGGGCGGCGACGCGATCGTCAAGGGCGACAATTTCTCGATCGTCGATTTCAACGATTGGCCGAGTTTCAGCCGGGTGCGCAATGACGCCGCCCGCGCGATTGCGCGGCGCTCGCTGCTGCATCTGCGCCGCCATCCCGCCGCCCGCGATCTCAACGTTTAACCGGCGAATCGTGAGTGTCGGTGGCCGCGCGCGGCCCCGCGCCTACTTGACTTGCGACCATTGGCGCGACAAGTCCTTACGGGTCGCGGGTGGGGCGTGTGGGATAACCCAGGTTAGCCTCGGCGGCCACGGGCGCCATGCTAAAAGGCGTAGTAGCGGCGCATGAGTGTGACGTGAAAAATGCCGATCGGCGAGCGCAACGGGCAAGATTACGGGCAAAACCTCTGGCTGGAAAGACCACGCGCATGACGACGAAATGACGAGATGAGATGAGGACAGCGCAGGTTTCAACTTCAAAACGAACTAATGACGGTGCGGCGGCCAAGGCCGGATTACCGAAGATCGTAACTGACGTACCCGGGCCCAAATCACGCGAGGTGTTCGCCGACGAGCAGCGCTATATCGCGCCGGGCCGTCAGCGGATCTCGCTGCTGGCGGGAGTCGCCTTCGAGTACGGCAATGGCGCCACCTTGACCGATGCCGACGGCAATACCTACGTCGATTTTTTTGCCGGCGTTGCGGTGGCGAGCCTCGGCCATGGCCATCCGGGGATGTCCGCCGCGATCGCAAAACAGGCTGCGCGCCTGATGGTTGGGACGTTCGCGACACGCGAGCGGGCGGAGGCCTTTCGGCTGCTGAGCGAAGTCGCGCCGGGCAAGCTCAAGCGTGCACATCTATATAGCGGCGGTGCCGAGGCGGTCGAAGCGGCGCTCAGGCTCGCGCGGTCGGTCACCAAGAAAGACGAAGTGGTGAGCTTCTGGGGCGGCTTTCACGGCAAGACCATGGGCGTCCTGGGGCTAATCGGCGACGAGTCCAAACAGGGCTACGGGCCGTTGCCCGGCGGCCGCTACCAGGTGCCGTATGCGGACTGTTATCGCTGCCCCTTCAAGATGACTTATCCCGACTGCGGGCTGTATTGCGTGGAGTTTGCGCGCCAGCAGATCAAGAACTCGTCGGCGGGGGCGGTG
Organism: Binataceae bacterium (SeqCode); assembly: GCA_036489375.1. Lineage (GTDB taxonomy): Bacteria > Desulfobacterota > Binatia > Binatales > Binataceae > JADMIL01. The sequence continues at coordinate 2,976 of DASXFX010000140.1, read as the reverse complement.
GCGGCGGTGATCGTCGAACCGATGCAGGGGACGGCGGGCAACGTGATTCCGCCAGACGACTGGCTGCCCGCGATTAAGTCGGTGGCAAAGGACAACGGGGCGCTGCTGATCGCCGACGAGATGATCACCGGCTTCGGGCGCACCGGCAAATGGTGGGGCGTCGAACATAGCGGGGTCACGCCGGATATCGTCACGGTGGGCAAGGGGATGGGGTCGGGCTTTCCGATTTCGGGGGTGCTGATGAGCGACGAAATCGGATCGGCGGAACCGTTCGCGAAGCCGAGCGCGTCGTCCTCGAGTTACGGCGGAAATCCGTTGGCGGCGACCGCGCTCGCGACCACGATCAAGACAATCGAGAGCGAAAAGCTGGTCGAAAATTCGCGCACGGTCGGTGCGCTGATGCTCGAGCGGTTGCGCGGATTGCAGGAGAAGTACGAATTCGTGGGCGACGTGCGCGGCCGCGGCCTGCTGATCGGGCTCGACCTGGTGCGCGATCGCACGTCGCGAAAGCCCTTGGGGCGCAAGGTGATGGAGTTGATCTTCACCGAATCGCTCAAGCGCGGCCTGCTGATCATGGGCTACTTTCCGCGCGTGCGGATCAATCCGCCGCTGGTGATCTCGGCGGCACAGGCCGAGGCCGGGATCGCGATCCTGGACGAGGTCTTCGCCCACGTTCGCGACCACGCCGATTGGCGCGACGGTGATTGAGCGATGCCGCACGACGCAGGCAATATCGCGCTGTTCTTCGATCTCGCCGGCACGTTGGTCGCGATGGACGAGACCCGCCAGTTGCCGATCGACGCGAAGGGCAATATCACGATCAAGCTGATGCCGGGAGTGCGGGAAAAGCTCGATCCGATCCGTGACCATCTGATGTTTGTCGTGACCAACCAGGCCGGGGTCAAGCGCGGGCGCTTCCGGCTCGGGCAAGTGGAGGCGGCAATGGCGGAGCTCGATCGGCAGTTGGGCGACATCCTGACCGGCTGGCAGGTTTGCCCGCATGACGACGCGGACGGCTGCGACTGCCGCAAGCCCAAGGGCGGCATGATCCTGGAGCTGGCGGAGATTCACGGGGTCGATCTCAAGGGATCGACGATGGTGGGGGATCAGGAGATCGACGAGCAGGCGGCGCAGGCGGGTGGCGTCGGCAAGTTCGTTTACGCGGCGGACTTCTTCGGCTGGAAGTGAGGCGGGTCGGGGCGGAGTCCGAACGGTCGCCCGGGCGATGTCGCAAGCGAGGCGAAACGACGTCGAAAGTCCCGTTTGGAAACGCATTTCTATAACGGTTGGTAGGCGTCTCGTTTTTGGGTACATATTCGAGCCTCGTTGACGTCATTTGGCCTCATTCGGGAAGCAGCGTTGCGACGAGATTCCCTTGAGCGTCCTGCTACTACTGAGACCTCGAATCGCGGCGGCGGGCTAATGTCGTGAAATATTTCACCCCGCTTCCGTGACCTGTTACATCGTGATTAGAACATCTTAGATCGTCTAAATTCGGTTTACTCATCGACGGGTGAAACACTTCACTTAAAATGTGGTGGTGGATCTGTCGATTAGATGCCGATAGCAAAGTTAAAGTGACCATAAGTGATACGCATCGAGCCTGGGGCGACTGGTGAGGCGGGTTCCGAGCGGAGCGCCGGGTCAGGGCCGGGAAAGAGCGGAGAGCGGAACCCGTTCGCTGCGGTCACGGTGAGGGAACGGGCCGGCGGCGGTCGCCGACCGGAGCGAGCGGGGGCGGAAGTGTCATGGGCGGGCGGTTCGCGAAGATTAAAGGCGGGAGGGCTCGAAGGGACGGCGAAACGCTCTGGGTGGGCGATGGCACGCGCTGAGAAGGCGGTGAGTGGGCGATGTCAGTCCCGCGCGATGACCCGGGTCACGTTAGTCCCATCAACCTTCGCACTCGCTCCGGTTAACTCCGATCGCCATCCGCGCAGTCCCGCACGATCTCGCGCAGTCTCCATCGGATCCCCCTTCACCTTCCGGAGCCTGGACTACCCAAGCGACGGCCCTCGCTAGACTACGCAAGCGACGTTCAAGCGGGGTCGGTCGGAAGCCGGAACCAAGCGACGGCCCTCGGGCGAGTCGGGCGAGAGCCTAAACGACGAGTCGGGTGGAAGTTCCGAAGTTCCAGACGGCGCCGGGGCGGCTAGTTGGCGAGGCGCGGGTCGTCGGTCGGAACACATTGCGCTTCGAGGTAGGCGTTGGCGGCGTCGTTCAGCGGGTCGATGCGAAGGACGCTCTCGCTTCTCAGGAACAGGTCGCGATCGACGTACCAGCATTCTTCGGCGGTGTCATAGAAATCCCATCGGTACCATTGACTGAGCGGCGCGCTGAAGATGAAGGCGCGGCGGCCGTCGGGTGCGACACCGGTGGGCGGGACCATCAGAAACCAGCCCAGAAGCAGATAACAGCCCAGAGGCAGAAGCCGGTCGAGCAGCAGAGAACGGCCGAGCAGTGGGTCGCGGCCGAGGTGGGCGGGAGTGGCGGTGGAGGACGATTTCATTGCTTCTTAACCTTGCCCGTCGGCCGGTGATCACCGGAACGAGCATTCCCTTGAGCGACGGGCCGCGCGCCAAAGTCGATGACGTCGATCAGGGCGTCGGAGTGGCGGGCGGCTCGATGCAGACATTACGCGCGCGGGGCGCGACTGGAAATAGCGGCGGCTTTTTGCGACAAGTCATGACGGAGGGGCGCTCATGAAGATCGGCCTGCTGAACGTATTTCACGAGAGCACCGCGCGACCGGGTCCGTTCGCTCACGCGGTGGAGCAACTGGGCTTCGAGTCGTTGTGGGTGCCGGAGCATCCGATTTTGCCGGTAAATCCGCAGACGCCCTTTCCCGCGGGCGGACCGATTCCCGACGTTTACGGTCATATGAGCGACCAGTTCATCTGCCTCGCGATGGCGGCGGCGACGACCACGAGGATCAAGCTGGCGACCGGAATCACGCTGGTGCCGGAGCATAATCCGATCG
>DASXFX010000135.1:0-29484 GCA_036489375.1 Binataceae bacterium (SeqCode) | reverse complement strand
AATGCTTCGAGAGCTTTCACCTAATCTGGGCTTCGCGCCTTATGTGACAGCTCGTGCGCTGCTAATCGCCCTCGATCTACTAATTGTGACAGCAACAACGAAGGTCACGATTGCGCTTCCGCCGCACGACGATCCCGACTCGCGCGTTTTCTCGCTGTGGGTCGCAACCGCAGTATTCCTACTGCCAGTGGCGTGGGATTACGATCTGGTGCTCATGCTGATTCCATTCTCGGTGCTCGCTGTAGTCGCCGCGCGCGGGGAAGCAAGCCGGCGGGCAATCGCGATGGCCGTGCTCAGTTATTTGCTATTGATCTGGTGGGAGTACGTCGCGCTATCTGCGAACGAATGCGGGTTCTTCTCGATGCTTGCGGCCTATCTGTCTGCCTATTGGCTCGCAGCCGATCAGGCCGCAGCGGTCAGGGTTCCCTTACTTTCTATGCCGCGCGAAATCTGGCGGCGACTCGCACTTACTGCCGAATAGTTATCAGTGTAAGAAGCCGTAACCCTGACATAGCCGGAACGATAATCACGCCCATGTTTATGACGAGTATAGGTGAGGTTTTCCGAAGTCGAATTGGTGCGCGCGATGTCCTGGCGCGATTCCGGCTGCGTCACTTCGCAGGGTTACGCGGCTTTGCTTGACGGCTCGGTGGAGAGCGGACGTGGGACCATGCGGCCGCCTTCTTCGCCGGCTGCTCCAGCTTCCAGATAGAGCGCGTCGCCGTTTACCCGCCATAGGTCATAGGAACCGCCCATGATGTTCCACGCCGCCATCAACCCGGTCATCATCGCGTGATCCTGATTATTATACTTATGCATCCCGTTGCGGCCCGCGAGCTGAAGGTTTGGCACTTCGCGCTCCAGGAAGCCCCGCACCACCTCGACCGCCTCGTGATATTGGCTGTCGTAAACCGGGTAGGCCGCGCGCTGGCGCACCACTGTTCCATCAACGACCTTGGTTGCGTCGCCCAGCCCGAGTTGCGCAAGCTCGCGCGCGCCCATAGCAACCAGTTCCGCATCCGGCGTATTCCACATCGAATCCGAGTCGAAGCAGAAGTACTCGAGGCCGAGGACCGTGTAGCGTGCGTCCGGAACCATCGCCGGGCTCCAGTTCTTGAAGTTCTGGATGCGCCCAACTTTGACGTCCGGTTCATGGATGTAAATCCAGTTGTCGGGGAACATTTCGGCCTGATCGATAATCAGGGCGACGGTTATGAAGTCGCGATATTTGAGCCGGTTGGCCGCCGCGATCACATCCGCGGGCGCCGCCGGGTCCAGCGCGCTGACGAGTTCGCGGATCGGCATTGTCGAAATAAAGTTTCCGCCGCTGTAGCTGCGCGCGCCCTCTGCGCCAATCGATCCGATGGAAGTAATCCCGGCAGGCCCACGTTTGAGCGAAACGACACTTTCACCCATTTGAACGACCGCGCCGCTCTCCTGGATCTTCTTCGTGAGCGTTTCCCACATTTCACCGGGACCGTGCTCCGGGTAGCGAAAGCGGTCGATGAGGGTCTTGATCACGGGACCGCCGTTCTTTGTGCGGAAGGTAAGCGCACGCTTGATCAACGCGCGCATCGAAAGGTCCTTAATCCGTTGCGCCGCCCAATCCGCGCTAATCTCGTCGCACGGAATACCCCAGACTTTCTCGGTGTAACTGCGAAAGAATATTTCGTACAGCCGGCGGCCAAAGGCGTTGACCACCCAGTCCTCGAAGCTTTTGATCTCGCCTTTCGGCTTCAAACGCGCCGCCGCGTAGCTGAACATGCACGCAATCGATTCGGCGACGCCGAGATTTTCCAGCACGTTGAGCGTTTCGAGCGGATACTTGAAGAAGCGTCCACGATAATAGATGCGTGAGAGACGATCGCGCTCGATCATCCGATCGCCGAGGATTTCGCTCCAGAGCTTCTCGATGTCGGCGTTCTTGGAAAAGAAGCGATGGCCCCCGATGTCGAAGCGGAAGCCCTTGTAACTGACCGTGCGCGCGATGCCGCCGACATGCGTCGGGTCCTGCTCGAGCACGACCACCTCACGGCCGCTGCGGACCAGTTCCCATGCGGCAGTTAGTCCCGCCGGTCCGGCACCCACGATGACCGTGCGGTCCGTAGGATCCTCTGCTGGGCGCTTGCTCTTGGGGAAATCCTGCACCATTTCGTGATGCCTCTGATTTACACTATAGTTTGCTAGTCTTATACGAGGCAACACATCGCTTTACTAACTAATGCTGCTAAGGCCGAGCGGAATGCCACAATTACTCGAAAATTGAGCGTCGGGACGAATCGGAACGGATCGTAGCCGGTGGTAAAAGGTGCGGATCTAGTCCTGGCGCTTTTCGGCTCGGATTTTCTCGCCCGTCAGCATCGCATTGAGGGCCGCGGTATGGCGCACCGGATAGGACTCAGGGCGTTCCAAATCCTTGTGGCGCTGACCGAGGCGGGCGAGTCCCTGCAACACACGATCGCGCGATTCGGCCAGAGTGGAACGCGGTTCAAGGCGTTGGCCGGCAGCCATCTGGCGAGTCAGAACGGTTGAGACCTCTGCGGGAGCCGGCTTGAACTCATGGGCGACGGTGGTGGCGCCCTCGTCTGCGAGTCCGATCAGATCAGCGTAAAATGCGCCGTTCGCATTGGCGGCGCGAAAGACCTGCTTGCGTCCGGGCAGGCTGAGTTTGCCGGGCGCAGTCTTGAGCCGCGGGACGCCACGGTACTCGGCCAGCTTGTAGGACGCATCGAGGGTGGGGGCATCGGCGCCGACCGCCATTGCGGTGCCCACGCCGAACGCGTCGATCGGCGCTCGCGCCCGCAACAAATCATTGATGCGGTACTCATCGAGATTGCCGCTGGCAAAGATGGCGACGTCGTTGAGCCCATTTTGGTCCAGAATGCGGCGCGCGCGCACGCTCAGATCGACGAGATCACCACTGTCGAGGCGCACGGCCTGCAGTTTGTAACCCTTTTCCTTGAGCACCCGAGCTACGCGCGCCGCGTTTTCGACCCCGCGAATAGTGTCGTAGGTATCGACCAACAGCGTGCTCAGTTGAGGGAACAGGTTGACGAAATGCTCAAAAGCGTCGCGCTCGCTGTCGTGGGCCATTATGTAGCTGTGGGCCATGGTGCCGTTGAGCGGGATTCCGTAACGACGTCCGGCGAGGACATTGGAGGTTCCAACGAAGCCCGCAAGGTAGCTGGAGCGCGCGCTCACCAATCCCGCGTCCGCACCCTGGCTCCGGCGCAGCCCGAAGTCGATCAGGCGCCGACCGCGCGCGGCGACGACACAGCGGGCCGCCTTGCTCGCGATCATCGACGCCAGCCCAATCTGGTTGAGCAGCAGAGTCTCGATAATTTGCGCCTCGATCAGCGGCGCGCGCACTTCCAGAATCGGTTCCTGCTCAAAGAAAATCGTCCCTTCCGGCACCGCGTGAACGTCGCCGGTAAAGCGCAGGTTGCCAAGAAAGGCGAGAAAATCCGGCCTGAAGAGTTTCAGCGAATCGAGATATTCGATCGCGTCGGGCTCAAAGCGAAATTGTTCTAAAACCTCGAGCACGCGATCGATTCCCGCAGCCACCAGAAACCCCCGCTTGGGGGGCATGTGTCGGACGCTCAAGTAAAAACACGCCGGTTCGTTGAAACCGATCGCGAAATAGCTCGCGGCCATGGTGAGCTCATACAGGTCGATCATCAGGGGAGCTTCGTCGGGTGCGAAGCGCAGATCGATGGGCATCAGGCTTGACCTCGTCGGCTATGTTATCGGCGCTGCGGTCCTGCGTCACGTCGCCGTCTCACGAACGCCTTGCGATCTGCCGGGCGCGACCGTCTGCGATGGCATCGAGGCTGAATGATTGAAACCTAAGTCGGAGGCTCGGGCGGCCCCGGAGGTTTCGGCGGCGGCTTGGCAGGGTCGGTCTCATGGATTACCCGAGTTTCCTGCAAGGGATGCTCGCGCATCTTGGCGCCCATATCGCGCAGGCGCTTTGCGACGAGAAAGTTGATTGTCCCCGGCTCGTCGATAGAGCCGGCCCGAATACCCGTGAGAACTTCGATGCCGTGGTCGATGGTATCGATGGCATAAATATGGAAGACGCCTCGTTCGACGGCGTCAACCGTCTCGAAGTCGAGCATCAGGTTGCGCACGTTCGCCTGCGGGATCAGCACACCCTGGTGTCCGGTCAATCCGGCCGCCTTGCAGACGCGATAGAAGCCTTCGATCTTATCGTTGACGCCGCCAATCGCCTGCACCGTTCCGAATTGATCGACCGATCCCGTTACCGCCAGATCCTGGCGAATCGGAACGCCGCTCAGCGCAGAGAGCAAACCGTAGAGTTCGGTCGAACTGGCACTATCGCCGTCGATTCCCGAATAGGACTGCTCGAAGCAGATGCTGGCGGACATCGCGATCGCGTTCGACTGGCCAAAGCGCGACCGCATGAAGCCGCTAAGAATCATCACGCCTTTGTCGTGAGTAGATCCCGACAGATGCGCCTCGCGTTCAATATTGATGACCCCGGCCTGTCCGAGCGCGACCGCAATCGTCACCCGCGAAGGGCGCCCGAAGTGGTAGCCACCGACGTCGAGCACAGCGAGCCCATTGATCTGGCCAACGCCGGTCCCTTCGAGGTGGACAATTATGGTTCCGTTGGCGATGAGGCGCCGAATCTCTTCCTCGATAAAATTTAAGCGCAACACCCGTTCACCGAGCGCCCGATCGACGTGCGCCGCGGTAACGATGGCCGCGTTTGCCTCACGCGCGAAATACGCGGATTCACGGGCCAAGTCGTCGATCGGCTCCATCATGCTGAGGACGCGATCACGATCGCCGGCCAAGCGCATCCCGAACTCAACCATGCGCTGCAATGCGCCGCCATCGAATTCCGGTAGGTTCTCGCGCCGGGCGAGCGCGCCGACGTGCGAAGCGTAATGAGCCGCCGCCTGATGGTCAGCGTCAATTACCGGACGAATCTCCGCTTTGACCTTGAAGAGCGATGCAAACTCCTGATCGTAGAAATAAAGCAGGTTGTAGAGCTGGGCACCGCCCATCACGATCACTTTGTTCCGAATCTCGATCGGCTCGGGCTTCAGTCCACTGACCGCGAAAAAGGCAAAAGGCTCGAAGGTCTCGGGCGTCATGCGGCCGGTCTTGAGCGTGCGCTTCAGCGTTTTCCACACCCCGGGCTCAACCGCGGCGTCCTCCAGATCGAGCACCAGGAATCCGCCGTGCGCTTTCATGAAGGAACCCGGGATAATGCGCGTGAAGTTCGTCCCCGAGCGACCCATCGGATCGATCCAGCGCTCGATCGTGCCGAATATGTTGCGATAGGTCGGGGCATCCTCAGAGATGACCGGCGCGCCCGTCCGCCCCGCATTATCGACGAAGACGTTGACCTGGTACTCGATGAAGCGCGCGTTCTCGTCGGCGGGAGGAGCGGCGGCCGGCGGTCCGTCACCGCCGGGTCCATCTGGCGCTGTCTCACGGAACCGATCGAGATGGCCCAGCATGTGCTCGGCAACCTCGTCGAGGAAGGCGCTGACGGCAGAGCTGTCGAAGTACTGCTTAATCGCGGTGACGGCCGGGGTAATCAACCGCCCGGCAAAGGCGCGCTCGATCTGGCGAATGTCGGCAATCAACTCGCGCATGACCTCTTGCTGGCGCATCAACAGGGTAGCGAGTTCGTTTTGTAGTTCGCCTTGAACGTGGCCAAGTCGTTCCTTCTCCGCGTCCGGCAATGCGGCCATTTCGCGCTTGAGCTCGTCCGGCGATTCGGGCATTTTCCCGCCAATCATCGGGATGAATACCACCTGTCCACCCGGCCCGCTCTGAATCGCAAAGCCGCGCTCCTTCGCCCGCGTCTCGAAGGTGCCGTATAACTCTTGCGCGCGCGAATTATACTTGTCGCGCAACGCCGTTCGTTCCTGATCGAAATCCTCGCGGCGAAATGCTTTGGGTAATTGCTCGATGACGAAGGTGATCAACTCCTTCATCCGCGCCTGCAATTCGATGCCCTGTCCCGCCTTCAGAGCAATTGCGAGCGGCGCCTCGGGCGTACGAAAATTATTAACGTAAACCCAATCCCCCGGCGTCGGCATTTTGGACGCCCGCTCCTGGAGCAGGCGCAGGATTGAATCGCGCTCGGCGCGAGTGCGCAGGCCGCTGACGAATACGTTGTAACCCGGCGCGTCTATTCCGATCCCGAGACGAACGGCATCGAGGGCGCGACTTTGGCCGAATAAGAGGTCGGACGCACCATCATGCGAGAGCCGCAGCAACTCGGCGGGAGGAAGCGGAGAAGCGCCGCGCAGATCCGCCGGCTTGAGCTCGATCGGCGGAGCAGCGGACTTCAGCGGTCCGCTATCTGGCGAATCTTTTGGGGCAGCGCCGGGCAAATCATTGGGATCGGTCTTTGGTACCATCGCAGGCTTCCGGAATGAGGCTTTTTCGATGAAGAGGCAGAGTCGCGGCTATTCGATCTCGACGCGCCGTCCTCGTTTTTTCGGCAGGACGATTAGGAGCACGCCAGCATCCCATTTTGCACTGACCCTGTCGCACTCCACCGGATGTTGAAAATTGAACGTATTTTCGACCTCGCCGGTCGATCCCGGAAAGCGCACGATCAGGCGCCAATCGCTTACTTCTACTGCTACTGCATTCGGATCGGCAGCCGCGGTAGGAACCTTTACTTCGTAATGGGGACCGCGGTCGGTAATCAAAGCACGATCGAGGGCCTGCCGACGGTGCTCGCGCCATCGAGTAATGAGCAAGTCTTCGAACAGTTCATCGAACGCGCGTTCGAAGTCGCCGAACTGGAGTGGACCGCTTCGCTGGGGCAATTTTGAAGCCACGTCCCGATTGTAATCACTAATGGCCTCGGCGTCGAGGAATGGGCCCAGGACGATCATTCCCGCAGTATTCTCGCTTGCCCGAATGATGCGCCCGGCGTATCGTTCGGCTCGTGGCCACATTCACCAAAATTCTCGCTGCAACTGACTTCTCGGACGATTCCAGTTACGCTCTCGCCTATGCGGAGGAACTGGCGCGGAGGTTCTCGGCCGAAATTCTGGTAATGCACGTCGACCAGCCGCTGGCGCCGGTGATGGTCAGTGAGCTCAGCCCGGGCCTCGACGTCGGCGCGATGAGCCGTATCGCCGAGGAGCAGCGGCTACTCGCTCTGCGCGAACTCGATTTGACGACGGCGCGGTTGCGCGACGGCGGACTCAAGTCACGCGGCCTGCTGAAAGTAGGAGCGCCATTTCTCGAGATCATCAACGCCGCGCATGGCGAAGGCGCCGACCTGATTGTGCTCGGGACCCACGGACGGACCGGCCTGGCGCACGTACTGATGGGCAGCGTGGCGGAGCGGGTCGTGCGCAAAGCTCATTGCCCGGTGCTCACCATTCGGCATCCCGACCGCACCTTCAAGCATCCCTTGGATGGAAAAGAGAAACCGGAAAAGAACAGCAAGTCGGAGAAGGCGGACAAATCCGACAAAGGCGCCACGTGATCGGACAGAATCGACACGAATCCCCGGCGACGCATCCTAAGCAGCCAAAGCCACACCGCTTTTAGCTTCGACCCTCCTCCGATTCTTCAGTAAAGTAAGCCGCGACGGCCCCCCAATTATTTGCCGGTGAATCGCGGCGCGCGCTTCTCGGTGAACGCTCTTATTCCCTCCTTGAAGTCATCGGACCGGGTCATCAGGATCGCAGTCTCGTCTTCGTCAACGCAGGCCGTTGTCAGGTCGGTGAACAAATGCTCATAAACCATTCGTTTTGCATGCCCGACGCCGAGCGGCGAACATTGGGTGGCGATTTCGACGGCGATGGCGCGCGCGGCCTGCATCAGTTCCTCGTGTGGAACGACCTTGGTGACCAGCCCAATACGGTGGGCTTCTGCTCCATCGACGAGCTTGCCGGTAACAGCTAATTCAACGGCGTTGGCGAGACCGACGATGCGTGGCAGGAGCCAGCTCGCCCCGAGCTCGAGTGCCAATCCCCGGCGCGGGAAGATGGTCCCCATCCGGGCGCGATCTGAGGCAACGCGGATGTCGTAGTGCAGTGCGTTGGCAAATCCCATTCCGACGCAAGCGCCATTAATCGCTCCAATGATCGGCGTTTTCATCGCCAGCAGCCAGGCGAAACGACCGCGGAAATTAGGGTGCAGATCGCTCCCAGCGCGCGCTGCCGCCAAATCCTCGGTGATGCCTGAGTCCGATGCGATTTTGCTCAACGCCCCCATGTCGAGGCCTGCGCAAAACGCGCGGCCCGCGCCGGTAACGATGATCGCACCGATACCGGGGTCGGCCTCGGCATCACCCATCGCGTCGCGCATCTCGCGCTCAAGCTGGTCGCGCCACGCGTTCATCCGTTCGGGTCGATTTAGCGTTACGGTCGCGACGCGGTCGGACTTTTCGTAAATGATGTCGGTGAAATTCATGTGATTCCTCTGGCGCGCCGGATCGCGCGAAACGATCGATTATCGTTGCCGCAAATCTAACATTGCGAGAGGTAGCGTGGAAACGAAGCTTTTCTCTGCGGGCATCGGCTGTTAGTAACACCTGATGCTCAGGAATTCGAACCTCCAGATTACTCCCGGCGTCTATCGCCGCGTGAAGATGGCAATCGCCGCGGCGTTCGCGGCAGCCACCCTCCTGTTAATTGCCTCGCTTCCACAGCAGCTCGATGCCGCTGAAGCCCAACACGAAATGGTAGTGGCCGAGAGTGAGCCCGCCGCCCTCGCCGGACTCCAAATTCTCCATCAGGGCGGCAACGCGATTGATGCCGCTGTCGCGACGGCGCTGGCACTGGGGGTCACCAACGCGGCATCGTGCGGAATCGGTGGCGGCGGTTTTATGCTGATCTACCTGGCGAAACCGAAAAAGCTCTACGCGCTGGACTATCGCGAAGTGGCGCCCAAAGCAGCGACCGCCGCTATGTACATTCGTAACGGCACGCCGGATGAGGACCTCGCGCGCACGGGCGCCCTTGCGATCGCAGTGCCAGGCGAGATCGCAGGACTCGACGCGGCCCTGACGCGTTTCGGCACCAAGAAGTTTTCAGAGTTGGCCGCACCCGCGATCAAGCTCGCACGCGACGGCTTTCTGTTGAGTCCGCACGTGGCGAAAGAAGTCGCGATGACGGCGCCCCTGTTTGCGTCGGACCCGGTATTTCACACGATCTATTTCACCCTTGACGGCAAGCCGCAGGCAGCCGGCACGACGATTTACAATCGCAATCTCGCCACGCTGATGGAGCGCCTCGGAAATGATCCAGTGGCGAATTTCTACCACGGTGTGATCGCCGACACGATTGCCAGTTTCATCAAAGAGCGCGGCGGTATCGTCACCGCCGAGGACCTCGCCGCATATCAGCCGGTGTGGAGCGATCCGATCCATCTCGCGTATCGCAACTACGAGGTTTACACGATGCCGCCACCGTCATCGGGTGGCGTCGTACTCGAAATGCTCGGGATGCTTTCGATGGGACGGCTGGCCGGGCTGGGCGTGGACTCGCCACCCTATCTCGCGCGGCTGATCGAGGTGCTGCGCCAGGGCTTTATCGATCGCCGGCTTTACGCCGACCCGGCATTCGTCAACGTACCAATCGCGGAACTGCTCTCGACCAAGCATATCGCGGAAGCGCGCGACCGCGCGTTTCATCACACCAACCAGCCCCCGGTGGCCCCCGCTCACGATCATGGAACGTCGAATTTCGCAATCGTGGACAAAGAGGGAAACGTGGTCGATGTGACGACGACGGTCAATACGACCTTCGGCGCGAAGTTGATGGTGCCCTCGTTCGGCCTGATTCTCAACGACGAGATGGACGACTTTGCCGTGGCCCCCGGGATCCCGAACGCGTTCAAACTGGTCGGCGACAAGAACAATGAAGTCGCGCCGGGCAAACGCCCGTTGTCGAGTATGTCGCCAATCATCGCGCTCGAAAATGGACGGCCGGCTCTGGTCGCAGGAGGTTCCGGCGGCCCGACGATTATCAGCGGGGTACTTCAGGTAACGCTCAACCTGCTCGACTTCAACCTCGACCCGGGCCACGCGTTGATCGAACCGCGCATCCATCAGCAGGCGGAACCGGACATTGTGTTCGTGGAAGAGAGCATGCCCGTAAAGACCAAGACTGAACTAACCGCGATGGGTTATACGCTCAAAGCCGTGCCGGAACTCGGCGCAGTCAATGCGATTCGAATCCATTCCGGTGACCTGCGCGGATCTTTCGATCCGCGTAAGGGCGGCGGCGCCGTGGGCGATTGAGGTCGCGCCGTCGTGCGTGGCGCACAGTCCACAGCCCGTTCGCAGCGCCCACTGTGCGTTGCGCTTGACGCAAGTTACACTTGGGCGCCGTGACCACCGATTGCGACAGCGCCGCGCCAGAGATCTCCGCGAGTTCGAGCCAACCGCCAAAGGTCGTGGTGCCGCCGGCTTTGGTCGTCGCGGGCTACGCCGGAGTGATCGGCCTCGCCACACTGCTGTTCTTCATCCATCTCGGCACATATGGCCTGTGGGAACCTGATGAGGCGCGCTACAGCGAAATCGCGAGAGAAATGCTTGCGTCGCACAATTTTATCGTCCCTCATCTGAATTACGTCCCGTATATTGAAAAGCCTCCGCTCCTCTATTGGCTGACGACGCTCGCGATGAGCTTGTTTGGTGTCAACGAATTCGCTGCGCGCCTGGTGAACGCTTCGGCCGCGCTCTTCGGCGTCGCAGCGACCTGTCTGTTTGCGGCCAGGACCTTCGATCATCGCCGTGCGATGCTGGCCGGTGCGGTTCTGACTACCAGTGCGATCTATGCCGTAATGGCTCAAGTGCTGACCACCGACATGCTGCTCACCGCGACCATGACGACAGCGATGTACGCGTTCTTCCTGCATTGGCGTTACGGCGGAAACTGGTGCTGGTTTTTCTATGTCGCGATGGGACTTGCGGTCTTGACGAAGGGCCCGGTCGGGGCGGCGATTCCATTGCTCGTGGCCATGATATTCCTCTGGCGTGAAGGCGACTTTCGCGGCGCCATGCAGAGGTTTCGCGTAATTCCTGGGATAATTCTGGTCGCGGCGATCACCGCGCCGTGGTTCGTGGCGATTACCATCCGCGAGCCGGGGTTCTTCGATTTCTACTTTATCGGTGAGCATCTAAGGCGATTCTTCGATGCGAACTACAGCCACGACCAGCCGCCTTACTATTACGTCCCGATACTAATTGGCGGACTCATGCCGTGGACGCTGGCGGTACCGTTCATCCCGTGGCGTCGCTTGACGCCAAACCCGGCGCGGCGCTTCTGCTTTATCGCGAGCGCTACCATTCTGGTCCTGTTTTCACTTTCCAGCGCAAAGCTGGTTCCGTACATCCTGCCTGCGGTGCCGCCGCTCGCGATCGTGATCGCCGACGGACTGGTAACACTGACTGTCCTCCAAGGTAGCTCGGGTTCGCGGCGGTTCGCCGCGATAGGCCCCCTGCTAGGCATCGCCGGTGCCGTCGCGATCGTGGTTGCTTTGCATGCGTCCGAATTTCGCGCTCCGTACCCGATGATGGTGCGCCCGGCAATTTACGCTGCGGGCGCAATCCTCATGGGCGGTGGCATCGTCTGCTTCGCCAGTTTCTGGTTGGGCCGCAATGCATTCGGGCTGGGCGCGTTGGTATTGACGGCGGCCGCAATGTTGATCGTTGTCAGCTATGGACGCCTGATGGCGGAGCCGCTGCGCTCCTATGCGCAACTCGCGCGAGCAATCGAACGAATTGCCCCGAACGCACGGCTGGTGTGCTATCCGCGCTATGTTCAATCGTTGCCGTTCTATTGTCGCCGCCGCGTGATCCTGATCGGTGGAAAAACCGAACTCGCCTTTGGCTCCGAGCACGACCCGGAAGCCGCCGATTACTTCTTCACCCGGCGCGCCGATCTGCTAAAGCTCTGGAACGACCCGCGCCCGACTGTATTTGTGATCGATCGTTTCGCACTCGATCCGCTGAAACAATTTCTCGGTAATTACAAGGTAATCGCTTCCGACTTGAAAAAGGTCGCGATTATGCGAATCGCCGCCGGTCCGACAGACGATCATTCACAAAACGAGCAAACATCGAATCCAAAGCCGCCGTGGGAAACTACTGACATGACACGGTCGGCGCGAAGTTTACGAATGATCGAAGCGACCTCCAGAGACCATCAATGAGCGACCCATCGATTTCCGAGCGGGATGACAGTTTCGTCGAAACCGCTGCGCCGCGTAAGAATCCGTACGGTGCGTTTGCGATTCGCGCGATACTCGGAGTCGCAGTGGTCGCACTTCTGCTCGGGCATTACAATGCGCGACCGGTGTTCCATGCGCTCGCACGCGAGCGGATCGTTTACTTCGTCGCTGCGATCGCGCTTTACCTCGCATCGCAGGTGATGTCGTCCTGGCGCTGGCAGTTGCTCGCGCGCGTCAACTCTATTCCCGGGCCATTTCGCGAATATCTGGCGTATTACTTCGTCGGCGTATTCACGAACCTTTTTGTGCCCGGACTGGTCGGCGGCGATGCCGCACGCGCGCTCTATCTGGGACGCCGGCACAACCGGCTTGCCGATGCGATCGCGTCGGTGATTGCCGACCGCGGGATTGGGCTGCTCGCGCTATTCTGGTTCGCCGCTGGATGCGCGCTGATGTTGCACACGGTCTCATTACCGCCAAGCATATTGCATGTAACGGTGACGATTGGCGCCGCGGCGCTTGCCGGTTGGCTCACCTCGCCATTGATCGCGCGCCTCGCGACGCGGATCGGCGGCCGCTTCGCCAGCGTGATCGGGCCATTCCTCCCGTACCTACGCCGGCCAGTTGCGATAATTCCGGCGATTATTTTGTCACTCATACTTCAAGCATCGCTTGCGGTCTGTCAGTACCTGCTGGCGCGCGGCCTCGGCTTGGAGACTTCGCTTTCGACTTTCATGCTGTGCGTGCCGATCGCCAACGTATTTGCGAGCCTGCCCATCACCCTGAACGGTCTGGGAGTGCGGGAGGCGGCATACCTGGTGCTATTCGGCCATGCGGGCCTCTCGAAGCCCGATACAATTGCGCTCGGCCTGCTCTGGTTTGCCAGCACGATGATAGGCGGCCTGAGTGGCATCTTCGCCTTCGTGACGACGAGGTTGCCGGCCGCTTCGGAGGGCGCTGAGAGCTTCCAGGAACCCGTTCCCGAAGCAGCACCGGGCGCTGATTTCAGCGGATAAAGTCTGGTTTCTCGTCAATAAATGCCCGTAGAATTCGCCTAAATTCGTTGAGGTGAGAGGAATTCCTGTGTGATTGTTGCCTTCCTATGATCGCGTGAATATAGTCTCACTAACCTTTCGGACAGGCTTGCCGGAGAGAGACCAGCGCATGGACGTAATGAAGACGCTTTTCCTTAATCCCCCCTCCTACGACGACTTCGATGGAGGTGCCGGATCGCGCTATCAGGCGACGCGCGAAGTGTGGTCCTTCTGGTATCCGACGTGGCTTGCTTACCCCGCCGGGATGATCCCGGGCGCCCGGCTGCTCGACGCCCCGCCGCACAATTACACTCTCGAAAAGACGGTCGGGGAAGCCAAAAGTTACGACTTCATTGTGATCCATACGTCAACGCCTTCGGTGCGCATGGATGCGCGCACCGCCGAGGCAATCAAGGCGGCCAACCCAAACTGCATCATCGCATTCGTAGGCGGCCATCCGACCGCCCGTGCTGAAGAAACGCTCAAGCTCAGCAAGGCTATCGATATCGCCGCGCGCAAGGAATTCGACTTCTCGATGCTCGAAGTCGCACAAGGGATGGACTGGTCGAAGATCGGCGGCATCAGCTACCAGAAAAACGGCATCATCAGCCATAATCCGGACCGCCCGATACTTTCGAACGAGGAACTCGACCGGCTGCCTTTCGTGACCGAGGTTTACGAAAAGAACCTCGACTATCTGCGCTATAACAGCCCCTATTGCCAGTACCCATACGTCTCGATGTACACCGGCCGCGGGTGCCCCGCACGATGCACGTTCTGCCTCTGGCCGCAGGTCACTCAGGGTCACAAGTATCGCGTCCGTAGCCCCGAAAACGTCTATGAAGAAGTCGCCGCGATGAAGGCGAAGTTCCCGAAAATGAAGGAGCTTTTCTTCGACGACGACACTTTCACCGCCGACCCGATGCGCGCGCGCAAGATTGCCCAATTGATCAAGCCGTTGGGTATCACCTGGTCCACCAACTCGCGCGCCAATGTTGACTACGAGACACTGAAAATCCTGAAAGAAGGCGGCCTGCGGCTCTTCGTGGTCGGGTACGAGAGCGGGAACGCCAAAATCCTCGAGAACATCAAGAAGGGAGTGCGCCTCGATCGCGCACGCCGGTTCACCAAGGACTGTCACGACCTCGGCATCCTGATCCACGGCACGTTCATCCTGGGACTTCCCGGCGAGACCAAGGAGACCATCGAGGAGTCGATGCGGTTTGCCCGCGAGATGGATTGCGAAACTATCCAGGTGTCGCTTGCGTCGCCGTATCCGGGCACCGAGCTGTTCGAATACGTCACCAAGAACGGCTACCTCGCAGTCGATCCGCTGCTGGACGAATCCGGCTATCAGAAATGCACGGTGCAGTATCCGGGACTAACCAACGACGAAATTTACGGAGCCGTCGAGCGCTTTTATCGCAGCTTCTATTTCCGCCCACGCTACATCCTCAAGGCAGTACGCAAAATGGCGACGTCGCGGGAGGAATGTAAGCGTCTGCTCAAGGAAGGTATGCAGTTTCTGTCCACGATGCGGTCGCGACGAGCTCAATCGCGCGCCGCGGTGCAATCCGCGCAGGCAGCCTGAGGGGTACGCAAGGAGCGAAACCTTCGAACGAGGCAGTGCGCGGCTGCGCGCGAGCGTCGTTCATTCGTATTTCGCGCCAGGGCCTTGCTGTCATTTATGAATATCGTTGCGGACGTTGCGGCGGCATGCGTAGTGATATCGATCGCCTACTACGCAGCGGCATCCTGGGCCGCATTGCGCTTTGCCATTCGTATCAATTCTCCGGCACCACCGTTGCCGAAGATCGCGCCGCTGGTCGCTATCCTCAAACCCCTGCACGGCCTCACGGATAATCTTCGCAGCAAGATAGTCAGCTACCTCGAACTGGATTACCCGCGCGTCGAATACTATTTTGGCGTTTCCGACAGCCGCGATCGCGCCGCCGAAGTCCCGACGTCATTGCGCGATTGTTATCCGCAAAAGCCGATCACGGTGATCGTCGGCGGCGAACCCGGCTGCTCGAATCGCAAGGTCGGCAAGTTGATCGCGATGGCCGAAAGGGCTCCTGACGCGGACATTTTCGTGATGAGCGACGCAGATATCGCCGTCGATCGCGACCATCTGCGACGCCTGGTGGGTGAACTCGTTGCCGACGAAAAGACCGGCGTCCTCTCATGCATGTATCGCGCGAGCCCGGGCGGCCCGTTTGCGTCACGACTCGAGGCGCTCGCGGTCAACACCGACTTCACCCCGATGGTCATGCTGTCAGCGGCGGTCGAACCGGTTCGCTACGCGCTCGGCGCCACCATCGCGATCAAGCGCGCCGCGTTGGAACAAATCGGCGGCTTCCGCGCGATCAAAGATTACCTCGCCGACGATTTCCACCTCGGAAAGTTGGCGGCTGACCACAATTGGGGCATCGGCTTGTCGAGTTCGATCGTGACCACGGTCACGCACGAAAAGACCTTTGCCGATTTCTGGAGCCATCAACTCCGCTGGGCGCGCACCTATCGAACCACCCGACCACTCAGCCTCGCGACGATCACAACGCACGGTCCGTTCTGGGGGATCGTATTGCTGATCGCTTTGGGTGGCAGTCACTTTGCCATTGCGTCGGTAATCCTGATGCTCGCCGCACGACTGGCGATGTCAACTCTGATGTTGCGCAACGTCTTGCGCATACCTGAATTGACCCACGACGTGTGGCTGGTGCCGCTCAAGGACCTCTGCATGACCGGGATCTGGTTCGCGAGTCTGTTTGGCAACCGGGTCGAGTGGGCCGGACGACGGCTCGAAATCCTGGCCAACGGCACGATTCGCGAAGTCGATGGATAAGCCGTCGTCGCTCGGGTTGTACCTCGGGCTGGGCGTAATCGCCAGCGTATTGCTGGCAGCCGGTCTGTTCATGATGAAAAGCCGCTCCTCCGTGCTGCCACCGGCACACGGCAGCGGCATGCTTCGCACGATTCTGATCTGGATTCGGGATCCGATCTGGATTGGCGGTCTCGGCGTGCAAACGGTCGGCTACGCGCTATATGTTGCCGCACTTTCCGATGCGCCAGTCTCACTGGTCGCCGTCATGATGCAAGGCGGCATTGCGCTGTTCGTAATTTTCGCCACCGTTTTTCTGCATGAGAAGGCGAGTGCGCGAGAATGGGCGGGCATCATCGGCATCCTGGTCGCGATGGTCGTGCTGGGGGTCTCGCTGACGGGTGGCGCGGCCGGGAGCGAAGCGCAGGCTCGGGCGCTGTGGGTCTTCTCTGCAGTCTTGGTCGGGGCGACGGCCTTACCGTTCATGTCTGCGCGTTTACGCCGCAACGGTATGGCGACCGCAGTCGCGTCGGGAGTGGCCTTCGGGCTCGGCAGCCTCTACACCAAACCGCTCGCCGATACCTTCGTTGTCCATACCGGTACGAGTCCAATGCTGCGAATGTTCGCGCATCAGTGGCTCTATCTCGTTAGTGCGACCAATATCGCGGGACTGATATTGCTGCAGAATTCGTTTCACGCGGCGCGCGGCATCGTCACCATGCCGCTCTCGTCGGCGATCTCGAACGTGGTGCCAATCCTCGGCGGCATGGCCGCGTTCGCCGAATCCCTGCCTGCCGAGCCCTTCGCCGCGTTTTTGCGCATCGCCGCTTTTGCCCTCACGATCGGCTCCAGCGCGCTGCTCGCCATCGGTGAGGAAGCGCCTCGATCGAAATCCTGCTAGCTAATTCGTCACTTTCTCATTGCGGAGCGCAATGATTTCGTCGAGTGAATAACCGGCAGCCCTGAGGACGTCTTCTGTATGCTCTCCGAGGCGCGGCGGCATCAAGTGCTTGACTGATCGCTCACCGTTGATGCTGACGGGGATGTCAACAAATCTCATCTCCGGGATGCGAAAGTCAGTCGGCACCGGCGGAAGCATTTTCAGGGTATTGACCTGTTCGTCGGCGAAAACCTGATCGAGCTTATTGATCGGGCTAACCGGCACGCCGACCTTGTGCAGCTCATTGATCAATCTCGCGGTCGTGAACCGCACCGTTTCGCGCTCGAGGATCGCGTGCAACTCCAACCGATGCGGCACGCGCACGGCGTTGCTCACAAAGCGAGGATCATCCGCAACAGCGCCCAGTCCCAGCACTTCACAAAATCTTCCAAATAACCGGTCGTTGCCGGCCGCGACCATCACCCATCCGTCCGAGGTCTGAAACGCTTCATAGGGAGCCGCCGCTGGAGACGTGGAACCGGCCGGTCCCTGTACGTCGCCGGTCGCCATGAAGTTCGTCATCATCAGCGCGGTCCACGTCACTCCCGTCTCGAGCAAACTGGTGCGCACGCGCGATCCTTTGCCGGTCCTCGCGCGATCGATTATCGCCGCGAGTACGCCGCTGAAAAGCCACAGTCCCGATCCCATGTCGATAATCGGAACGACCACGCGCGCCGGCGGCGATCCGGGATGGCCGTTCATACTGATAATTCCTGAATACGCCTGTCCCAGCGGATCGTAGCCGGGCAGATTTTTCATCGGACCGACGTCGCCGAAGCCACTGATTGAAGCGTATATCAGGCGCGGGTTTTCGTTCTCGAGGTCGTCGTAACCGAGGCCGCGCGATTCGGTGCTGCCAGGCTTCATCGAATGGACAAAGACGTCGGCGCTGCGCGCGAGGCGTCGCACGATTTCCTGTCCGCGCGGATGGTCGAGATCGGCACAGATGCTTTTCTTGTTGCGATTGTTGGCGAGATGCACGGTGGATTCGCCGTGCCACAACGGGGCGAAGCGGCGACCGTCGTCACCGACGACGGGACGTTCGACCTTGATTACGGTCGCGCCGAAATCGCCGAGCAACTGGGTACAGTAGGGTCCCGCGATGTTCTGCGTTAGATCAACGACCGTCAGTCCGTCGAGTATTGCCGGCATCCAGCTCCTACCTTCGAATCTGCTTAGTGCGAAAGCAGTGCGTGGCGCCGTTGGCCACGCACTGAGCGTACCGCGTCAGTTAAATTTAGCCTTCGGCACCGCGAGACCCGGGATCTCGGAGCGGGTCTTGAAAATGGTTCCTTTTTTGTCCTTATCGTCGGTATTGTCCGCGGTGACGATATAGAGATCGCACAAATCCTTGCCGCCGAAGGTCAAGCTGGTAACGAACTTGGCGGGTACCTTTTGGCGATAATCGATGGTGCCGTTGGGCTTGAAACGTACGACCTCACCGGACTTCACCGTGGCGACGACCACGCCACCTTCCGCATCGATCGCGAGCCCGTCGGGCCAGCCTTCAGGGATCTTCCCGAACACTCTACGATCCTTCACGGTCCGATCGGGTTGCACGTCGTACGCCCAAACCGCTTGGGTAGTAGAGTCGGCGTGGTAGAGCAACTTGCGGTCGGGGCTGAACCCGAGTCCGTTGGTGACCTCGATCCCTTCCCAGAGCTTGGTGACTTTGCCGTCTGGATCAACGCGGAACAAGTTACCCGGTATCGGCTTGGAATCGGACAGCGCATCGAACTCGAGCGAGCCGACGAAGATACTGCCGTGATCATCGGGCTGCAGGTCGTTGAGCCCCTTCAGTGGACGCCCTTCCCATTCAGTGAAGAGATTGCGGCTGGTCCGCGTCGCTTCGTTCCAATACACGAGTCCGCGGCCCGAGCACACGAAGCCGCCGCTCTCGTTGATCGCGATGCCGCCGACGCCCTTGCGCCCGGGAATCAGCGTTTCGATCTCTCCGCCCGGACTGCGCCGATACACGCCGCCGTTGGGTACGTCGCTGAAATAGAGCCGATTTTGATCGTCAACGCGCGGTCCTTCGAGCAGGCCATAACCGCTCGCGAGAACTTCCAGTGTCATCGCCATCGTTGCTTTCCTCCATCGCCGATTTACCACGATCTCTGGCAGGTTTGCCACGATGCGCGAATGCTGTGACGCGCCGCCGCTCGCAGCGCTGCTGCATCGTCATTCGAGCAACGGTTCGATCGGCGCGGTCTTACGCAAGTCCGCCTTCCGCAAGCGTCGATGGCACAAATAGATCAGTACCGGCTGGAGCAATCGCGTCACCAGCATAATCGCCAGAGCGCCGCCGATAACCACGATCGCCAGCGGACGCTGGGTCTGTGCGCCGATGCGCGTGGAGATCGCCGCCGGCAGCAAGCCCAGCGCATCGACCAGGTCCGTCATCATTGCGGCCCGTAAGCGCCGATCGGAGCCCATAATGATCGACTCGACAAAAGGGTGACCCTCGTTCCAGAGCCGACGTATGTAGAAGCTGAGCAGAATTCCGTCCATCGTGGCGATGCCAAAAATTGAGATGAAGCCGACCGCGGCCGAGACGCTGAATGGCGTCCTGGTGAGGTAGAGCCCGAGGATGCCGCCGATGCAGGCCACCGGAATCTGCGCCATGATGACGAAGGTATCGATCAGCGACGTGGTCGCGGCGTAAAGCACTCCCGCGATCAGAATCAGCGCGAACGGCACCACCACCATCAGACGCCGATTCGCCTGGCGCAGTTCGCCATACTCGCCCGCCCACTCCAGGTGAACGCCTTCAGGCAGCTTGACCTGCGCCGCAACCGCCTTTTTCGCGCCCTCGACCGCGCTCTGCAGATCACGGCCGCGCACCGCAAACCGCACCGGCACGTAACGCTCCAGCCCCTCTCGATAAATGAATGAAGCGCCCTCCGCCGTGTTAATCTGCGCGACCTGGCCCAGCGGGATCTGGCCTCCGTCGGGCAGCGGAACGCGAATCTCCCGGATTCCATCGAGGCTGGTGCGGAATTGCTCTTTCCAGCGCACGACGAGATCGAAACGGCGATCGCCCTCCAGCACCTGCGTCACCGCCTGCCCGCCAATCGCCGCCTGAACCACCGCGCCGACGTCGCCGACGTTGAGCCCATAGCGTGCGCATTGCGCTCGGTCCGGCGTAATCACCAGGTTCGGCTGACCCAGCGAACGGTACACCGCAAGGTCAACGATGCCCGGCACTCCGCCCATTACTTCGACCACCTCGTTGGCGATACGCTCGTCAACCGCGAGGTCGGCACCGAACACCTTGATCGAGTTCGAACCCTTTACGCCCGACGTCGCCTCGTCAATGTTGGCCTCGATATTCTGTGAGAAGTCCCAGGTCACCGCGGGAAAGTCGCGGCTGAGGCGGTCATTGATGCGCCGCACGAGATCGCCCTTGGTGACGCCCGCGGGCCATTGGGCAGCAGGCTTCAGATCGATCGAGAACTCGCAACTGAAAAAGCCGGTGGTCTCCGTACCATCATCCGGACGTCCGAGCTGCGAAACGACGGTGGTAACTTCTGGAAACGCGTTCAGATCGCGGCGCATGCGATTGACCAGAGTCGCACCGTGATCCAGCGAGATCGTCAGCGGCATCGTCGCCGTGAGCCAGATGTTGCCCTCCTCGAGCTTCGGCAGAAACTCGCCGCCAAGCAAAAGAAACAGGGGCAACACCGCCACCGCGCCAATCGTTATCACGGTAAGAGTCATCCGGGGCCATCTCAGAATTCGCACGAAGAGCCCGTGATAGAAGCGGCTGATGACGCCCCATACGCGTTCGCGGCGGTATTTGATGCCATGCGCGAATGCAAACGAACTGAGCACCGGCGACAATGTAACCGCCAGCAGAATCGCCGTGCCGAGGGCATAGGCGTAACTGTGCGACATCGGCGAAAAGATCGCGCCTTCGACCCCGCGCATCGTGAACAGCGGCAGGAACGCGATCATGAAGATCAGCGTAGAGAACAGGATCGGACCGCCCACTTCCTGCGCCGCCGACAAGATCCTCAACCGCGCCGGGCGGTCGGTCACACCCGGCTCATCGGTGAAGTTATGGTGGATGTTCTCCATCACCACGACCGTCGAGTCGATGATAATGCCGAAGTCGATCGCACCGAGCGAAATCAGATTGGCTGGCGTATCTCCCAGCCACATCAACAGGAATGCGCCGCAGAGCGCGAGCGGGATGTTGATCGCTGCGATCGACGCACTGCGCAGGTCGCCGAGAAAGAAAATCAGAACCAGGAATACCAGCACGATGCCAATCGTGAGGTTTTCGAAGACCGTCCGCAGCGTCGTCTGCACCAGGCCCCGACGATCGTAGTAAGGCACCACCTTGTACCCGTGCGGCATGATGCCCGATTTGTTCAACCAATCGACCTTGCTCTCGACCCCGCCGAGCGTCTTGAGCGTGTCGCCGTATTTCCGCATCAGCACGATGCCGGTCACGACCTCGTCGCGATCGTTCATGCCGACGATACCCAGACGGGGGGCATAGCCGACACTCACGTCAGCGACATTGGCCACAGTGATCGGCGTGCCTTTGTTCGCGGACAGCACGATGTTGCGAATGTCGTCGAGCGAATGGATGAAGCCGATGCCGCGAACGTCGAACGCTTGCTCGCCGACCGCGAGATAATTCCCGCCTGCGTTGGTGTTCGAGTTCGCGATCGCGCTGGCCAGAGTTGCGAGCGGCACCTGGTAATAGGTCAGCTTCTGCGGATCTACGTTGACCTGGTATTGTTTCGTGAGCCCGCCAAAACCGCTGACATCGATCACACCCGGAACTGTCTTGAGCTGCTTCTCAAGCACCCAATCCTCGATCTCCTTCTCCTTGAGCAGGTCGTGATCTGGACTCTCCACCGTGTAACGGTAAATTTCACCGACCGGATTCTCCGGCGAAATCCCCGCGCTAATGCCTTGGGGCAGCGTCACAAACGTAAGTTGGTTGATGGTCTGCGTCCGGTCGAAGTTGTAGTCGGTGTCCCAATCGAAATAGCAGCGGATGTCGGACAATCCGTAAAGCGAGATCGATCGCATCGCCTGCAGCCCGAGCATCCCGGACAGGCCGAATTCCAGCGGCACTGTAACCAGCCGCTCGACCTCTTCCGCGCTAAGTCCGTTCGGCAGCGTCAGCACCTCGACCATCGGTTGCACCGGATCGGGATACGCCTCGATATCGATCTGGCTGAAAGCGAAGATTCCGACCGCGAACAGGATGATGGCCGCCCCAATCACCACCACCCGTTGGCCCAGCGCAAAGCGCATGAAGCTGTTCATGATTTTCGCGCCGCGTCCTAGGAGCTTTCACCGTTGGCCTGATGCCACAGCGCGTTGATCTGGATCGACTCTGAGACCACCACCCGCTCGCCTGCCGTGAGGCCCGCCACCACGCGGGCTGCGCCCTGCTCCTTCCACGATCCGATCTCGACTTTGCGGCGATCGTATTTTCCGCCACCTAGATCGACATACACATAGTAGGCGTTAGTGTCGAAAACCAACGACTCCATCGGCACCACCAGCGCGTACCCGGGGTTGGTCACGATCCGCACGCGCGCCAGCATATCGGGTTTGAGCTGACCCCGCGGGTTCTTAACCTCGCAACGAATTTGCAGCGTGTGCGTCGCCGGATCGACGCCCGGACTGATGCGCGAGATAAACCCGCTAAAGACCTCATCAGGATAGGCCGTGGTCACCGCTTCCAGTTGTTGACCCTCGTGGATTCGCGAGAGGTCGTCTTCATAGATGTTCGCGACGATCCAGACGTCGCTTAGCGTGCCGAGCGAGTACAGCACGTCACCCGGATTCACTGCGGCTCCGCGCACCGCCTTGTTTTCGACCACTGTGCCGCTGATTGGCGCACGCATCCAGACCGTCGGGTTCGGCGCGCGCACCGCATCGATGTCGGCCTCATCCATCCCCAGCAATTCGAGTTTGCGCCGCGCCGCCAAGACCATCGATGCGGTCAGATTCTCCTGTGACTCCCCACCGACACTCGTCCCCATCGAGGACGCGAGCGCCGGCGTCGAACTGAGCCGAGCAGTGGTTTGAGCCTGCAGGTACTCCGCCTCGGCAGTCATGAAGTCCGGACTGTACAGCGCAATGATTTGCTCACCGCGCCGCACCTCGTCCCATTGCGAAACCCGCGTAGCTTCGATTCGTCCTGCAACGCGCGAAACGATCGTCGAGACCCTCTGATCGTCGAATGCGACCTGCCCGCTCGCTTCGAGCACCGCTGGCAACTCGACGCTCTGGACCTCCGCGACGGTCAAGCCCGGCACCTGCGCGCCCGTCATCTGCAGCACGCGCGCTCCGTCACTTTGTGTAACCAGTTGCGGCACTGGCATGGGCGTTTCAACCGTGGTGCTCCCCGGCGCCGGACTCTCACATCCGCCGGCGGCCAAAACCAACGCAATGATCGCCAGGCCGATCAAACTGAACTTGGGCGATCCGATGCGCGGAGTTGTGCGAGCAGGGCGCATCACTTTTCTAACGGCTCCCCGATCGCCTGCTCGAGCGCGACCCGCGCGGCAATATACTGATTCGCCGCTTGCAGATAGGCCGCGCGCGAGTCGTAACCGCGCCGGATCGCACTGGCCAGCGTGACGAAATCGATTCTGCCCGATTCGTAAGCGATCAACGCCACTTGGAAATTCTGCTGCGCCAGCGGAATCAGCGAATCGCGGTACAGCAACGCGGTCTGATACGCCAGCAATGCATTGCGATAAAGCGTCGTCACAATTGCCGCAGTCTGGTTCTTGATCGAATTCAGATCTTCCCGTGCCGCCTCCAGGTTGTAGCCCGCCCGCTTGACGTCTTCGTTTTGCTTCAGCCAGAAGAACACCGGCAGGTTAATCCCGATCGTAAAGCCCCAGTCCTGCAATCGCTGCGGCGACGGTGCCGCGCTCGACAGCAGGTAATTGTCGAACACGAAGCCCAGCGTGTAATCGGGCGCATACTCGAGTCGGGCGAGCCGCAACGCGGTCTCGGAGTTGGTCTGCGTCAGCGCCGCTTCCAGAATCTCCTGGCGTAGCGCGATCGCCAGATCGATCAGATGATCGAGCGGCGCCGTCAGTGGTTGCAGTTCGAACTTCCGATCGAGCTTGAGCGGTTCATCGGGACGCCGATAAAGCAGTTGATTGATCGTGGTCCCGTCGTTGGCCTCGGCCGTACGCAATTGTTCCTGTTGCTGGCGCGCCGCAGCGAGATCGTATTCCGCACTGATAAAGTCGGTTTGAGTGACCTGGTTGGCCGAGTACGCCACCTGGGTCACATTCAGGACCTGGCGCAGATTCTGGACGGTCGTGCCCTGCACCTCACCGAGCGCCCCATCGAGCAGCGCTTGGTAGTAAGCGGCCTCGGTCTGCGCTCGAATGTCGCGGATGGTCGCCTCATAAACCAGCCGCGCGACCTGTGCCGCCTTACGGGCCTGGTCGGCCTGAAGCAGCGCTTTTCCTGGAAACTGAAACGCGTCAGAGATCTGGATCGAATGTTCCGAGGCCTGGTTCAAGCCGTTGGTAGGGCTGTCGATGTTTTGATAGTCGAAGATCGGATCCGCCGGCGCGTAGTTCTGCTTGATCGAATGAACGGCCGCTTGCCATTGCGCTCGAGCGGCTTTGACTTGCGGATTGACCTCCACCGCGACCTCCACCAGTTGCGCCGCATCGAGGCCGGCTCCTTCGGGCGCCGCAGATACTCGGGTGGTCGCTCCAAGGATCAAGGCCGCAGCCAAAGCGATCATCGCCGCTTTCGTCACCATACCCCTGCCTCACTGCCGGCGCCTTCAGTCTCGGAAAACGCTCGCTTCATTTTCCACGTTTCGCGAGCCCTCTCCAATCAGGGCTTGGCTTCCTCGTGACATGAGGATGTTAACGAATGGTTAATCCGTGATCATGGTACGCATAGAGCTAGACGATTCGATTAGCCAACTGTTTCAACTATAAACAGCGCCAATGAAAACCGGCGCCCTGCAAAATGCAACGCGCCGGCCATAGACAGTTTAAGGCCTAAATTCTAGTGGGAATCGCTTGAGCCGCTCGACGTGGCTCCCTCGTCCGAAGTACCTGCGGCGTCGGACGATGCAGGAGCGGCACTCGCCTCCGTGCCCTGATAGCTCGACTGCAGGTTGCGTAGGTACGTGACCACCTGCCATCGCTCGGTGGACGACATCGCGTCGTTGTACGACGGCATCCAGATGCCGCCATTGCGAATGTATCCGTAGATGTAGCCGTCAGGCAGATTCTTGCTAACCCCGGTCATCAGGTTCGCGGGCTTGTGCAAAAGCAGATGAACTACCGATCCATCGCCGGTGCCGGTAGGCCCATGGCATGGAGAGCAGTTCTGCAGGAAAAGCTGCTGACCATGCTTTAGATTCTTGGCCGTCGGCTGAAGCGGATTGTGCAACTTCACCGTCATCGCTTCCAGCTTCATTTCGGGCTCGGCCTGCTCGTCGGCGCCCGGCAAGCCGTCAGGCTGACCCGGATGGTTGTTGTAGTGGATGCCATCGACCGGCAGTACACCTTCCGGCATGTTGCGCGGCGGCTCATCGAGCGGTTGGATCGCGGCTCCGCGGAACATGTCAATGCTCCACGGAAATGCGTGTGCTGCTGGTGCGCTCGCGACAAGCGTAGCGCTCGCAACAAAGGCAGCGGCAGTCACCAGTCCGCATGTCCGTTCAAGCGCGCGACGCGCCCTGGCAGTCGAAAGATTCCGGCTCCGGTTCATCGATTTACGTGTCCAGATTCCTGGTAGTCTCACTTGCTATTTCGGCCCCATTCACCGCGTCAAAATCAGTCGGCGCCCGACGCGTCCGTCCCACTCGAATTTGCGGACAGGCCACCATACTCTTTCACTTATACCGCGATCAAATCCCACCGACTTTAATCAGGTCGAGATCGAGTCCGTCAATGCCGCGAGCAGTCGAGAGGCGTGAGTCGCCCGAAGCGTCGAGCCTCACTTGCTCACCATGACGTAACCAACCATCCCGTCCTTCTCGTGCGGAAGGCACAAGTACTTATACTTTCCGGGGACGGTAAACGTGTAATCGAACGTCATCCCCGGTTTCATGAAGCCCGAATCGAACGGCTTTGCACCCGGCGGACTCGAAACGTCGGTGGGCTTCTGTGCGCTGTCGGGATCGGTGGTCACCGAATGAAGCGTTTCTGCGTTGTTGATCCACTCGACCGTCTGACCGACCTTAATCGATACCTTCTGCGGCTTGTACATAGGCGGTTTGTCCGTCATTTTCACCACCGCCGCCGGGGCAGCGAAGACCACTGCCGGCATAAGCGCACCCGCAACCAATACTGCCGCCAACACGCGCAGCAGAGGAGCATTCCGTCCGTGCGCACTCCGATTATCCTTCAGATTCTTATCAATCACTTTACGCTTTATTCCCGCAGTCGCCGCCTTGAGCATGATACTTCTGATCATCGACCAGCTTTAGCAGCGGTTATTCATCGATCGTCCGAATTTTAGCTTTACTTCTACTGAAATGCCAACGATCACCAGATGGTCGGGCACGACGCCTTGCTCTTGCCGCTCGAAAAACAGCAGATTGCCGATG
Organism: Binataceae bacterium (SeqCode); assembly: GCA_036489375.1. Lineage (GTDB taxonomy): Bacteria > Desulfobacterota > Binatia > Binatales > Binataceae > JADMIL01. The sequence continues at coordinate 2,926 of DASXFX010000135.1, read as the reverse complement.
CGCTCACAGAGTCGCGAAGACCACGCGCTGACCGGTGCAGCTTTTTCGGTGATTCCGCCGCTGAAGCATTTCGAGGCTCGCCACCTCATAAAGATGCGGCGGAGACTCTAGCCTCCGCCGCTTTTATCGAACGTCGATAGTGCGCCAATATCCAAACGCGTCTACTACCGATTAGAGAACCTGACACGGTTCACGCCGCAGCGCTCTCCGACGTGCTCGGCTTGATCTCGAGGCCTTGCGGACCCGCGTCGACCATAACTCGCGATCCGTCACGCACCTCGCCAAGGATCAGCTTGCGCCCCAGCGCGGTTTCGAGTTCGCGCTGAATCATCCGGCGCAGCGGACGCGCGCCGTAAACCGGGTCGTAGCCCTTTTCGGCGAAGTAATCGCGCGCTTTTTCGGTCAGTTCGAGCTCAATCTTGCGCTCCGCCAGGCGTTTGCGCAGCCGTTCGAGCTGGATATCGACGATTTCGCGCAGTTGCACCTTGCTTAGCGGATGGAACACGACGATTTCGTCAACGCGATTGAGAAATTCCGGACGAAAGCTCTGGCGCAGCACCGCCAGGCACTCTTCCTTCATCTTCTCGTAGTTCTGGCCTTTGAACGACAGGATGATCTGGCTCGCGATATTCGACGTCATGATGACGACGGTGTTCTTGAAATCGACGGTGCGGCCCTGTCCGTCCGTCAAGCGGCCGTCGTCGAGCAGTTGCAGCAGAACATTGAAGACGTCGGCGTGAGCCTTTTCGATCTCGTCGAAGAGAATCACCGAATATGGGCGCCGGCGTACGGCCTCGGTCAATTGACCGCCCTCGTCGTAGCCCACGTATCCGGGCGGGGCGCCAATCAGTCGCGAGACCGTGTGCTTCTCCATGTATTCCGACATGTCGATGCGAATCATTGCGGCCTCGTCGTCGAAGAGGAAGGCGGCGAGTGCGCGGGCCAATTCAGTCTTACCGACCCCGGTCGGGCCCAGGAAGATGAACGACCCAATCGGGCGATTCGGATCCTGCAAGCCGGCGCGTGCGCGCACCACCGCGTCCGCGACCGCGGTCACTGCTTCGTCCTGTCCGATGACGCGCTTGTGGAGATGCTCTTCCAGATGCGAGAGTTTCTGAATCTCGCCTTCCATCAGTCGCGACACCGGAACGCCGGTCCATCGCGCGACGATCTCGGCGATATCCTCCTCGTCAACTTCCTCTTTGATCAGACGCGATCCGCCAGCATGGTCAGCGGCCCCTTCCGCATCGGCCAGTTCCTTTTCGAGGCTGGCGAGCTTGCCGTATTGGAGTTCGGCGACCTTGTTGAGATCGTACTCGCGCTTGGCCTTATCGATCTCGCGACGGGTCTGCTCGATGTCGCTTTTGATCTTCGAGAGTTTTTCGAGGCCGCCCTTCTCGGTTTGCCACTGCGCCTGTACGGTGGACTGCCGCTCCTGCGCTTCGGCGAGTTCCTTTTCGAGCTTGACCAGTCGGTCCTTCGAAGCGACGTCGGTCTCGCGCTTGAGCGCCTCGCGCTCAATTTGGAGTTGCATCACGCGCCGGTTCGCCTCGTCTAGCTCGACCGGCATCGATTCCTTTTCGGTGCGCAGCTTGGCGGCTGCTTCGTCCACCAGGTCGATTGCCTTGTCGGGCAGGAACCGGTCGGTGATGTAGCGCTTCGAGAGTATCGCGGCCGTCACCAGGGCCGAGTCCTTGATACGAATGCCGTGATGGACCTCGTAGCGTTCCTTCAATCCGCGCAGAATCGAAATGGTATCCTCGACGCTCGGCTCGTTAACCATGACCGGCTGAAAGCGGCGCTCCAGCGCGGCGTCCTTCTCGATATATTTGCGATACTCGTTCAGCGTGGTCGCGCCGATACAATGGAGTTCGCCGCGCGCCAGCATTGGCTTGAGCAGATTTGAGGCGTCCATCGCACCTTCGGCGGCGCCTGCGCCAACGACGGTGTGCAATTCGTCGATGAACAGGATGACCTGGCCCTCGGCCTCCTGCACTTCCTTGAGAACCGCCTTCAGGCGTTCCTCGAATTCGCCGCGAAACTTGGCGCCGGCAATGAGCGCACCCATGTCGAGCGCCACCAGGCGTCGATTCTTGAGCCCATCGGGTACGTCACCTGAGATAATGCGTTGGGCGAGGCCCTCGGCGATCGCGGTCTTACCGACGCCGGGCTCCCCGACCAGCACTGGATTGTTCTTGGTGCGCCGCGACAGAATCTGCATCACGCGGCGTATTTCCTCGTCGCGGCCGATAACCGGATCGACTTTGCCGGCGGCGGCGAGTTGAGTGAGGTCGCGCCCGTAGCGTTCGAGCGCCTGGTAGGTGGTCTCAGGATTTTGCGAGGTCACGCGCTGATTGCCCCGGACCTTTTGCAGCACCGACATCAGCTTGTCGATAGTGATGCCGGACTCGCGCAAGATCTTCGCGGTTGCGCCCGGATCGTCCAGCATCGCGATGATTACGTGCTCGATGGAGACGTAGTCATCCTTGAGCTTGCCGGCTTCCTGTTCGGCGCGTGCGAGCACGCGGCTGAGACGCTGGGTGACGTAGGTCTGCCCGGCGTCATAGCCACTGCCGCTAATCGAAGGAATTTTGCGTAGTTCGTCGGCGAGCTTTGAGCGTACGGTCGAGAGGTTGGCGCCGGCGAGCTTCAGGATGGAAGCCGCAAGCCCCTCCTCGTCCTCCAACAGCGCAGAGGCCAGATGCTCGACGTCAACCGCCTGATGATGCGCGGTGACGGCAGCATTTTGAGCCCGGCCCAGGGCTTCCTGCAATTTTTCGGTAAATCGGTTGGCGTTGACTGCCATTATCTAGTTGCCTCAGGTGAGAAAATAACCATTCTCAAACCTTCGGCAACCGGGCTTCAGGGCGAGCCAACACCCAATTCGGGCATAACTGGCAAAGACCTACTCGGAGGGTTGTGTGAG
>DASXFX010000134.1:0-27487 GCA_036489375.1 Binataceae bacterium (SeqCode) | reverse complement strand
AAAGTCCATGATATTAGGTCTTGCGACAGCGTTCGAGATTTTCGTCCTGGAGGGATACCGCTGTCCGAGAGAACTTTTGCAGGAGGACGTACGTCGCATTGTCGACGTTGGTGCAAACGTTGGATATTCGCTGATCTATTGGGCCTCCAGGTTTCCCGTCGCCTCGATAGACGCGTTCGAGCCGCATCCCAAACATCTGCAGATCCTACGGCGCAATCTGGAGATGAACCGAATCGAGGAGCGCGTCAGGATCCATCCGGTAGGGGTAGGCATTGCTAATGGTACCTTCGATTTGATTGATGCCGGTGCCGCTTCCGCGGTCACTCAAACCATTGATGTGCCTGGTCGCACCAAATCCGGCCGTCTGCAAGTTGACGTGGTTGACTTTTTTGAAGCGGTTAGAGGAGCACAAATCGATCTGCTAAAGCTGGACTGCGAGGGCGCTGAGTACGCCATCGTGATGGATCCTCGCTTTGCTAATTTGCAGATCGGCAACTTAGTGATGGAATGGCATGCGACTTTGGAACATCCGGAGGCTCAACAAGAACTGACCAGGCGCCTTCGTGATCTCGGGTGGAAAATTGAGCCCGGTACGATGTCCAATATCAAAACGCTGGAGGGGTTCGGTTTGTTAGGTGCCGGGGTGCTATGGGCTTTTCACGAGTAGCCTTTCGGTTGAGAGACTAGCCGCAGTCACTAGCAGCGTTCCAAATACCAGTTGGTCTTATGCTCGCAGCCTTAATTTGCTTATTCGTGTTTGTATTGTGTTACGGCTTTGGGCGCCGCGCGCTCTGGGCCGGCTTCATGGCGACCATGGTCGTCGGTTATTTTTATGGCATCGTGCGGGCCAATCTTGAAGAGACCTTCGCTCACTTCATTTTCGATTTCGGCGCAGTGGGCTTCTATTTAGCCCTGATAACGCGCAAGGAAACCCCGATTCAGCGCTTCAAACTGCGCCGGTTGATGCCTTGGGTGCTGGCGCTCGCTGGATGGCCGCTGCTGATCATGTTGCTGCCGCTGCAGCCTCCGCTGATCCAATTGGTTGGATTGCGCGGCCAGATTTTCTTCGTTCCCTTCATCCTGGTGGGCGCGATGCTCGACGGCCGCGAGATGCGCAAGATTGCAATGGGCCTCGCCATCTTGAGCTTTATCGAGATCGCTTTCGCGTTGGCCGAGATCGAGTTCGGCGTGACCCGCTTTTATCCGATCAACGAGGTCGACCAGATCATATACAGCAGCATGGATGTGCGGATGGGCTCGACCATGGCCTTCAGGATTCCAGCCACTTTTGTGCAGGCGGCGGCATTCGGTGGCAATATGGCTGCTTCGCTGCCGCTCTTGATCGGTGCGATGGTCCAGGAGCAAGGACGCGGTTCGCGGCGCAAAGTGCTGTTGATTGCACTAGGTGTATCAGCCCTCGGCGTATTCCTTTCGGCGTCGCGGAGCCAGGCGTTGATGCTCTTCTGTATTGGAATTGCGGCGACCTTTTCCGGACGGGTCAGAAATTTCCCGTGGTTCGGCTGGGTCGCGTTGCTCGCCGTGGTCGGAACGCTGGTCGTGGTAAGTCCGCGGATGCAGCGATTCCTCTCGCTGGAGGATACCAGCTACATCACCAGGCGCGTTTCCAACAGCATGAACAGCAATTTTTTCGAACTCGCACTCGAATATCCACTGGGTAATGGACTCGGCGGGGGCGGCACCAGTATCCCGTACTTTCTCGTCCCCGAGTTGCGTAATCCGGTCGTGATGGAAAACGAGTACGCACGCATCATGTTGGAACAAGGCGTTCCCGGGCTCCTCCTCTGGCTCGCGTTCATCTTCTGGGTAATTACGCGGCCCCTGCCGCTGGAAACCGATCCCTGGTATCTCGGCAAATGGCTCGCGCGCGTAGCTTTCGTGTTTTGCTTTATGACCGCTCCAACCGGAATGGGCCTGCTGACTTCGATCCCGGGAACCGCCTTGATACTGGTCTTTGCCGGCTGGATCGCGAGCCCGAATGTTACGCCTGCACGGGCGGGGGCCGTTCGCCGAAGGGAGCCTTCTGCGCCGCCGGTCGATCCAGCGATCAGGACTGCATGAGATCGGACGCGAGGGGCGATACCAGTCTCGTCGAAAACGATCGCGCGCCGGCATATCGCAAAGTGTCGCACGGGCCGGTCGAGGACGCCGCGAACCGAACCTGGGTGCTGGTGGCGGGTGACTTTCAGCGCGCGGGTGGAATGGATCGCGCCAATGCCGAGTTCGCAGCATATCTCTGCGCTACCGGCGCGAGCGTACACCTGGTGAGTCATCGCGTTGAAGACGAATTAGCGGAGCATCCAAAAGTTCAGGTTCATCTGGCCAAGCGTACTGGCGGCGTGCATTTTCTGGCGCAGCGGCATCTGGACCGGCTCGGCCGCACGGTTGCGGCGCAGGTAATCTCGCGCGTTCCCGGCGCACGGGTGCTGGTCAACGGGGATAACTGCGATTGGCCTGATATCAACTGGGTGCATTATGTGCACCGGGAATGGATGACCCAGCCGGCGGCGGCGCCGCTATGGTTTCGACTCAAGCACGGTATCGATAGCCGCTCGCACGTGCGCAAGGAACTCCGCGTATTGAAGGCGGCGCGCGTCATGATTGCTAATTCGGAGCGGACGCGCGCCGACCTGATTCGCGACGTAGGAGTAGCGCCCGAACGGGTGCGGACGGTTTACCTCGGATGCGGCAGTGAATGGCAAACGACTACGTCCGATCGCCGCGCCGCCGCCCGAGCATGGCTGGGCGAATCCCTCGAACGGCCTCTGGCAGCGTTCGTCGGTGGCTTCGGCCACGACTCGCGCAAGGGCTTCGATACGCTGTGGGCGGCGTGGAAATCCCTCTGTGCGCAACCGGAATGGGACGCGGACTTGATTGTGGCGGGTGGTGGACGCGCATTGCCGCAGTGGCGCGAGGAGATCGAGCGCAGCGGGCTGGGTTCGCGTGTACGAATGCTCGGCTTCACTGATCGCGTTCCTGACGTTCTCGCTGCGGCGGACGTACTGGTTAGCCCGGTGCGCTATGAGTCGTACGGGCTCAATGTGCAAGAGGCCATCTGCTGCGGCGTTCCCGCGATCGTCAGTCGCAACGCCGGCGTGGCCGAGCGCTACCCGGCGGAATTGGACGAACTACTGCTGCCGGACCCGGAAGACACGGAAGATTTGCTCAAGCGAATGCTGCACTGGCGCAGTCAAATCGATGAGTTTAAGCGCTGCACAGTACCGTTGGCAGCAACGCTCCGAGGATGGACCTGGCGCGATATGGCGGCGCAGATGGTCGCGGTTGCCGAGAATACCGAACGATCATCAGGTGTGGCCGATTCAAGCGATCGGAATACCGTTGATGGAGCGTCAGGGTGAGCGGCGAACGGCTGGAAATGAAGCGGGTCGTGAGCGCCGGCGACAAGGCGTCACTGCTCAAAGTGCCCGTGCCTGATTCGACTGCGCCGGAAGGTCTAGCGGAACTTCCGCTCAATCCGGTCCTGACGATCGAAAGCGCGCGGCGCTGGGTCAGTCTTGACCTGGGCGACCTCTGGGCGCATCGCGATCTCCTATATTTCCTGATTTTGCGTGACGTCAAGGTTCGCTACAAACAGACGGCGCTAGGGGTCGCGTGGGCAGTTTTGCAACCGCTGCTGACTATGGTCGTTTTCACCGCGATCTTCGGCCGGCTGGCCGGCGTACCCTCCGACGGCGAACCGTATCCAATCTTTGTTTTCGCCGGTCTCCTGCCGTGGAATTTTTTCAATCAGGCGGTCACCAATAGCAGTAACAGCCTGGTCGGTAATGCGGGGCTTATCACCAAAGTGTATTTTCCTCGACTGGTAATTCCGATCGCAGCAGTCGGCGCCGGCCTCGTCGATTTCGCGATCGCCAGCGTGATTCTGTTCGCGATGGCGTTTCATTATGGCGTGAGCTTTGGCATGAGTATGCCGATGATGCTGCCGTTGGCGCTGCTGACGACGCTTTTTGCGGTCGGCGTCGGCATGTGGATGTCGGCACTCAATGTCAAATACCGCGACGTGCGTTACGCGCTTCCGTTCATTCTCCAAATCTGGATGTACGTGACGCCCATCATCTACCCGGTCACGTTCATTCCGGCGCGCTGGCGCTGGCTGATCGCTCTGAACCCGTTGAGCGGCATTATTCAGGGCTTTCGTTCCGCGATTTTTGCCCATCCTTTCGACTGGAATGCAATCGCCCTTTCCACTGCGGTCACGTTCCTCGTCCTCATAGGTGCGGCCTTTGAGTTTCGCCGCATGGAGCGCGAATTCGCCGATATTATCTAGTCGACTCGCGTCGCCAAACGGGCGATATACTACACAAAGTAGCAACCCGATCCACGAGATTGCGAAACCTGAACGAATCAAGTCTTATGCGGCCGATCATCAAAGTCGAAAACCTTGGGAAGTGCTACCGGATCGGTGAGCGCGAGGCGTATCGTACGCTTCGTGATTCGATCGTACGGGCCGCGAAAGCTCCATGGCGCGGCTTGCAGGCGCGCTTCAATGGTCCCGAACCGCGCGCCGATCGGAATCATATATGGGCGTTGAGCGAAGTCAGCTTTGAGGTGATGCCGGGCGAAATTCTCGGCGTTATCGGTCGTAATGGCGCGGGCAAATCGACTCTGCTCAAGGTCCTTTCGCGCATTACCGAGCCGACCACCGGGCGCGTCGAGCTTTATGGTCGCGTGGGCAGCCTGCTAGAGGTCGGCACCGGCTTTCATCCGGAGCTGACGGGCCGCGAAAACATCTTTCTCAGCGGCGCGATTATGGGGATGCGGCGTAACGAAATCGCTCGCAAGTTCGATCAGATCGTGGCCTTCGCCGAAATCGAGCAGTTCGTTGACACCCCGGTAAAACGATATTCCAGCGGCATGTACGTGCGCCTCGCGTTTGCCGTCGCGGCTCATCTCGATCCCGAAATTCTGCTGGTCGATGAAGTACTGGCGGTGGGTGACGCCGCCTTTCAAAAGAAATGCCTGGGCAAAATGGGCGACGTCGCACGCGAAGGCCGCACGGTTCTCTTCGTCAGCCACAATACAGCTTCGATCGAAGCGCTCTGCAGCGCCTGTCTGATGTTTAAGAACGGCCGACTCGAAGCCCGTGGCGCGGCGCTCGAAATCCTTTCCGAGTATATCGCCGAGGGCGCCGAACTGGGTTCTGGCGAGCGCTCACTGGAGGAGCATCCCGGCCGGCGCAATCACTGTGTCCCGACGATGACGCGGGTCGAATTACGCAGTGGCGGTGCAGCGCCGGCAGGTGTGGTACGTATGGGTGATCCGCTCGAAATTCGGGTCAGCTATGCGGCTGACAGTCCGCTCCGCCCGGTGCTCGGCGCGATTGTGAAGACCACTTACGGGGCGCCGGTCTTTTGTGCGAGCGACCGCTACTGCGAACAGCTCATCCTCTGCAATCCGCTCGTGCGCGGTACCGTGGTCTGTGAGATCGAAAAAATTCCCTTGATGCCAGGCACCTACACGATCGACCTCTACCTCGGCGATGCGAACGGCGATTTCGACGTGATTGATGATGCGACGAGTTTCGAAGTGCTGGCTGCCGATGTTACCGGCAGCGGTCGTCTTCCGCCGGCTTCCGGTGGCCCAGTGCATTGCGATGCTAACTGGCGGCTATTTGACGACTAGCCGTTGGTGGGGGGGAGCCACGATGCGGGTGTCAACAATAATTCCCACGTATAACAGCGAGTCCACCCTTGCCCAAGCTATCGATAGCGCACTTGCTCAAGAGATTGACGGTCACGAAGTCATCGTGGTCAATGACGGATCGACCGATGGAACCGCGGCTCTAATCGCCGGCTATGGTAATAGAATTCGCCAGATGGAGCATCCTAATCGGGGTTTCACTCGTTCGCGCAACCCGGCCGCGGCGATTGCGCAGGGGGAATATCTTGCGTTCCTCGATGCTGACGATTTATGGCTTCCAGGCCGCCTTGAACTCACTTGCGCGGCGCTTGATCGAAATCCATATGCGACGCTCGCCTTTGGCGACGTCATCCCGCTCCACGAGGATGGTAGCCGCGGAGCCCCTTGGGTCGTCGGACGCGCACCGTCACTCAGCGATCTCTTCATGCGCGGCTGGCGGATCTACCCGAGCGCCGTCACTATACGCCGCTCCGCGTTTGTCGCTTGTGGTGGCTTCAACGAGCAATTGACTAATTTTTCCGACATGTACTTGTGGATGTGTGCACGGGAGCTGGGTGTATTTGAATACATAACGGAACCGCTGACCATCTATCGAACGCTCGAGTTCTCTCGTGTCGGCGACAAGTACGGCGGTGGTCGCAAGGCTTTTACTCGCGCGGTCCGGAACCGCTACGGCCGCGCCGTACGTCCGCTCGCCGCCGAGATGGACCGGGTGCTGGCCAGTTCTTTGGTTGCAAAGGCGGTGATGCAGCGCGACCGTGGCGAGATTCTTCCGGCGTGTCGAACTTTGGTCCGCGCGACGTGGCGTAGCCCGCGTTATTTATTGCAGTGCGGTCTCGTGCCGCATCTTTTCGGGCGCGCCAATCGGCGCCGAGTTATCGGGACGTCGTCCACCTCCCAGGGGGTCGAGGAATAGCTCGCTCATGTCGCTCACGGACCCTTCGAACTACCTTCCGGATGCGGGCGGCAGATCAACTCTCGCAACAAACTCGGATGCAATTGAATTCGGTGTCTCGGTCGTCATCTGCGTATACAACGGCGCCGCACGTCTCCCGGCTACACTCGATCATCTGAAGAATCAACGCGGTTGCGAGAGGCTGAAATGGGAGGTCTTGATCGTTGACAACGCCTCCACCGACGGGACCGCGGAGATCGCTCGGCGTCTATGGGGTGATGACAATCCGGTCGCGATGCGAATTATTCGCGAGCCACGGCTGGGCCTCACCTATGCTCGCGAATGTGCGCTCGATCGCATCCGCTACGAGTTGGTTAGCTTCATCGATGATGACAACTGGGTTAGCGACAGCTGGGTCCGTCGCGTAGTCGAAATCATGGCTGCGCACCCGGAGGCAGCCGCAATCGGCGGCTATTGCGAGGCTGTTCCGGAAGTCCCGCCGCCCACCTGGTTCGCGAGGTTCAAGAATTTCTACGCGATTGGTCCAGACTACGATCGCGGCACCGAGGTTCCTATGCTTTGGGGTGCGGGGCTGACTCTGCGCAAATCCGTGTGGCACGGTCTGCGCACGCGCGGCTTCAGATTTCTTACCACGGCTCAGGGCGAGGACCAGGAGATTTGTCTCGCGGTGCGGCTTGCTGGATGGAAGCTATGGTTCGATCCTGATCTCCGCTTGCAACACTTTATTCCGGCGGGGCGCCTGACGTGGGATTACTTTCGCACTCTGCAACGCAAGCGAACCGGTTGCCTGGTTATGATCGATCCGTATCTAGCTGCGCTGGATAAGCCAGGGGCGCGTGACCTTGCACCTGTTCGCGGTGCATGGATGCGCCAGTTTAGCCTGACGGTCAGGAACCTGTTGCTGAATCTGCTGCGAAGGCCCCACAAAGTGTTTGGCCGATCATCGCCGCGGTACGAAGGCGATGACGACGTCCTGCGCATCGAGAACTATTTTGGCCGTCTCGTCGGATTGATTAACTGCAACCGGGAGTATGACGCGAACCTGCGCGCTGTCGCCAACGCCCCATGGCGAGCCCAAGGCCCCGCCGCACCCGCGTAGTTCCCGACTCTTGCGAGTTCTGCACATTGTTCCGGCGATTTTCGGCGAAGACGGCGTCTTTGGCGGTGGTGAACGCTACGCCTTCGAACTCGCGCGCCACATGGCCGATGAAGTTGAAACTGTGCTGCTCGCGTTCGGTCCGCACGAACGGCGTGAACGCATCGGCAATCTTGAAGTACGGGTCATAGGAAATCCCTGGTATGTGCGCGGGCACCCGGGGAATCCATTGGCGCTCTCGATGATCACGCATCTGCGCGGCGCCAGCGTCGTGCATTGTTATCAGCAGCATGTGCTGACGACCAGTATCGCTGCGATTGTGTGCCGTGCACTGCGGCGGCGGGTGTTTGTGACCGATCTCGGCGGTGGCGCGTGGGATGTCTCGGCCTACGTCTCGACTGACAACTGGTTCGACGGTCATCTGCATCTTAGCGAGTACAGCCGCAAAGCTTTCGGCCACGAGGGGAGGGCGTTCGCGCACGTTATCCTCGGCGGTGTCGATAGCCAGAAATTTTGCCCGGCGGCGGCCCCGGTTCCGGATGGCCCGGTGGTATATGCCGGGCGGATTCTGCCGCACAAGGGCGTCAACGATCTCATCACCGCGATGGCGCCCGATCTGCAGTTGAAAATTATCGGGCGCGGTGGCGACGACAGGTTCTTCACCGATTTGCAGCGCTTGGCTGCCGGCAAGCGCGTGACCTTTCGGCAGGATTGCGATGACGCGGAACTGATCAAGGAATATCAAGGAGCGCTCTGCGTCGTGCTGCCGAGCGTCTATCGCACGATCTATGGAGAAGCGACGCGCGTGCCCGAACTGCTAGGTCAGACGCTGCTTGAAGGGATGGCTTGCGGCCGGCCCGCGATCTGTACCCGCGTCGCCAGCATGCCGGAGATCGTCGAGGATGGCGTGTCGGGCTTTATCGTACCGCCCAACGATCCTGCAGCCCTTGCCGATCGCATCGGTTGGCTGCGCGACCATCCTTCCGAAGCCGCTGCGATGGGCACTGCGGCGCGCTGGCGCGTGCTCGAAAAGTTCGCCTGGGCCGATGTCGTGCGTCGCTGCCTCCGCGTCTATGCGGATGCGCAGGTTGAGCGCTAGACCATCTGGCAGAGCAAAAAGAACGCAATGGAAAATTCGGAAGCGACCAAGGAGACTAAGACTGCGCAGCACGATCTCGGTTGCGGCGCAAATCTCACCTACGAGTTTGCATTTGTGCGGGAAGGAAAGAGGGTATTAGGAATCGATTTCACCGTGAACTTTCTCCGGCTCGCGCCCAAAGATCGCCGGGAATTTCTCTGGCGCACGCAGACGCGTTCAAGCTCGCGTTCCGCGATAACGCATTAGAGCTGTAATCTGTTCCGAGATCATTGAGCATATTTCCGATGGCTCCGCTGCGATTACCGAAACTGCCTGCGTGCCGCGGCCGAACGGTCTGCTGTTGGTTAACGTGCCGAATCTTTGGAATGCCGACCGCTTGATCAGGATCACGCGGAGTCGCGATTTCACTGTAACGCTCATGGAAGGTCACGTACGGGGGTGTTCACCGCTACAATTGCGGCGATTGCTCACGGAACAATTTGCGATTGTAAGCCGGGTCTCCGTAGGTTTCGGTTGGACCGGTCGCGACGGCGGTCCGATCGAGAGGTTGCTCGAGCTCCGGAGCTTTGGCCGATTCTGTAAATCGATCGCCATGGGCGCTCGCAGATACTACATCTCTGGGACGCCCGCGCATTGTATCGCTGGCATCTAATTACCGGTGAGTATCCTCCCCAGCCGGGCGGCGTCAGCGACTACTCACGCGTCGTCGCTCGTGGACTCGCGGCAGCCGGAGATGAAGTTCATGTTTACGCGCCAGTATGCGCGGAATTCGATTTGCGCGATGACGGTGTCACGATCCATCGCTTGCGCGGAGGCTTCGGCCCGAGCGGCCTGTTGCAGCTCGCCCGCCTGATCGGAGGCCGTTCGGATCATCGATTACTGGTGCAATACGTACCGCATGCCTTTGGCTTCAAGGCGATGAACCTGCCGTTTTGTTTGTGGCTATACGCGCATGCGCGCAGAAACGGCGGCGTTACCGTGATGTTCCACGAGGTCCAACTAGGAGTGGCGCCCGGCGCTTCGGTCCGTCATCGCTTGCTCGACAAGGTGACGGGAGTGATGGCGAGACTGGTCGCAAGTTCGGCTGCACAAATCTTCGTCGCCACGCCTGCGTGGGGAGCGCCCTTGCGCAAGTACATCTCGCGCGAACAATCCGTTGTCTGGTTGCCCGTGCCAAGTGCGATTCCACCGATCGACGACGACGCGCGAGTCGCTCGCACGCGGAGCGCGATCAAGCCGGACGATGGTCGTATCATTGGTCATTTCGGCACTTGTCCGACGGCCATAGCAGCAATGTTGCGCGCGATCATTCCGCTCGTTCTCGCTTCCGATTCATCGGCTAGGATCCTGCTGATCGGCGCCAACGGAGATGCCTTCCGGCAACTGCTCGCAAGGGATTCTCCCGCGCTGGCCCCGCGTATCATTGCAACCGGCGCGCTCCCCGCCGATGAAGTCTCGCTCGCGATCTCGTCCTGCGACGTTATGATGCAGCCCTATCCGGACGGTGTCAGTTCACGCCGCACGACCATCATGGCGGCCCTCGATCACGCACGCGCCATCGTGACTAACGCGGGATCTTTTACGGAACCACTATGGGAGCAGAGCGGCGCGGTCGTGCTCGTGCGAGCAGGAGATACCGCGGGGTTCGCCTCGGCGGTCCACGGACTTAGTCACGACCCCCTTCGGCGGTGCCGTTACGCGACCGCAGCGAAGGCGCTCTATGCGGAGCGTTTTGATTCGCGCCATACCATCGAAGCATTGCGAGCACCGGCGTGCGTCTAGCGCGCCTAGCGATAGTCACGCGCAATGCGCGAGTGGTTGGCGGCGTCGAAACTTATCTCGATACCGTCGTGCCGTTGCTCGCGGCGTTGGGCCATGAAATCTCGTTCTTCTGCGAATCTGCTGGCCCGTCCACGTCACGAACGATAAGTCGCCCGAGGAATGCACCGGCCTGGTCCGTGAACGAGATGGGCGCTCGGCAATCGTTGGACTCGCTCCGCCGATGGCAGCCCGATCTGATTTATTCGCACGGTCTTTCCGACCCGGAGATTGAAGCGCAAACCCTGATGTTGGCGCCGGCGATGATCTTTGCTCATGACTATCGTGCGGCCTGCATCAGCGGAAGAAAGGCCTTCGCGTTTCCCATTGACATGCCCTGTACGCGAAGCCTTGGCGCGGGGTGTGTCTTGAACTTTTATCCGCGACGCTGCGGCGGGCTCAACCCGCTCACAATGGTCGAAGATTTTCGCCAGGCCGCAAGACGGCTCGCTCTGCTGCGCAGCGCTCGAGCGGTTCTCACCGCCTCCAGTTATATGCGCGAGGAGCATATTCGAAATGGGCTCTCGGCCGAATTGGTACGCTGCGTCGGCTACCCGATAGTCGATCGTACTGGCGGGCCGCTCGAGACTACGGACTTAATCCCACCGGTGCAGATTTCGGACGGCTTCGGCGCATCTGCAACCGTTCCCTTGCGGCTGTTGTTCGCCGGGCGAATGGAACCGCTCAAGGGTGGAAGAATCTTGCTCGATGCGCTCCCGATGATTTCGTCTGCACTCTCCCGTCCGTTGGTAATGACCTTCGCAGGTGAAGGTGGTGCGCGCTTCGAATGGACCCGGCGCGCCGAAGCTACCGCTCGCAATCATCCAGCTCTGCGCGTCGAATTCACTGGATGGATCGACTCCGTCGCGCTGACGTCGCTCTTTGATGCCTCCGATTTGCTGGTCGTGCCGAGCCTCTGGCCCGAACCGTTCGGGCTCGTTGGACCCGAAGCCGGATTGCGTGGATTGCCGGCTGCCGCATTCGCTACCGGCGGTATCCCCGAATGGCTCACCGAAGGCGTCAATGGAGCGCTCGCTCACGGCGTGCCGCCATCGCCGGCGGCCCTCGCCGATGCGATCGTGCGTTGTCTGCGTGATCCGTTTCAACATGCCCGACTGCGGCGCGGTGCAATTGAACTCGCCAGGCGCTTCGCTCCTGAGCGGCACCTCGAGGCGTTGACGAAGGTCATTGATGAGATTTTGCCGCAAGCGCAATCGCTTCCGGTGCGACCTATTGGCCGCGACTCGGCCGTACTCTGATGACCGCTTCGTCACATCGCAATGTCTGAGCGAGCCTCCCGCAGTATGTCGATGCAGCGTCAATGAATCGGCGGCCACGCCGAATTCTTTCGATCGCGCATTCGTACTGCGTCGCGCTCAATCGGCGGCTGGCGCACGAGATGGCGCGCGCCGGGCGTGACGAATGGCAGATCACGGCCGTCGCGCCCGCGTTCTTTCATGGGGATTTGCGACCCATCTCGCTCGAACGAATCGATGGAGAATTATGCCGGGTCGAGGCAGTCCCAACCCACTTCAGCAGCCGCGTGCACTTGTTCGTTTACGGCTATCGTGCGCGCGAACTGTTGCGGCAACCGTGGGACCTCGTGCACTGCTGGGAAGAGCCGTACATCGCGGCGGGTGGACAGGTCGCGTGGTGGACGCCGCGCGCGACGCCGTTAGTCTTTTGGACGGCACAAAATATCTCCAAGCGTTATCCGCCGCCCTTCTCTGCGATCGAAAAGTATTGCGTCGATCGCTGCACTGGATGGATGGGGAGTGGCCGGCTCGTGATCGAAACGATGCTCGCGCGCGGCTATGGTTGCAAGCCGCATCGCGTGATGCCTCTCGGGGTTGACGTTGAACAATTTGGTCCCGATTCCGCCGCGCGCGACGCCGTGCAAGTGCGCCTGGGTTGGTCGCAGCCGGGTCCGCCGGTGGTCGGCTATATGGGCCGCTTCGTCGAGGAGAAGGGCGTCGGTTTGCTGATGCGCGCGCTCGATCGTGTGACCGAGCCCTGGCGCGCGTTATTTGTCGGTGGTGGCGTGCTCGAAGAATCGCTGCGGCAATGGGCCGCACGTTATGGCGACCGTGTTCGTATCGTGAAGGATGTCGTGCACGATCAGGTGCCCGCTCATCTCAATGTGATGGACGTGCTCTGTGCACCGAGTCAGGCGACCCCGCGTTGGCGCGAACAGTTCGGGCGGATGGTGGTCGAGGCCTTCGCGTGCGGCATACCGGTGATTTCGAGCGATAGCGGTGAACTTCCCTATGTCGTGCAGGACGCAGGCGTAATCGTTGGAGAGCGTGACGAAGACGGCTGGGTTAGCGCGATCGGCGAATTGATCGGCGATCCGGCGAAGCGCTCGGAACTGTCGTCCATAGGTATCGCCCGCGCGCGCTCGGCGTACTCGTGGCCAGTGGTAGCGCGCGACCATCTGCAGTTCTTCTCGGAGTTGCTCGACGGCGGACGCTCGTGATCGCTAGCGAACCGCGTCGCACATGCGCGGAGCCATTGAATAGCGTTCGGATATCAGAGGCGAGCTAATCGAGTTGCGCGATTCGAGGGTGCGGGTGGCGGTGGTAGCGGATTTCGCCGAAGAGCGCTGGCCGAGTATGGATTTGGTTGCCGACTCGCTCTTCGACCGCTTGCGCGTTGAACAGGCCGGCCACATTACTCCATCGCTGGTCCGCCCACCCTTCAGGCGGCGATTTTCGCGTGATCGCGGTGATCACGATGGTCGTGGCCCGACAAAATTCAACCTGGACCGTCTGCTGAATCGGTTCCTCGATTATCCACGCCTTTTGCGGCGGCTGCGCCGAAATTTCGACGTTTTTCACATCACCGATCACAGCTATGCCCACCTCGCGCACTACGTCGCGAAGGGCCGAGTGATCGTCACCTGCCATGACCTCGACGCGTTTCGAGTTGCACTTGAGTCTAGCGCCGAACCTCACGCCGTGAACGAAGCTGCGATTTCGCCGCGCGGTCGGTGGCTCGTCGCGGCACCGCTCAAGCTGATGGCGGCTCGACAACTGCGCGGTCTTCAATCTGCGGCGATGGTCGGTTGCGACAGCGATGCGACGCGCGACGAGTTGCTCCAACATCGCCTGATCGCGGCAGATCGGGCGGTGACCATTCATAACGGCGTCGCTGCGGTTTTCTCGCCGCAACCTGATCCCGCGGCCGACTGTGAGGCTGAGCGGATGCTCGGTCCGATTGGCGCGAATACGCTCGAAATCCTCCATGTCGGCAGTACGATTCCGCGCAAACGAATCGACCTCTTGCTCCGCGTTTTCGCCGCAATCCGTGAAGCGAATCCGAGTGCACGGCTCGTGCGTGTGGGCGGGCCTTTCACGAACGATCAGGTGGATCTCGCGCGCGATCTTCATGTGGAAGACGCCGCTGTAATGCTGCCGTTCGTCACCTCGCAGGTGCTCGCCGCGGTTTACCGGCGCGCCGCGCTCGTGTTGGTCACTTCCGAGCGTGAAGGGTTCGGCCTCCCACTGGTCGAAGCGATGGCGTGCGGTGCGCCAGTCCTTGCGAGCGATCTCGCGGTTCTGCGCGAGGTCGGTGGCGCGGCCTCACAATTTGCTCCGGTCGGCGACGTGCCCGCGTTTTCTGCGATTGCCCAAAGTTTGATTCGGGAGCGCACCGACGACTCAGCCGGTTGGACCAGGCGAGGAGCCGCCGCGCTCGAACGTGCCGCGGGTTTTTCCTGGAGCGAGTATGCTCGGTGCTACGCCGAGTTGTATCGACAGATCGCCGCTGAAGCCGCGCAATCGTCCGCGTGAAATCGGTGTCGTGGGAGCTAGTCTCGCCCCTTTTCCCAGGCTCCTGACTTGGGCGCTAGTCGAACTGCCCGCATAACTTGATAGGCCGATCTGGTTA
The DNA here is from genome assembly GCA_036489375.1 of Binataceae bacterium (SeqCode). Taxonomy (GTDB): domain Bacteria; phylum Desulfobacterota; class Binatia; order Binatales; family Binataceae; genus JADMIL01. The sequence continues at coordinate 12,991 of DASXFX010000134.1, read as the reverse complement.
CTTTCGGAGGTTCACTGGATGAAACTAAGGACTGCAAGCGATGGTGTCGCAAGCGAAGTATTGGCCGGCGATGCCTCCGTTAGGACCGTCGTTTCCGCAGCGCCCGCTGAATTGCCGGGCATGGCCGGGATCGATCACGGGTCCTCAATGCGCGTCCTGCATCTGGGCAAGTTCTACCCGCCGTTTCGCGGCGGTATCGAGAGCCACCTCCAGGCGTTGTGCCGCGAGCTGACGAAGTCAATCACCGTCAATGTAATCGTCGCCAACGAAACCGCCCGTCTGCTTGCGAGTGAGATCGATCAGGTAAAAGTCAGGAGATTGCCGCGGCTCTTCAACCTCGGCGCCTCACCCGTATGTCCGACCATGCCCGGCGAGATTCGTAATACTCGCGCCGACATTATCCATTTGCATCTGCCCAATCCGCTCGCAGCGCTCGCATATCTTGCCAGCGGGCACCCCGGGCGCCTCGTCATTACCTGGCACAGCGACATCGTTCGGCAGCAAACGATGGCCCGGATGCTCGGGCCACTGGACAATGCGATACTCCGCCGCGCTTCGGCCCTGATCGCGAGTTCGCCAAACTATGTCGATAGCTCGGCGATACTATCGCGCAACCGCGATCTTTGCCGGGTCATTCCGTTCGGGATCGACGCGAATTCCTTCAGGCCGCGCGACGTCGAGATCGCTGCGAAAATTCGTCGCCGTTACGGGCCGCGCATCGTGCTCGCCGTTGGCCGGATGGTGTACTACAAGGGCTTCGAATACCTGGTCCAGGCGATGGCTTCCGTGAACGGCCATCTGCTGCTGGTCGGCGAAGGACCATTGCAGGCGAAGCTAGAACGTCAAGCTTTCGAAGCAGGCGTTAGGGATCGAATCACCTTCCTTGGGCGAGTCTCACAGGACGAGGTAATCGGCTACTACCATGCAGCCGACGTCTTCGTAATGCCATCGATTGCGCGCAGCGAGGCCTTCGGTATCGCTCAGCTCGAAGCGATGGCTTGCGGCAAGCCCGTCGTCAACACCCGGCTGCTCTCGGGCGTGCCCTTCGTGTCCCTGGATGGCGTGACCGGAACTACTGTTACTCCCGCCGATTCCGGCGAGTTGGCGTCCGCGATTAATCGGTTGCTCGACGATTCCGGCCTTCGCGAAAAATATGGAGCCGCTGCCGCACGCCGCGCGCGCGAAGAATTCAGCATTGAGACTATGGTTGATCGCACGCTTGAGCTCTATCGCGAAGTGATCGCCAACGGCCGCATTGGCGCCGCATAAACCCTTCCGGATTTCCGCGCCAGCTCGATTACTTCCCGCAGCTTTCGCACTTGCCCACCGCGATCATCGCGCACAACTTCTGCGCGATCTGATGGCCCGCGGCTGCATGTCCCGCCTCGTTCCAATGTCCAAATCCCATCGGCCCGTTCTTGAACCCATGCAGGAAAACGTGATGTTCCTCGGCGTATTGTTGTAGCGGCTGAGCCAGTGTAAGGACGGCGAACCCATCGCGCTGGCCGAGTGCCGCAATGCGCCGGTCGGGATAAAAGAGATCGCTCACACCCAACCGCTTTTGAAACTTTTCGCGCATCGCCGCATCCGGCCACACCTGGATTCCAGTGTCTTCGGTCATCGCGAGAAACATCGCGCCATGACGGACGCATTCGTCGTTCACCGCCGCGATTAACCCCTCCGTCACCCGCCATGCATCCTGCCATGATTTCTCGACCGGCGGCGTATAGATGCTGTAATTGATCGCTCGCTCGACCGGTTGCTCCGCAGTCGGGCCACGATGCCCCCCTTTGACGATCTCCCAGCTATTCGTAAACAGATCCAGCAGGCGCAGATCGCGGTAATCGAAACGCGCCATGCACCACAACTTGAAGCTTGGCTTATCGATGAACGGACCAGTGAGCTTCATGCGATCGCCGTCGTAGGTCCAGAATGGACGACACTGATCGCCTTCGAGCACCACCGAATTGTTGCGCACGTCGTTACCCAGAAAGATCGCCAGCACCACGATGTCGGGCGAGTAAGCCCACACCTTGCGCTGCAGCGTGATCAGCTCCTGCGCCGTACCGTACCCGTCCACGCCGAAGTTCATCGCTTCGACGCGTTTGCCCTTGAGCAATGGACAATCTGCTAATTCGCGACCGGCCACCGAGGTGAATGTTTTGTTCTCGTCAACTTGGATCGCTTCCGCATACGAATCGCCGATGATCGCGACGCGAACCACCCCGGGCGGCTTCGCCTTCGCATAATCGGGGCCGCGAAAGCCGTCGCTGTTGATGCGCACGTAGGACTCACCCTCGCGCTTGTAGCGCCCATGTGCGCCCGGATTCAGGCCCCATCCGCGATACTGATCGTAGCAGTAGAAGTAGGGGAACCAATGATTCGCGACGCGGATGCCGAGGTCGGCGACTCCCAGTGCGAGCCCGAACCCGAACACGATCAACGCGAATATGCCGAACAGCTTCTTCATCGAGAGTTCTGAATGCGATCGTGCTTGTGAGCAATCTGCGACGACATCGCTACCTGCCAGATCGCGGTCGAAATCTGGAGCGCCGTCGGCATCGAAGATCGATCGTTAGGGCAGGGCGCCCGGTACGGCTGAAACAAGGGCGGCCGGCTGAGGAGCCGGCCGCCCTTCGATTACACTTTGCAGTCGCGCCGTCCGATTAGGCCTGGAGACGGAACGCAGAGGGCTCCGCGTGATGGCCTACGCCCGCGCGCGCGATGGCCTGTTCCTCCGCCGGAACTACCTTCTTCAACTCGGGCATCACTTCATTCGCGAACAGCCGCAGGCTCCCTTCGGCCAGGTCATACGGCATCGCACCGTAACTGAAGACGCCGTTGAAGGCCTGCGATCGCGTCCGCTTATGGACGTCGAGGATCTTGTCGTAACACATCTCGGGCGTGCCCCAGACCTGCAGGCCGAGGAAGAAGTCCGTCATCTTGTCGACGCCGCCCGGCGCGTTGACGTTTTCCTGCATCGCCTTGTACGACTCGTAGCCCTTCATCTTGGTCAGATGATCGCCGACCAGTTCGTAATGGCGAATGACCGATTTCCAGTAGCCGCCGATATACTTGCGCGCCATCTCTTCAGCGCGATCGCGGTTCTCGTCGCAATAGGTCCAGCCGCCGACGATCGGCGCCGGCGCCTCCGCGTTGTTCACCTTGCGATAGAGCGTGCCGTAGTCCGCCAGCTCCTTCACCACCATGTCCCACGGCTTCTGCGGGATGATCAGCAGGCCGATGCCCAGCCGTGCCATGATCTCCGAGGATTCGGGCGAGACCGCCGCAGCGAACGTCCGTCCCTTGAACGACTTGAACGGTGCCGGGCGCAGCGCACGCTTGGTCTGCTGGATGAACTTGCCGTTGTACTCGCATACCCCGGTTTCGAGGCCCCCCAGGATCATCTCCGCCGATTCGATGAACAGGTCCCGGCTCGCTTCCTGGTTCACCCCGAAGCCCTCGAACTCCACTCGTCCCAGCCCGCGTCCGAGGCCCAGGATGAAGCGCCCGTTCGAATAATGATCGAGCATCACGATCTGCTCGGCCACGCGCATCGGGTTATGCCACGGCAGCACCACTACCATCGATCCCAACTGCACGCGCTCCGTGCGCGCCGCGAAATAGGTCAGGAACTGCAGCACGTCGGGGCACATGGTGTAGTCGGTGAAATGATGTTCGACGCCCCAGATCGAATCGAAGCCGAGAGGCTCCGCGAGGTCGCCCAGCCGTAACTCGTTGCGATAAACATTGCGGTCAGTGCGTCCGTCGCCCTGTCCCTGGAAGATCACTGCCATTCCGACGTGCATATTTGCTTCTCCTGAGTACGATTTTGCGAGGCGCGCCCGACTCTAATGCGGTGCGCGCTCAAGTCCGTGAACTATAACAGGAAGCCCCGTTATCACGCTACGAAACAGCGCCCGCACTCCATTGCGAAAGGCGACGCGAGGCCTTCGTAGCCGATCGCTGCGTGGCTACTGCCTAGGTTTGGGCTTGCTGCGATTCGCCCGCGATGGTGCCGGCTTCTTCGCGCTCGCAGCCGCTTTCTTCGATGATCGATCCGCCGGCGCCGCCTCGTCTCGCGTCAGGCCCAGCGCCACTCCGGCCGAATGGGCCGCCTTCTTCGCCGCTTCCTCCGCCTGTTCGATCGTCAACTCGATGTCCTGGGCCGCGGCTTCCACGATGCCCCGCGTTCCGTCGCCTGTGTCGCGCTTCCTTGAGGGTTTCGGCATATATCGATAATGCCACACGGCGGCGGCCAAGGGCACAATCCCGCAACTTCAATCCTTCGCCACGCCTGACACGAGGTTAGATCGACCAGTATAGCGAGCGCAGACCCGCTCCGCGCTTCACTTCACCGCTTCGATTCGCTGCCCCATCGCAACTCGTCTAGTCCCACGCGTAGGTCGTCCCCTTGAGCGTCATCGTTGCCGGATCGGCCTCGCTCTCCACCGCCCCGAGGACGCTATTGAACGACGCGAGATTGGCATCGTCCGTGTAATAGGTCGCAGAGCCGCGATAGCGCGCTTTGTGACCCTGGCCGGTGCGTATCCCGACGCCGCTGCCTGAGAGTTGAATTACTGCGCCCGACTTCGCCAGCAACACGCCGGTGTAGGTCCACGTCGCGGGGCGATTGTTGTCTCCCGTGGTCTCGACCGCCAGCGTGCCGATATTTTGTCCGGGAACCTCTCCACTCGATTCGCCCGCGAGGTCAATCTCCACCCTCCGGCGATCTCCGCCAAGCGAACTCTGTCTGACTGACATAGCCTTGAGCACGAACTCACCGAGCACCTTTCCAAGAGCCATAAGTTTCTCCTGTTTCGGCCGGCGTTGAACAAATCCCGGGTTTTGGGTCTCGTGCGGAGCGGGTCTAAAGCACCTTCTAGGCTCTAATCCGAAACCAAGCAAGACGCGCCTTTTTGCTTCGGCCACAGATTTGATACGGTTGGCCGCGTCGCCTTCGATTAGCTTTGCGCTCGCTTGCTGGAGCGCCTTGGCAAGTCCCTCAATCGCCCGCGCGAGGTGCATCCGATGCTCTCCTTTGGCTACATGCCCGATACTCATGGCGGCCCTTATCAACAAGCCGAACCCACCCCCGAGCGCAGTGCCAGTTTCGCCGATCAATTGTTGATCGAGTCCGAGCAGGCCGAGCGCCACGGCTTCGACGGGGTCTTCGTGCCCGAGCGTCACGCGCGCACCGAATGCATGTTCCCGAGTCCGTTGCCGCTGCTCGCCGCCATCGCCGCGCGCACCAGCCGCGTCCGCATCGGCACCGACATCCTCATGCCCCCGCTCTACAATCCGGTGCATCTGGCGCAATCGGTCGCCCTTATCGACGTGCTCTCGCATGGCCGCCTGACGCTCGGCGTTGGCGTCGGTTACCATCCCGACTATTTCGCCCATCTGGGCGTCCCGATTAAGCAGCGCGAAGGCCGCTTTGAAGAATCACTTGAGATTATGAATCGCGCGTGGACCACCACCGAGCCCTTCGCGTTCCATGGCAAATACTTCAATTACGACGCCATCCACGTCACTCCTAAGCCCTTTCAGCGCCCGCGTCCTCCCATCTGGATCGGCGCGTTCGGCCCCAAATCAATCGCGCGCGCCGGCCGCCTCGGTGACGCCTGGACGATGGCGCCGTTCTTCGATCGTATCGAGGAAATTAAAGCTCAAGTTGAGATTTATCGGGAGGCTGCGATCAAGGCCGGCAAGACCCCGCACATTGTCCTGCTGCGCGACGGATGGCTGGCTTCCTCGATGGAAGAGGCCGAGCAGACCTTCGGACGCCTGTGGCTGGAGGAATGCAAGTTTTACTTTAAGTGGGGGATGCTCACGCCGACCCCCGAATTCAACAGCGAATCCGATTTCACGCTCGATAAAATCCGCCCGCTCGGCTACCCGATTATGGGTACGCCAGCCGATTGGCTCGAAAAGCTGGATTTCTGGAATCGAGCGCTCGGCGGCATCGATTGGTTCATCCTGCGCCTGCGCATCCCGCTCGGCCCCGCTCCCGAAAAGGTGATGGAGTGCATCCAGCGCATCGGCGAGGAAGTCTTGCCGAAATTCCGAAAATAGGCCAAGGCCTGGCGCGCGCTGAGGACATGACGCGTCTCGAACCGGTGTCTTCAAGTTTAGCGACTTCGAGGCCTGAAGCGGCCAGAAGGCCCGCGCTATTGAGGCGGTTGCGTTTGCGTCGTCGTCGAGGAGCCGGACCCGCTCGCATCAGATCCGCTGATCACGCTCGCACTCGCGTGCGGCGTCAGCGCATCGGCGTCACAGATTAAAACGTTGTCAGGGCGCGACTGAGAACGACCAAGTATAGCTCCGCATTTGGCCCGCGAACGTGGATTTGGGACCCCAGCCAAAGGGGTCATCTTCTCCTTGAACATTGACGGTCACCGTGTAAACGGCCCCTAGTTTCAGCGGTTCACGCGGTATCAATACAATGGCACCATTGCCTTTGAGGCCCCTCCGCCCCCACTCCTGAGTGGCCCCATCGGAATTCGTGTAGCTGTCCGAAGCGTAACCGCAAACTGGCACGGCAACATCATTCTGAGTGAGACCATACGATAGAAGTTTCGGAACAAACCTGCTGTCAAATTGAAGTGTAATCGGATAGCCGACGGGTTGATTGTAGCCCGCGCAGGAAAGCGAAAGCGGTTCAGGCCATTCACCAGAAATTAGGGTAGTTTGGGCGCCAGTAAGCGTGGACCCGTTTGAAGGGAACATCACAGGCTCTGGAAATTTTCCGTACCACATGGTGTCAGCATTGGAATCTTGCCGCGAAGCCTGAACCAGAACCGAGGCGCAGGCGTTATTTTCGCAATAACTGCCGTAACTGGCCGCAGTGAGATTGCGTGCCAATAGACCGAGGCGATGAAACGCGCCATCCACCCAACCATCCACGTCATGCATCGGTGAAGTGACCGTTCCGATCCCGGGTCCATATTCCTCTGCTTCGTCCCCGATTGGAGCGACCTTTCCTCCCTCTGGGGTGTACCAGGGATTGCTTGGCTCCTCGTGGTGCGGTGTCTCCGGATTTCCAGCTAGGTAATTCTTAACTATGTATCGCGCGTGCGACGTCGCGCCGCGGATTTCATCGGGATCAGCGTCAACGAGTGGAACTCCGGCTGACGCTCGCCAACGATTCAATTCGCGGAGCCAATCTGGCTCTGAATCAGCCGACACGGATGCCGCTTTTGCAGGGACCGGTCCTCCCAAACCCGGTTTGTCAGCCGATGCCGCTGGAGAACCAGTAGCACCTTCAATCAGGGGCCTTGAGGAAACGTCGGTACTCCCGCTAGAAGGGAAGGCTAATTTTTGCAACAGCGACCGATTAATGAAAAATTCGGTAAGCGCGAACATGGTCACAAACAGCGCCAACATGGCTGCCAACACGCGACTCAATGAGAATCGTCTGGTGAGTTCGCGCGTGTCCGGCGATTTTAGAAAGACGAACCGCGCAGCGCCGAACCTCAATTCGTCTCCCCTTTCAAGTGGCGTCGGGTTTTTCACAGGTCTGCGATTCACAGTCGTTCCGTTGGTCGATTCTAAATCGATCAACCAGTAACGGCGGAAGCGACGTCTGATAAGCGCGTGTTGGCGAGAGACGGTAGGATCAGAAATAACGATATCGTTTTCTAGTCCATTTCCGACGGTGTTCTTTTTCTTTACCAATCTATACGCGCGGGGTTTTCGCGCGTTAAGTCTGATTAAGCGAGGAGCGATCACTGGGACTTGTGTGTCGTTTAATCCGGGCTTTTCGTTCTATCTTGAAAACCATCTCATCAGTTAGTGAGGAGGTGCTGCCCGAATTCAGAAAATAGCGGACGCCAGCGCGCGTTCAGAAAAGCGCGTTCAGGGTAAGACGCGTCTCGAACCGGTGTCTTCAAGATTAGCGACTTCGAGGCCTGAAGCGGCCAGAAGGCCCGCGCTATTGAGGCGGTTGCGTTTGCGTCGTCGTCGAGGAGCCGGACCCGCTCGCATCCGATCCACTGATCACGCTCGCACTCGCGTGCGGCGTCAGCGCGTCGGCCGTCACCTGCCGATGCCGATCCGACTCGTACAGGTAAACTCCCACCGCTGCCACCAGCAATCCCAGCACCAGGATTCCGCCCGACCATCCCCGATGCCGCCGCGGTTCTGACACCAGCGGTTGATCCAGTCGAGCCGGCGGCGGGCTCGCGTCGGCCCGCTGAACTTCGCGGATGAAGCGCATCGCTACGTCTTCCTGATCCAGTTCCAGAAATGTCGCGTAGCGCCGCAGGAATGGCACCAGGTAAAGCTGGTCGGAGATCTCCGAGTAGTCGTTGGTCTCCATCATGCGCAGGTAATGATGCGGCAGGCGTGTCTCGCGCACCACATCCTCGGCCGATAGGCCGCGGCCTTCGCGCGCCGCGATCAGAAAAGCGCCGAGGCTTTGATCGGGCTCCTCAGCCGCCGCCTTCTCGTTGCGAACCTGCGCACCGCCGTTCGACTGGCCCGTCGCCGCCGGCGCCCTATGCGCTTCGCTTGTCGCCGCGACTCCCGGATGCGTCTCCCCGTCGCCGTTGATCACACTCGATGCTTCGAGTTGAATTTCCGGCGCCCCCGCCCCTTCTACCTTGTTGTCGCTCACCGGTTGCTTCCCTCAGTTTCGGCTCAGCGCGCCGCCGCCGATCGCAATGCTCTCGCGCCCAGCCTGCCTTTGTTTCGGCCAGGCCCGCGCGGCGCAAATTGCGCGATTCGGATGCGACGCTGTGATGGGTGTGACGGACACGGGATTGATCGGGCGTAGGCCCGTGCCCTGTTTGAACCAGCGGTAACCGAGATGTGCCCGCGTATCATCGGAGTGTCGCAACTAAAACTATAGGTCACCGTGTCGCAATCCAAGTACCTTCGCTTAACCAGCTTGGGCGGTCACGGTCCAATTGTTTCAGATTGTTGCAGATACCCTGCGCCCCCTCCTGTTGTTGACGATACTGCCGGCAACGCTTCCATCACCTGTCCCCACCGGGTCGGCTTTAACTGCCGTCAGGGGTTTGCCAGAATGCGCTATTGCACCGATTCGCATATCATCGCGATCCTGCAAGCCCGGCTACGGCTCCGGATTGAAGTCGCCGCGCAATAACCTAGTGAGCATATCAACCAGAATAACGCCGATCCGCGACACCGATTCGCCGTTGACGGAACTCGTCTCGATTGTCATCCCCGTTTACAACGAGACGGCCAACCTCCGCGCGCTCTGGAGCCGGCTGCAGCCCGTCGTGAACGGGCTCGGCCGCAGGTGCGAAGTGATTTTCGTCGATGACGGTTCGCAGGACGATTCCCTCGATATTCTCCGCGAGTTCGCCGCCGGCGATGCGCGCGTGCGCGTAGTCGAGCTGGCGCGCAATTTCGGCCAGCATTCTGCCTTGCTCGCCGGCTTCCGCATCTGTCGCGGCGACATCGTCGTCACCCTCGACGCCGACCTGCAGAATCCCCCCGAGGAAATCCCTCGCCTGATCGACGCTATCGAGGCCGGCAACGACGTCGTCGGCGGATGGCGTGAGGAGCGTCAGGATCGCGCCTACCGCAGGCTGGCCTCGCGTCTGCAAAATCGCCTGACCTCGGTGATCGTGGGCGTGCCGATGCACGATTACGGCTGCATGCTCCGCGCGTATCGCCGCCACATCATCGAGACCGTCGTCGAATGCGACGAGAAGGCCGCCTTCGTCCCCGCCCTCGCGAACACCTTCGCCAAGCGCGTCGCCGAAATTCCGGTCGCGCACGCCGAGCGCACCGGCGGTGAGTCGAAGTACAACCTCTTCAGCCTCGCCCACCTGAGCCTCAATCTGATTACCGGCTTTTCGATGTTGCCGATGCGCGCCTTGAGCCTCACCGGTTTCGGCATCTTCTTCCTCGATGCGATCTTCGCCGCCATCCTGCTCGCCCATCGCTTTATCTACGGACCGCAGCAGGAGGGCGCGCTGTGGACCCTGTTCGCGATCCTGTTCCTCTTCGTCGGATTGATTTTTCTGGCGCTCGGACTGATCGGCGAATACATCGGACGCATCTATATCGAGGTGCGGCGACGGCCCAACTATATCGTCCGTGCCGTGCACGGTGAGAGCACCGGCGACGCCGCCGGCTTGCCGCCCCATCGCCCGTGACCCGCACTCCGGACGAACTCTCGCACCACACGGATGCGGCAGTGCGAGATGCGCGCTGCGTTCTTTTCCTGTATCATGAGATTGGTTACGCCTGTGCGCAGGCGCTGCTTGCGATGAACGCGCCGATCGCGGCCGCCTTCACTCATCGCGACACCCCCGGCGAAGAAATCTGGTGGCGCTCCTGCGAAGAATTGGCCCGCGCCAATTCGATACCGGTTTACACCCCCGAAAAAATCGGCCCCGGCGAAATCGCCCAGGTCGCCGCCCTCCAACCCGCCATCATCTACTCCTTCTACTATCGCAACATGCTTCCTACTGAGTTAATCGATTTGGCCCCGCTCGGTGCCTACAACCTGCACGGTTCGCTGCTGCCCAGGTATCGCGGGCGCGCTCCCGTCAATTGGATGCTCGCGAATGGTGAAAGCGAGGCCGGCGCCACACTGCATCACATGGTCGCGCGCGCCGACGCGGGCGATATCGTGGCGCAACGCGCAGTCCCGATCTCCGATGACGACACGGCGCTCACGCTCTACCGCAAGATCGTCCCGCTCGGCGCATCTCTGATCCGCGAATATCATCCGCTGATCGCCTCCGGCACCGCACCCCGCTGGCCGCAGGATCTTACGCTGGGCAGCTACTTCGGACGCCGCACGCCTGCCGACGGTCAAATCGATTGGAACTGGCCCGCGCGCCGAATCTTTAATCTCGTGCGCGCCGTCACCCACCCTTATCCGGGGGCGTTCGGCTTTATCGAAGGGCGCAAGCTCTATGTCTGGACCGCGAAGATCGGCGCGGAAGAGGGCGCTCCGGGCGCGCCCGGAACGATCGTCGCCCATCACGCCGATGGCGCGGTCGAAGTTGCGGCGGGCGCCGGCAGCGTCATCCTCACTCGCGTGCAATTAGAGGGCGGCGTGGAAGCCGCTCCGCGCGAGGTTCTGCAGGCCGGTCAGCCTTCCGCGCCCGGCTCGACGATAGCGCTCGCGGCCGCGCCGCGTATCATTAGGTTTGACTGATGGAGGTCCCATGCGGGTTTTGATAACGGGCGGTGCGGGTTTTCTGGGCTCTCATTTATCCGACGCATTCATCGCGCGCGGCGACGAGGTTTTCGTCCTCGATACCGGCTCGATCGTCAAGGTGCGGCATCTGCTTGATCAGCCGCGCTTCCACTACATCCACGACTCGATCTTCAACGTGGACCTGATCGACGGTTTAGTCGCGAAAGCCGACCTGATTTACCACCTGGCGGCCGTGGTTGGCGTCGAATACTACGTCGGCGACCCCTACGAAACCCTCAATGTCAACGTAAACGGCACCCAAAACATCCTCAAAGCGGCCTACAAGTACAACAAAAAGGTCGTTTTCAGCTCCACTTCCGAGGTTTACGGGCGTAATCCCAAGGTCCCGTGGAAAGAAGATGACGACCGCGTACTAGGTGCCACCACCATCGATCGCTGGTGCTACTCCACTTCCAAGGCGGTCGGTGAGCACTTCTGCTTCGCCTACCACAAGCTCGGAATGCCGGTGACGGTCGTCCGCTTCTTCAATATCTACGGACCGCGCCTCGACCGCGTCGATGTTGGCCGGCTCTTCACCATCTTCATGGGGCAATTGCTGCGCGGCGCCGACCTTACCGTTATCGGTGACGGTGCGCAGACCCGATGCTTCACCTATGTGACCGACGCCGTCGCCGCCACCGTTCAGGCCGGACTGAATCCTGCCGCCGACGGTCAGGCCATCAACATCGGCGTCGATGTCGAAACCTCGGTCCTCGAGTTCGCCACCTTGATGCTCGACCTCTACGGACCGACCACGTCCAGAATCAAATTCGTCTCGCAGGAAGAGGTTTACGGCAACAGCTACGAGGACATTCCGCGGCGCGTTCCCGACAACACCAAGATGCGCCAGTTGCTCGGCGTCGAGGCCAAAGTCTCCCTGCGCGAGGGCACGCGGCTCTCGATGGAATGGTTTCGCAAGGAAGCCCAGTCGTGAAGTCTTCGCTCTTTGTGCAAACGAACCCAATTCTGTGAGTCGCTGATTCGATGGAAATAGCGCTCAAAATCGACGTTGACACCCATCAAGGGCTGGGCGAGGGTGTGCCGCGTCTGCTGCGAGCGCTGACCGACCTCGACGTCACGGCGACCTTCTTGATTGCGATGGGCCCCGACAATGCGGGCCGCGCGATCGTACGCGTGCTCAAGAATCCGGGATTCCTCAAGAAGATGCGGCGGACCCGCGCCGTCTCGATGTACGGATTGCGCACCGTTCTGTCGGGAACCTTGTTGCCGGCGCGGCCAATCGCGTTGGCGTTCCCCAATCTGATGCGCGAACTCGCGCGCGCCGGCTTCGAGGTTGGCGTCCACGGCTACGACCATGTGCGCTGGCAGGATCGCCTCGACGAAATTGGCGACGCCGGCATCCGCACTGAAATTGGCGACGCCTTCGAAGCCTTTCGCGCGGTGATGGGCGAGCGTGCGCGATGCTTCGCGGCGCCCGGATGGCGCACCTCGGCCGCCGCGCTCCGTACCCTCGATGCGCTCGGCCTCGACTATCGCAGCGACACTCGCGGCACCGCTCCCTATCGATGCGCGATTGCGGGCGAGACCTTCACCACGCCCGAAATTCCAACGACCTTGCCGACGCTCGACGAAGTGATGGGGCCGGAACTCGCCGACACTGTCGCGATCGTGCGCTTCTATCTCGATCGCGTAAACGCCGATGCGCTCAACGTCCATACCATCCATGCCGAGACCGAAGGCATGGGACAGCTTGAGACCTTCGTCGCACTCGTTCGCGCGCTCAAGGATCGCGGCGCCCGCTTCATCGCGCTCCGCCAAGCTGCCGCTGCACTCGATCGCACGTCG
>DASXFX010000096.1:0-7915 GCA_036489375.1 Binataceae bacterium (SeqCode) | reverse complement strand
ATCTCATCGTTCACCTGGCTCCTCATCTACAAGAACGAAACTGACAAAGAGAAGGGACAGGCGATCAAGAACTTTCTCAAATGGTGTCTGACCACCGGCCAGCAGTTCGCCGCGCCGTTGGATTACGCTCCGCTGCCCCCGGCAGTGGTGCAAAAGGAACTTCAGCAGATCAATCAAATCAACCTTCAGTAGAGTCGCAACATGTTGCGGAAGGAGGATGGCTACATCATGAAAATCGGACTGAGTAATCGTCCGCTGCGAGCCGGCTTGCTGGTAACCGGAATCGCGATGCTCGCAATAACCGGGTGCTCAGCGGCACGGAACCCCTTTATCAGCGAGGGTCCCGAACCGCGGGTCGAAGACTGCATGCTGTTGCAGCAGGCCACGCCGGCAAAGTTCGTTTGCAACGGCAAAACCTATACCGCCGTTCAACTTACCGACATTCGCAACGGGACCACTCCGGCGAAGTAATTCTACTTGCGCGATCGGGGAGATCGACGCTCTCAGCGACCGCGGTTAACGAGTCGCATACCCAAACGATGACTGATTAGTCATCCCGAGATCGGGAGGAGGAAGTCCGATGAAAGGCAGATGGAAGGTCGCACTGGCAGCGATGGGAAGCCTCGCTCTGCTCGCGAGCGCGCAGCCACTTCGCGCGCAGGATGCTACGCCATTCTCCAGGCAGACGACCCTGTGGGTGGACCAGAAGAGTGGAGAAGTCTTCATCCGGCCTGGCCGAGGCCGCGTTCCGATGACCTTCGGCGCCAGCGCCGAACAGATCGAGCAGGAAGTCGAACAGCGCACCCAACAGCGGACCCAGGATGCGGTCCGTGCGGCGGTCGCCGAGAGCGAGGCCCAGGAGCGCGTTGACAATGCGGCCACGCAAAAGCAGCTCGAGCAGATAAAGCCGGCGTGGACCAGCTACATGACCAACTTCCAGGACAAGTTCCGGATCGGTGCGCTGACCTACATGGACTATAGCTTTTACACCCACACCGGCTTTGGACCTCAGTTCCTGGAGAACATTAATCCGCCGGGCCCCTATAACAACTCGTTCAACGCCTTCGATATCACCCGCGTGTACCTCAATACCTATTTCACGCCGACTGAGAAATGGACTTTTCGCTTCACCCCCGAACTGTATCGCGCCAACGGCACTGCGACCGCCGACAAGACCGGCGCCAACACCGGCTTCGGCAGCAATCTCGACGGCAACCTCAATGTCCGTATGAAGTACGCCTACATCCAGTACAAGGGGCTGCTGGACGACATTCCGTTCCTCAAGGGCGGCAATACTACTTTCGGCGCCCAGGGCAATCCCTTCATTCCGTGGGAGGAAGATCTCTATCAGTTCCGCTACGTAAACCTCGTGCCATGGAATTACATGGGACTGTCTTCCAGTCAGATCGGCCTTCAGTTCGACGGTCCGATCAAGCTCAATGGCAGCGAATCGACTATCGCCGACTATGGCTTCGGCGTGTACGACAATGGCAATTTCCATTCGCAGGAACAGACCGATACCAAGCAGGTGATGCTGAAAGGAACACTCTATCCGTTCGGTTCCTCCTACAAGTATCAGGGCCTCGGTTTGACCGGCTTCTATAACTACGGCTACGGCAACACTGCTCCGGATTCCGACAGCGTGCCGATCGTGCTCAAGGGCAGTGATGCGCACTTCACGCGAATCGCCGCGGTCGCTCATTACGCGGCGGAGCAGTGGAATATCGCGGGAGAGTTCGACTATGGCCAGAACGCTTTTCAGTTGAGCAATCTCTACTCGGGCAGCGGCCCGCTCGACGCGTTCGGCACCGCGACTGGCACCGGCAAAACCTCGGGCACATACGCCGGTAACACTTGTTCGCCCGGCACTCCCTGTTACACCTATCCCAACAGCTATGGGCCGCAGACCGCCTTGTATCAGGCCTACCTGAACAACGGTCGGGCGCGCCAGCTCGGCTGGGATTTCTTCGGGCATTACCACATTCCGACCACCAAGCTCACGGCGTTCGGAATGTTCCAATGGTTGATGCCTAACGACAACGTCAATGAGGATCCGCTGGACTTCATGCGCTTCGTCGCGGGTATCAGTTATCAGTACAACGAGTACCTGCGCTTCGCGCTGGATAGTCAGAACCTGCTCTTCTATCACGACCAGTTCAGCGTACCGATTTCGTATGCAAAGAACTTCAACTACGCAGCCGGCGGCACCTTGAACGGCCGCAAGCTGCCCGCGACGGGATCTATCCCGAACACGGTGCCGCTCGACACCCACGCGATCTTCCTGAACATCGAGTTCGCGTACTAACCAACGCATTAACCGGGGCCGGCGATCGCGCCGGCTCCAAAATGAAAAGGGCCGCTCCTTACGGAGCGGCCCTTCTGTCTTCATTCTGGCAATCGGCTCACATCGCCAAAGCGCGGCTCCCTTTGATAGGGCAAACCGCTTTAACGATGCACCCGTGACACCCTATGCGCCCGGACGTCCAGGCAGCCGCACGATTCCGGTCGCGCGCACCGACAGCTCCCCGTCCTGGTTGGTCGCGGTCTGCTTGATCTCGACCAGGTTGGCGCCGCCTTCCTTGAACGTGCGAATGACCTCCGCATTGATGTACAGCGTATCGCCCACCGGATTATGACGGCGTATCTCCACCTCGATATGCTTCAGAAAGCCCGCATCGCCCATCCAGTTGGTCAGCTGATGCGTCATCCAGGAGCACCGCTCCGGACCGTAGTCGTAGGCCGCCGGCGTCCCCACCAGCGTCGCCATGTCGTCCTCCCAATGCACTCGCTCCGGTACGTCGGGGATGCCGAACTTGTTCGCGATGCCCAGCCCCGGATGCTTTTGCAATTGCTTCCAGGCGAGCTTGTTGGCGCGGATGTAGAGCCCGCCCCACCCTTGCGCGAAGCCGATGAAGCCCGTCACGGTCATCGGACCCTTGACCATCGTTTGCAGCTTCTCGCCGGCCTTCACGTCTTCGAAGTACCGCGGCTTCGCGCCCCGAACCTCTTCGGCCTCATACAGCGCGAAGATCTTGGTCAGGTCCTCACGGGTATAGTAGGCGGCCTCCTTGGCCTTCACCTCGGTGTACTTGGTGCCGCGCTCGCGCGCCGTGTCGCGCTCCGTGCGAAAGCACCAGCTATCGCCCTCGGCGACCAACTCGTTATGTTGATTGAAGAACTCGCAACGATAGATCTGCTGGATCGACCTACCGGCGAAGCGCGTCTGATGCTCGACCAGGTCCTTGAGCCAGACCTTGGTGGTGAATTCGTCGCCGTGCAGCATCGGCCGATGCCACGTGACGTTCATCCCGGCGAACATCGCGTGCACGCCGGGCAAACCTCCGACATAGCCGCTGAACACCCGATTGAGCGGATAGATGAACGACGGCGGCGCGACCAACCGTCCATAATGCGACTTCGACGCGTACGCCGGCTCGCACCACAACGGGTTATCGTCGCCGATACCGTGCGCCCAATGACGAATGTTGTCGCGAGTGGCCTCGTGACACCACGGCTCCAGCGTATCTTCGATCGTTACCCCGACCAGTTGACGCAGGTCGGCGAGACTTCTCTCCGTGATCAGCGAGAAGCGTTGCTGCGGTGGCTGTTCCGACATGAAAAACGGACTCCTTCGGTGTTACTTGTAGCGTTTGACGATTTCTTTGCCGAAGGTCCTGATCTGATCCTTGACGACTTCGAGCGGCAGGAGACCTTGATCGCCCTGCCACACGAACCATTCCGGATGAGCGTTCTCGACCATCGCATCGAAGTCCTTCTGCACGTCGCCGACCGTGCCAGTGAAGGAAAAGCCCGATCGCTCGAAACGATCGAGCGTGATCTCGGACGCCGGCAGCATGGTCTTGCCGCTGGGATATTTGGCCTCGTCCTGCGGTTCGCGCCAGGCTTCGGAGAAACCGAAATGATGGAAGAACTTCTGGAAGGCCGCGAGCACGCCGTCGTTGGCGAGTTTGCGCGCATCCTCTTTGGTCTTGCCGAAGTTCACGGTGTGAACGACGCCGGTGTTTTCGCCCAGCTTCAGATTGCGCCCGGCCTTGCGCGATTCCTCCTGGTAAGCCTCGACAAACTTGCGCACCACCGGCGCCTGCGGCAGCAGGATCGTCGGAATGATGCCTTCGCGCGCGCACCATCTGATGGTCTCCTCGCTGACCGAGAAGGCCTGGAACAAGGTCGGATGCGGGCGCTGGAACGGCTTCGGGACGATGTTCATCATCTGGATGCGCCCTTGGTCGTCAACCTCGCCCGGGAAGCCATATTCGCGCGTCCATTCATGCGCGGGCCACGGCGTCCCTTCCTGCGGCGACGGGTATTCATAGTACTTGCCTTTGAAACGGAAAGGCTCGTCGCCCCACGCGAGCTTCAGGAAGCGGAACACCTCTTCGAAAGCTTCGCGATTGACGCGGTCACCCTCGCTCTTGTCGCTCGCAGTGGCGCCGACGTGAATCTTCTGCGCCATCTGATTCAGCCAGCGGGTCTGATAGCCGCGCGCGAAGCCAACGAAGGTGCGCCCCTTGGTCAACTGGTCAAGCCACGCGATTTCGAGTGCCAGGCGCAGCGGATTCCATCCGGGGAGAACGTATCCGATGGGACCCACCTTGATGTGCTTGGTATTGTGAATCACGTGCTGGGTCAGCACCGGCAGGCTGCCCATCTCGATGCCTTCGCTGTGCAGGTGATGTTCCGGAAAGCACACCGCGTCGAAGCCCACTTCCTCGCACAGTTGCGAGATTTCGGTGACCTCGGCGATCATGCGCTGCCATCGTTCCGGATGATGCGCGATGGGCCTGAGAGTGCGCCGCTCTTCCATCGTGGCGGGCAGGCTGGGCAAAAAGAAAAACATAAATTTCATGGGTGTTCTCCGGCCCGATCTGGGCGATACCGTTCGGCTAGTCCTACTGATCTTCCCAATATCACCATTTGGTGGCTAAAGGTTAGTCCTGCGCCGTGGTCTCGATTCGACCCACCGTTTAGACTCAAGGGCGCGGTTCACACAGATTAGTCAGGAGCCTGTACAATAGCCATTCGCAATAGCGATTCGCATGTCGCGACAAGGAGCGGACAAATGCAAGTAGGAATGATCGGACTGGGCCGGATGGGCGCCAACATGGTGCGGCGTCTGTTGCGCGGCGGGCATCAGTGCGTGGTCTTCGACGTTAGCCCCAAGGCGGTAGCGGAGTTGGCCGCCGAGGGCGCGACCGGCGCATCCTCGCTCGACGACTTTGCCGCCAAACTCACCAAGCCGCGGGTTTCGTGGATGATGGTTCCCGCTGCCGTGGTCGAGCAGACCATGAACGATTTGGCGAGCCGCTTCCAGCCGGGCGACATCATCGTGGACGGCGGCAACTCCTACTATATCGACGACATTCGGCGAGCCGAGGCGCTCAAAGCCAAGGGGCTGCACTATGTTGACTCGGGCACCAGCGGCGGAGTGTGGGGGCTGGAGCGCGGCTTCTGCCAGATGATCGGCGGCGAGACGCCGATCATCAAACACCTCGATCCGATCTTCGCCACGCTGGCGCCGCCGATGGATTCGGCGCCACGCACGCCCGGCCGCGAAAAGGTCGCCGCGAGTACAGCGGAGCACGGCTATTTGCATTGCGGGCCGAACGGCGCGGGCCACTTCGTCAAGATGGTCCACAACGGCATCGAATACGGCCTGATGGCGGCATACGCGGAGGGGCTCAACATCCTGCGCGGAGCGAACGTCGGCAAGCAACAGCACACAGCCGACGCGGAAACGACGCCGCTGCGGCATCCGGAACTGTATCAGTACGACTTCAACCTCGCCGACATCGCTGAAGTGTGGCGGCGCGGCAGTGTGGTGGCATCGTGGCTGCTCGATCTGACCGCCGGCGCGATGGTCGGTGATCCGGAACTCAAGAAATTTGCCGGGCGCGTTTCGGATTCTGGCGAAGGCCGCTGGACGATCGACGCCGCGATCGACGAGGGCGTGCCCGCCAACGTCTTGAGCTCCGCCCTGTTCGCGCGCTTTACCTCGCGCGGACAGGCGGATTTCGCCGACAAAGTGCTCTCGGCGATGCGCTTCGGCTTCGGCGGCCATCTCGAAAAGAAAGCCTGAGGCGACTGCCTCGGTAGCAGCGGCGCGGCCGCCGGGCGGCCGCGCCGCTGCCGCGCAAAATCGCAGGGCGAGGCCGCGCCTCCGGCGCGGCCTCGCCCTGCAATTCCTAACGACGATCTCCCTAGCGACGCCGTGCCGAGAGCGGAACCGGCCCGAGCGGCGTGCCCGAGGCGGGCGCGATCGTCCTCAAGCGAATCAGCGCCGTCGCGAGGTCGCGCAGGTCCGCACTCGCACTCTCGATCAAATTGCCGTCAACGAAATCAGCCGACGACAAATAGACCCCGGTCGGCGGCACCAGCGCACCGAACCACGTCAGCACATCGCGCAAATGCCATTCGACGCCGAGGTAATGATGCGCGGTCGCGCCCATCGCGACGATTCCGCAGGGCTTGCCCATCAGCGCTTCGACCGGAAGTTGATCGAGCAAATTCTTGAGCGATCCGGTGAACGACGCGCGGTAAACGGGACTCGCGAGGACGACCATATCCGCCGCCGAGATACGCTTGACCACCGCCGCGGTGTCATCGTTGTAGGCGTCAGGCGGGCGGCCATCGGCGAACGCGATCCGCACGTCGGCGAGGTTGAGAAGGTCGGTTTCCAGCGTGGGCTCGCCGGCGCGCGCCGCGGCTGTCATCGCCTCCAGTGCCTTCAACAGGCGTCCCGGCGGAGTGACACTGCCGAGCACTGCGATCAATTTACTCATGAGCCCATTTTCGACATCGCGCGCCCTGATGCAATCCGATTAGCGACGCCGCTGCGTGACAGCTACAGCAATCCGATCGGAGAAGTGACGCGCGCGAAGGTCTTACGGAACCACGTTGATCAGGTTAGTGCCGACGGTAATATCCGGCTCCGTCGAATTGACCACGTTCACAGCTCGATCCTTGTCCGCGGCCTTGCTGACCTGGCCGCTAATGTAGGCGGTTTTGCCGATAACCTTCACACTAACGAGTGGCAAACCATTCTGCTGCAACGCCTGGTTGATCCGATTCTGCACGAGTAGCCATTGCAGCGAATTGGTCGTGAGCGCGTTGATCACGCGATTGACGCCCTCGACGCTCGACGCGATGCGTTGCGCGGCATCCTTGGCGGCGTTGTCGAAGACTGCGCCCTCCAGCACGACCACTCCCGGCTGTGTCACCGTCGCGCGCACGCCTTTGAAGCGCGGATCGGCCTCCAGCGCCAATTGAACCTTTGATTGCATCACCCACGAGGGCGGCTTGGCTGGAGCCTTCCGATGCTTGCGCGTGCGATGTGCAGGCGTGGCCGGGGGCGCAAAAGCACCAGGCGTAGCCACCGCCTTTGGAGTAGCGGCAGGCGTTGTCGTCACTGCTGGAGGCGTCGCTCCCAGCGGCGGCGGCGTGGTCCCCGGGATCGATTTCTCACCGATCCCAACGGGCGAATTCGACGACCCGGCGCCGGCCTGCGCCAGCGCCGCGCCGGGCAGCGCCAGTGCGAGAACCATGGATACCGACAATAGTAGTCCCGAGACCATCGACGTCAGTCGTCCGAGGGGTCGAAAGACAATGGCATCAGCAGTTTTCATCGAGCGACCGCAACTGGATTTCATTGGTCAGAAGAGCCCGCACACATCCCCGGCCTCTTCGCATAACTGCGCCAGTCCAGATTGAAGTACGGCCGCAGCCCCGATTAGGGAGCTGCGGCCGTACTTGACGTTGCACCGATAGGCGCGGCGTCTGACAACGCCGCGCCCATCATGGTGGTTGTTATTGGTCGGCCGGTACCAACTCGACCCGGCGGTTCTCTGCCCGGCCCTCGGCGGTCTTGTTGGTCGCCACGAAGTGCGTCTTGCCGAAG
>DASXFX010000144.1:0-14239 GCA_036489375.1 Binataceae bacterium (SeqCode) | reverse complement strand
CCCGAACAAATCGTAGCCGTGCTTCTGTGCTGCGGTAATCAGCGGGAGGGCCTTCATCGTACTCAGGATTTCCCCGGTCTTCTGCTGCCATTCGAGAACGGCGCGATCCATCGCATCAATGGCGAGTTTTTCCACATCGTCGGTCGCCCATGGAAGGCCTCGATCAGTCGCCTCCCGATAGATGTGAGTGATAGCCCCGCTCAAGGTGTAGTCCTCGAGTTCTTTAATATCTTTGCGCGCCAATTCGATCAGATCAGCCGCGTATTGCTTGCGGCTCTTTTGTATTTGCGTGCTCACGCGATAGTGCCTCTCTTCGGCGCAAATACCGTCCGTTCTCCCACTAAAGTGCTATACCGTCAATCGCTTGTTTCTCTTTGATGAGGGCATTTCTGAATCACCATGTCATATTTCCGCGCGTGCGAAATTGTGGGCATTAAGTGGGCACTCAGAATCGATAACGCTGATTTGCCCATTCAAACGATGTCAACTTTCTCTTTAAAATCAAATACTTAGATGGCGCCCCCTGGCAGATTCGAACTGCCGGCCCCAGGATTAGGAATCCTGTGCTCTATCCATCTGAGCTAAGGGGGCGTTTCGATAAAATTTCGGCATCTCAACCGCTGATTCATCTTGCCTTCGCCGTTTCGCGACCTTCGATCCGGCGGCTCCGCCTCGTCGATAGCTTTATACCATCGGACGCAAGAATCTCCATCCCCGTTTCGGCGAACTCCCGATCGAGCACTTTCGTGCCGCTCGATCCTCGGTCCTGGTACACCCGCACATTTGCGATTGTCGCTGCGTAAACTTCTACGTCGATGATTGTCGCTGCTCAAATAAACGCCGATTCGTTGCTCGCCTAAAGCAAGCAAAGATGTAGCGAAATTAGCCTTCCTGTTGCTTGGCTCCCAACGGAGTCATCTAGTGGCCCCATTGTGCGAATGTCTTCCGCCGCCGAAAACGACGCGGACGGGTCTCATTTTGCCGAGGGGGAGTTCAATGCGTTTCAAGAAGGCGGTTTCACTACTGACGATAGCCGGGCTCGGCTGTGCGCTGAGCATTGCCGTCATGGAGCGAAGGGCAAAAACGGCGGCGGTGGGCCCGCAGGTTGCCGGGCTTGCGATTCAGATGTCGCCAAAATCGGCGTTCTCCGCAGTGGTCGGGATGGCGATGGGCGGTTCAGCCAACTCGCTGAATGAAATCGCGCTGCTCGGCGATCTCGACGGGCGCGAAGATCTGGTCGCCGACCATGCATTGAAGATCGCGGATGCGACTGCGACGCTGGTGCCGGGACAGACCCTCACGCGCTTCGCGATTTCCGAGCATACCATTGCCAACGGGTTTGCCGAGAACGTCTTCTATTACGGCGACTCGTTGGGCAACGTCACGGTTGGCGCCTATACCAACGCCGACACCCTGAACGACGGTTTGATTGACACCAGCTTCGTGATCAATCTGCCGACCGTTCTCAACGCCTTCGGCACGCTCGATAGCGACGACCAGATCGTCGTGACCGGCCTCGCTGTCAGCCCGGTCGCCGACTTGACCTCGTTCGCGAACGTCAATGGCAACTTTGCGCCCTACAGCGGACTAACCGGTGAGATCCTTTACGTGACATTTACCGACACCACCGGCGGCTTTCGCTCAACCTCCAACGGCGCCCTCATCCGCAGCGGCGTGCTCGCCTTTCCGGTCGCGGATATAACGTCCGCCACAGCCACCACGCCGGCTTCGCCCGGGATTATCAGCCCGAGCGGATTTCCGGTACAGATGGGCGGCGCTTTTGGCGTGGCGTTTTCGGTCTTTTCAAATATGACCGGGATCGCGGTTGACGACGACGGCAGCGTCTATTTTCAGCAGGCCGATCTGATAAACTTGACCGGAGCCAACATCGTAAAAATTACGCCGGTCGGGACCAATAATACGCGGTCGCTCGCGACCAGCGGCTTCATGACGATGACGACGCTCAGCCCGGTCAACGGTTCTTACGGAACCGCGAGCGGTCCGGCTGCGCAGTCAGACCTCTACACCAACTATTCGGGGACCTCGAAATTCTTTGGCAATATCGCCGCGATCGCTACCGGACCTTCCAACGTGCTCTACGCGGCGGTTGCGCGATCGCTCAATCCAAATGATCCGTCCGCGGTAAAAAGCACCGAAGGGCCCTTTGCCAATTTGTCCAGACTGGGCCCGACGCCCTCGATGGTCATCAGTTTCGCTGACAGCATTGGTGGCACCAACAACTGCAACCCCAGCTTGACCGCTCCGGACGGCATCGCGGACGTGATCGTGCGGAACCAGGGATTAGTGGCGGGGGTCAATAACTTTCAAACCTTCGTCATGGGCACCGGTCCGGATCGCCGCGGGGCCGCCGCTGCATTTGGCACTGCGCAGAACACGCGCAAGCTGGATTTTCAAGTTGACTATACGATTTATTCCGGAATCACCGTCGATGAGGAAGGCAAGGTCTATTTGATTTCGGGCGGAACCCCGGCCGGCGTGGGGAGCAATCCCTCGCCGAATCGCGGAGAGATACTGCTCTTCCCCGACGATACTCCGTACGATCGGCGCGCGGATTACATCGACCTTCGCGGAGAAGTGATCCCGAGCCCTTCGGTGACCAGCGGCAATGTTGGCAACGGCAAAGCCGATCGCTACGACTATATTTTCTGGGAGGCGCCAATCGATCCGGTAAGTTCGAAGCCGATCGGGATCGCCGGTCTGACGCATGGATTCCTGCTCTATACGAATCGCACACACCCTACGACGGGGACCTCAGTCGATCTGCTGCCCAACGGTGCGACGCAGGCCGCCGACAGCACTGCCGGTCCGATCAATTACGAGGACTTCGACCCGGGTCATCAGGTAGCGGGTGGCGACGATCAAAACTTCCCATTCCGCGGCGACGACTCCGACGGCTATTCGGGCCCGTCGAATCCGGCCATTGCGGGACCGCTGAATGGCGGCTTTGAATTCGTCTTCGGAGGTAATATCGGAGGCACCTGCACCTCGCCATGGAATACGTTCTTTCTCAATTCCAATGGCAACGTGAGCTTTGGCGCTGGCGACGGCAGCCCGGCACCGACCACCGCATCGCTCCTGACCGGTTCACCGCGCATCGCGCCAGCCTGGGCCAATCTCGATACGGCAAGCCGTACGGCGCTCATCAACCTGAACACGTTTCCGGTGCAGGCGATGGGCTTTGCCGGCATCAACGACTTCAAAGTTCGATGGATCGACGTTCCCGAGACTGGCGGTGAGGCCTGCGGTTCGAGCAACACTTTCGAGGTCTCACTGTACGACGATGGCACTGGTGTTGATGAAAATTCGACGCAGCCGCTCAATCCGGCGAATCCGATCGGCAACAACGAGGTTCCATTCGACCATCAGGAAGGTCCGACTGACTTGCGTTTCAGCAGTATCAGGCACGGCGCGTCGCCACGTCCGGACGGCAGCGGATACTTCCGCCTGCATTACGCCCACATGGACCTGATCGGCACGCCGGCGAGTCCGGACATGGTCGGATATTCGCTGGGCGATCAGGACGCCAGCCCGCCGGATCTCTGCACCGATGCGGATTTGGGCAACTTGCCCTTCGGTAAGCTGATCGGCAATGGCAGCCAGGCGGCGGCTTTCGAATTCTTCGCCACCGGTTCGAATGCGTCGCCGCTTGTGGCGGATTTCGATCTGCGCTTCGAGGGCGCCAACCGCTTCCTTGCGACACCCAAGGGCCAACTCGGGCAGAGCCGCGATACGCTATGGTGGAACGGCGCGGATTGCTCGACGGCGGGAGAATTCACCTGCCCGAAATAGTCAATTGAGCGCGGGCCCGCGGCATTTCGGCCGCGGTCCCCGGCGCAATCTAAACTTATGGCGGCGCGACCCCCCGAGGGTCGCGCCGCCGTCTCTATTGTTGCCCGCATAGCTGGGATTGAATGCCCGGACGCAGTAAGATCGCTCTCTGACATTGCACGCCAAAACTAACTGCCCCGAATCTTCGCGGGCCCGTGCATGTTCGACCAGGAAATCACACCCGGAAGGAGTTTGAGCGATGGCCGACAAGCTAGTGAAGACCGACGACGAATGGAAAGCGATTTTGACGCCCGAACAGTACGCCGTCGCGCGGCAAAAGGGCACCGAGCGCGCGTTCACTGGCAAGTACTACGACTTCCACGATAAGGGCGTCTATTTGTGCGTATGCTGCGGCAACGAACTGTTTACCTCGGACACCAAGTATGACTCCGGCTGCGGATGGCCAAGCTTCTATGCGCCATTGGATGAGAGCAAAGTTGCCAAGGAAGTCGATCGCAGTTACGGGATGACCCGGACCGAGGTGACTTGCAGCCGCTGCGGAGCGCATCTCGGCCACGTCTTTGACGACGGCCCGAAACCGACCGGGCTGCGCTTCTGCATGAACTCGGCTTCACTGGATTTCGCCAAGAAGGAACCCGGAGAAAAATAGCAAGACGGCGGCTGTAACCGAGTATCGCGGAGGGAGGGAGATGACGCGTGAAGAGGCCATCGAGTACGTGTCTTTTCAAATGAACGACGCTCACGACCGCCGTGAAGCGACGGCCGGTGATGTTAATCCGGATGATCTGCTGGTGGGGTTTCATCAAGGACTGGAGATGGTGTTCGTGGCGGTTCGCAGCCATCTCCCGGGCGTTAAGCTGAGCGACGACGTTGCGAGAAATCTCGCTCGTGACTATCTGACCGAAATCGGATGGTTCGGTGACGAATCGCTGGAGGCGGATGTCGTTCTCTGAATGAATCTCGGCTCAAAGGAACGATCAAGCCCGTCGTTGCGAAGGGCGTGCGCTGGTCCTCTTTGCAAGAGACGGCGTTGCGATAAGCACCGCATCGGAGAATAATCGCTGACTCCAGCGTTGATGGCATCGGTGACTCCGCCGCTGATTAGCGCTGATTTAGACGGACACGCATTGAATCATCTCCAATGGCTTTGACATCTGCGGTTACTCCGGGCGCTGATCTCTCATCTCAAGCGCGCGTCGAGGAGATGCAGGCGACGGGCGTGACACCCGCTGTCGAGATCGCCGGCCTGAGCTTCGATTACGGCGAGCGCAGGGCGCTCAACGGAGTCAGCTTTGCGATCGCGCGCGGCGAGATCTTCGGTCTGCTCGGCCCCAACGGCGGGGGCAAGACGACGCTCTTCAAACTGATCTCGACGCTGGTGCCGATGCAGCAGGGTGACGCTCGCATCCTGGGTTTCGATCTGCGCAGCGACACGATCGCGCTGCGGCGCCGGCTCGGCGTGGTCTTCCAGCATCCGAGCGTTGACGGCAAGCTGACGGTCGCCGAGAACCTCGCCCATCAAGGACGCCTCTACGGAATTAGCGGGTCGCGATTGCGCGCGCGCAGCACACTGATGCTCGAACAACTCGGTCTCAGCGCGCGCGCCGGCGATCTGGTTGAGACGCTTTCCGGCGGGCTCAAGCGCCGCGTCGAACTCGCGAAATCGCTGTTGCATGAGCCGGAGTTGCTGGTGCTCGATGAGCCGAGCACCGGCCTCGATCCGACCGCGCGCCGCGAATTTCTCAATTACCTGTCCGACCTGCGCGATCGGCAGGGCGTGACTATCGTGCTGACGACCCATCACATGGAGGAGGCCGAACGTTGCGATCGGATCGGCGTGCTGCACGAGGGGAAGCTCGTCGCGATTGCGCCGCCGGCTGATCTAAAGGCGCGCGTCGGCGGCGACGTGGTTGCGATCTACGCGCGCGCACCCGAGGAATTGCGCGAGAAGATTGCGACGCAGATGCGCGTTACGGCCGTACTGGTGGATGGCATCTTGCGAGTCGAGCGGCCGCGCGGCCAGGATTTCGTACGCGACGTGGTCGATATGTTCGGCGATGAAATCGAATCGGTAACCTTCGGCAAGCCGACGCTCGAAGACGTCTTCGTCCATCTGACCGGCCAGCGCTTTCACGCCGGCCCTGCGGAGCAAGCGTGATGAGCGAAGCGGGCCTGCAGGCGGGAACCCTGTGGTTGCGCGAGATTACGCGGTTTTGCCGGCAGCGCAGCCGCGTTATCGGATCGTTCCTGCAACCGCTGGTGTTCTGGGTGTTGCTTGGGGCGGGGCTGAAGGCGTCGTTCAAACCGGCGGGGATGCCGGCCGGGATGGACTACTTCCAATACCTCTATCCGGGCTTCATCGTGCTGGTGCTGCTGTTCACGGCGATCTTCGCGACTATCTCGACGGTTGAAGATCGGCGCGAGGGTTTCCTGCAGAGCGTGCTGGTGGCGCCCATCTCGCGCGCGACTATCGTGATGGGGCAGGCGCTCGGCGGCACTACGCTGGCATGGGTTCCGAGCTGCATTTTCCTTATCCTGGCGCCGCTGGCGGGGATTCATTTGAGTGTCGGCGCGGCAATTTTTGCCGCTCTGATAATGCTGATAATCGCTTTCGCGCTCACCTGTATCGGGCTGACGATCGCGTGGAAGATCGAATCCACACAAGGCTTTCACGCGATCATGAACCTGATCCTGATTCCGGTGTGGCTGCTCTCGGGCGCGTTCTGGCCGATCGACGGAGCGCCGGTGCTGCTGCGATGGACCATGCGGCTCAACCCGCTGACCTACGGGATGGCGGCGTTGCGCGAGAGCCTTTACACCGGTAATCGCGGCGAGATGGGATCGCTGCCGTCCATCGCGTTGTCAGTCGCAATCGCGATTGTGTTTGCGGTCGTGACCTTCGCGCTGGCGGCGCGTACCGCGCGCCGCGCCGCCGCTTACTGATTTCCCGTTTCATAGATGTCTGCTCGCAATGAGCGACGCGTCGCTCCTCGCGCACGGGTTCAACGGCGCACGCAGACGCGGCAAGGAGGGCGCAGCGGCATTGCCGGTGCGCCCTCCTTGCCCTTTGACTGCTGCGATCCCGATGCTGCGATCGCGTAGCGTTCGCGGCATCTTCTCGTATGCGTTTTCGGGGACGGCGCGCGCGCTCTCGTAGTCGCATCGCGAAATCACGCTTCGCGCTACGGCGCGAAGGGGTGCGGCGGAGTTGCACGTGGCGTCGAGCGCACGTTTCGCGCTACGACGCGAAGGGGCGCGGTGCTTAGAGCGGGTCGAAGTAGGCTTCGACCCGAGCGCCGGAATGGAACTCGCGCGCTAGCCCGATCCATTTGCGATCGAGGCCGTGCAGCGGCTCCGGTAAGCGATCGAGCGGGAAAAATCCGGCGTCGAGGGTCTCGAGCGGATGGGGCTTCATCGCACCGCCGTCCAGGCGGCAGTGGAACAATAGCGAGTAGAGGTGGCGGGTTGCGGAGCCGACCTTGAGGCTGTCGATGATTCCAATAAACCGTTGCGGCGTAACGCTAAAGCCGGTTTCCTCGAGCACTTCGCGCGCGACATTCTCGGCCGGCGATTCGCCGACGTCGCAGAAGCCGGTGGGGTACCACCAGGCGCCGGTAGGCCGCTGAATCATGAGGATTTGGTCGCGGTCGTTGAAGACGATAGCGCCGCATCCGACGCCGACCGTAACGTAGCCGTCGTAGCCGCGGCCGGCCTCCTGACGCCATCGGCGGAACAGGGCTTCGGCGTTGGCCTCGGAATCGCGATCGAGCGTCGCGCGGATGCGCGAGGCCTCGCGAATCAGGTCTTCGTAGCGCTCGGCGTCATAGCCGTGCGGTTTGAAGGCGAGGCCGGTCCGGCCGATCGCGGCGACGCGCTCGACGAACCGCGCGAGCTCGACCATCAATCCGTCTTGCCGTCCATCTTGCAACCCGTCCGGCAATCCATCCTTCAGTCCGTCTCGCAAATCGTCGTGCGCCATCGATGCCTCCCCGGTTTTTCAGAGTCGGGCGAAAGAGATCCACGGCTATAATCTACGAGTTGCGCGAGCGTGAAACGACGGCGACTGACAGTGCGGAAAACGGTATCAGATTGTGAGGTCGTGGTGACCTTTGGATCCATTAGCGCGACTGCCAAAAACAGGGCCGTGGAAGTAGCTGTACCACTGGGTGAAATATTTCACCCAAATTTGGCGACGCACTATGTGAAGGTTGAACATCTTTTGGCGGTCTAATCCGGTCACGTGGACGGCAGGTGAAATCTTTCCTTTTGCGTGGGTGGCGGACATGCGCGCGCTGCGGTCGCGGCATGCGTCCGCGGCGGGTCGCGGCGTCTTAGTCGACGGCAAAAATGACGAATTCGAGTAGGTGTCCGTCGTTGGAGGGGGCGAGAGCTGAGCGGAGGGTGAGCGGAATCCGCTCGGACGGAGGTGGCGGCGGAGCGGACGGAAGAGGGCAGACGGCGGAGAACGGACGGCAGAAGAGGAGCGGATGGGAGCGGGAATCGGGTGAGAGCGGGCGAGGGGGAGGCGGGGGAGGCGGATGGGGGAAGGCGAGTCGGGCGGGCGAGGAAGGCGAGTGCTGGGCGCTTGGCGGGGAGGATGCGCGATTCGGCACGATTGCGATAAAATGAGACAGCTATGCGCTGGACTACCGACAAGATCCGTCAATCGTTTCTCGACTTCTTTGCCGAGCGGGGCCATCAGGTGGTCCCCTCTGCCTCTTTGGTGCCAAAGGGCGACGCGACACTGCTCTTCACCAACGCCGGGATGGTGCCGTTCAAGGACTACTTCCTCGGGGTGCGCACCGCGCCGAATCCGCGGGTGGTCGATTGCCAGAAGTGCCTGCGCATTTCGGGCAAGCACAACGACCTCGAAGCGGTCGGGCGCGACAGCTACCACCATACGTTCTTCGAGATGCTCGGGAACTGGTCGTTCGGCGACTATTACAAAGCCGAGGCGATTGCGTTCCATTGGGAACTGGTGACGAAGGTCTGGGAAATTCCGGCGGAGCGGCTGTGGGCGACTGTATATAAGGATGACGACGACGCCTTTGCCGAATGGGAGAAAGTGCCCGACCTGCTGCCGGGACGAATCCTGCGGTGCGGCGAGAAGGACAACTTCTGGGAGATGGGCGAGACCGGTCCGTGCGGGCCGTGCTCGGAGATTCATATCGATCGTGAGCCGCAGGGCGGGTATCCGACCGACCGGCCGGGGCAGGCGTGCGATCAGAAGGCGCACGAGGGTAACCAGTGCGCGGTCAACGTCGAGGGCTGTTCGCGGTTTATCGAGTTGGGGAACCTGGTGTTTATCCAGTACAACCGCGACGCGGCGGGCAAGCTGACGCCGCTGCCGATGAAGCACGTCGATACCGGGACGGGGCTGGAGCGGGTGGCGGCGGTGATGCAGAGCCTCGAAGTGGGGCGCTACCTGGGCAACTACGATATCGACCTGTTCCAGAAGATCATCAAAGCGATCGAGGAACGGGTGGCGGTCGCCAGACGAAAGCCCAACGGGTCGTCGGCAACTCCAGTGGTAGCGGGCGATTACGGTGCGGATGAGGATGCTGACATTTCGTATCGCGCGATCGCGGATCATGCGCGGGCGGCGACATTTCTGATTGCCGACGGGATTGTGCCCGGCAATTCCGATCGCAGTTATGTCTTGCGGCGGCTGATTCGACGGGCGGTGCGCCACGGCCGGCGGCTTGGCTTGCAGCCGGGTTTCCTGTCGGCGGTTTGTGCGAGCGGAGTGGTGCCTGCGATGGCGGTCGGCTATCCGGAACTCAACGCGATGCGCGATCGGATCGCGCAAGTACTCAAAGAGGAAGAATTACGTTTTGGCGAAACGCTGGAGCGCGGCCTGGACCTGATCGCGGAATGGCGCGAGCGCAACAGGTCCGCGAAAGGCGCTCAGTTTCCGGGCGACGTTGCCTTTCAATTGCACGACACTTACGGGTTTCCGGTCGATTTGACCCAGGACATCCTGCGCGAAGACGGGATCAACGTGGATGTGGCGGGTTTCGAGCGGCTGATGGAGGAGCAGCGCGAGCGCGGGCGCGCGGCGCGCAAGGACGACGCGGTCGCGCCCGAGATAATGCTGGGGGCGGGCGTGAAGTCGCGTTTCGTCGGCGAACACAGCTATGAGGCCGACTCCGAAGTGCTCGCGGCGGAGGCGGGCGCCGACGGACGACTGACGGTGATCGCGGCCGAGACGCCTTTCTATCCGGAAGGCGGCGGGCAGGTGGGCGATCGCGGCGTGATCGAGACCGCGTCGGGCGCGCTGATGGAAGTGACGGACGCGCGCAAGCACGACGGGTCGATCCTGCACGTTGGGAAGATACTGCGCGGCGAGCCGGGCGACTTCGCCAAAGGCGCACACGTGAAATTGCGGCTGGACCGGGAACGGCGCGACGCCTCGATGCTGAATCATTCGGCGACGCACATCCTGCATTACGCGCTGCGCGACATCCTGAGCAAGGACGTGCATCAGGCGGGATCGATGGTGGCGCCGGAGCGGCTGCGCTTCGACTTCAGCCATAACGGGCCGGTGGCGGCGGGCGACCTGGCGACGATCGAAGAGGAGATCAACGCGCGGATTCGCGAGAACGCGGCGGTGGTGACCGAGGAGATGGCCTACGACGACGCGCTCAAGGCGGGGGCGCTCGCGTTCTTCGGCGACAAATACGGTGACGTGGTGCGGGTGGTGCGGATGGGTGATTTCTCGACCGAGCTATGCGGCGGCACGCACGTTAGTCGGACGGGCGACGTGGGGATTTTCAAGCTCGAAAGCGAAGGCGGGGTGGCGGCGGGGGTGCGGCGGATCGAGGCGTTTACGGGGCAGGGCGCGTTGGAGGCGATTCGGCGGCGCGAGAAGATCCTCGACGACATCGGAGGGCATCTCGGCGCGCGCGACGGCGCGGCGCTGGAACGGCTGGAGAAATTGCTGGCGCGCGAGAAGGAACTCGAAAAGAAGCTGCGCGCGCTCGAACAGAAACTGGTGGCGGGAGCGACCGCGAGCGGGGCCGAGGCCGAGACGGTGCGCGAGGCCAACGGGGTGAAGATCGTCACGCGCAAGGTCGAAGGGGTCGAAGCGAAGTCGTTGCGCGAGATGGCCGATCTGCTGCGGCAGAAGTATGGATCGGCGGTGGTGGCGATCGGCTCGGATCTCGGCGAGGGCAAGGCCGCGCTGATCGTGGCGGTGACGGCCGATCTGGCGAAACGGATCAAGGCGGGCGATATCGTGAAGGAAATCGCGCCGATTATCGGCGGCACCGGCGGCGGGCGGCCGGATTTCGCGCAGGCGGGCGGGCGCGACGCCTCGAAGTTGCAGGAGGCGCTGGATCGGATCGCGACGCTGGTTTGAGGGGGGGCCGGTTCAGGGAATCGGCGGGCTGGTTGGAGGAAAGGGGTACGTTCGGGTAATCAGAGGAGCCGATTGAGGGAAATCAGAATGGCTGCAGAGGGTTAATCACGGGGGCCTGTTGATGGTGATCGAAACGGCTGTGGAGGGTTAATCAAGCATTAACTTAAAGTCTGTTTCACACGGCCGGTGAAAAGGCGTAGCATCCGAGTAACCGAATGAGCCAGAACGGGACTGCGAACGGCAACGTCAAGCATAACCTGCAGAGGGTAAACGGGACCATTTCACAGTTATCAACCGAAGATTCGCTCGAACTCCACTTCGACGACCATCGCTTCCTCACCGAGTTGCTCGGTCAGCACGACGGACATCTACGGACAATTGAGGGCGCGTTGGGGGTGCGCATCGGCGTTAACGGCAGCGCACTTAAAATATCCGGCGGACATATCGAACAGGCGCTGGCGGGCAAGCTGCTGAGCGAGTTGTACGACCTGCTCAAGCGGGGCTACCCGATCTACAACGGCGACGTCGATTACGCCATCCGCATTTTGCGGGCGGACCGCAACGTCGATCTGAAGGACATCTTTCTCGACCAGGTTTATATCTCCGCGAACAAGCGGATCATCTCGCCGAAGAGCCTGAACCAGAAGGCGTACGTCGAGGCGATCCGATCGCATGACATCGTCTTTGGAATCGGGCCGGCGGGGACCGGCAAGACTTACCTGGCGATGGCGATGGCGTTGTCGGCGCTGATGAAGAACCAGGTCACACGGATGGTGTTGTGCCGGCCGGCGGTCGAAGCGGGAGAGAAGCTGGGTTTCCTGCCCGGCGACTTGGCGGAGAAGGTGAATCCGTACCTGCGTCCGCTATACGACGCGCTGCACGACATGGTGGATTACGATCGGGCGCGGCGGATGCTGGAGCGCGGAACGATCGAAGTGGCGCCGCTGGCGTTTATGCGGGGACGCACGCTCAACGATTCGTTCATCATTCTGGACGAAGCGCAGAACACGACCTCCGAACAGATGAAGATGTTTTTGACGCGGCTCGGCTACGGATCGAAGGCCGTGATTACCGGCGACATCACGCAGATCGATTTGCCGAGCGGCAAACTGTCGGGCCTGAAAGAGGCGCGGACGGTGCTGGCGGAGACGCCGGGAATCAGCTTCGTGCATTTCAGCGAGCGCGACGTGGTGCGCCATCGGCTGGTGCAGGCGGTAATCACGGCCTACGAATCGTTCAGCGGCGACCGCACGCTGCCACTGCCGCTGCCCGAAGCGAAACCTGCAAGCAGCAGCTGAGAGCGTACCGGTTGCGATGCCGGTCGCGATAATTTGCCGCAGCGCAAGTGCTCGACGCTACGAGCGCGGGTTGCGCGCGGACGGCGTAGCGCTGCTACGAATCCTCGGACTGGAACACTGTGAACTTTCGCTGGTGATGGTGAGCGATCGGGCGATCCGCCGGCTCAATCGCGATTTCCGGGCGAAAGATCAGGCGACCGACGTACTCTCATTCCCGCAATTCGAAGGCAAGGCAGAGCTGAAAGCACTCGCGCGCGGCGGGGCGAAAAACGCTCCGCCAATTCCAATCGGCGACATCGTGATATCGATCGAGACCGCGTCGCGGCAGGCGCGCGAACTCGAGCAGAGTGCGGCGGCGCGTCTGCGCACGTTGCTGATTCACGGGTTGTTGCATTTAACGGGTTACGACCATGAAGGGTCGGCGGCGGAGGCGCGGCGGATGTTCAAGCGGGAACATCAGCTGGCGGAGCTGATGGGCGTCGCGCGTTCCGCGCGAGCGGAGGAGGAGGGGAGTTTGTTGTGGTCGCCGGCGGCGATGCCGGAGCGAGGGGCGAAGGCGGGGATCGGCTCGGCGAGTTCGGGCGAGACTTCGCTGCTTGCAAACAAAAGGCGCAAGACTCACGTTCGCTGAAAATTGAGGCCTTGATGTCCGAGCAAAATTGGCCAGAGGGAACCGGCAATCATCCGAGTACGGTTCCAAACAGCGGGCCGCGCGACGTGTTCCTCCATCTGCTAGCGATAATCGTTCTGTACCTGGGTTTGATCGAGTTGCTAGCAATGCTATTCGGTTTTATTGAGCTGGCATTTCCTGGCACATCGTCGGGTGAGTGGGCGGATCCCTTAGGTTCGATTCGCTTTGCTGTCGCGACTCTAATCATTGTCTTTCCAGTTTACATTTGGGCGGCAAGATTTATCGTTCGCGATCTCGCCGCCAACCCGGAGAAGATCAATTTTTGGACGTGTCGTTGTCCCTTCTACCTAACAACCTTTCTCGGCGCGCTTGTCTTGATTATCGATTTGATCTGGCTGTTTTACTATTTCCTCGGTAATCAGTTGGCAGCTCCGTTTTTGCTAAAGGTGGCTGCTGTTCTTTTAGTTATCGGTGCAGCGCTCTTCTATTATTTCGTTGAAATCCGGCAATCGCCGCAGACTTTTTCTGCCATAGCTCGCAGGTTCGCCTACCCATCGGCGTTACTGGTTACGATCTGCGTGATCGCGGGATTCATCGTGTCAGGTCCACCGATGCATCAGCGGTTTGTTCGCTATGACGGCGCCCGCGTGGCAGATCTAAAAGTCGTTCAGGATCGCATCCTGAATTACTGGCATCTCAAGAAGGTGCTGCCGGATGACATTACCGCGGCCGACAACCTAGATCCGGCGTCGATGCTGCCGAACGATCCAAGTACCGGCAATCTCTATGAGTACTATACGGTAAACGCTCACAGTTTCTATTTGTGTTCGAATTTTCGTACAAAGTCCCCGACCGTCGGCACATGGAACGGAGGTTTTGTATACCATGGCTGGGGTTGGGAACATGACTCAGGCCGCAGTTGCTACCAGCGCGACGTGGATTCATTAAAGACTGCTAGCGCACCGTAATCCTAAGATGCGAGCGAAGGGTAGTGCGGAGGGGGCGACGCAGCATTTTGCGACGACGCCGATGCTGACGCATTTTTCGCGGGCGACGGGGGTCAAGAGTGCGATCGACAATCTCGAAGCGATTTTGCGCGACGGGATGATTCGCGGGGCGAGCCGTTTAATTCGCGGCAAG
>DASXFX010000094.1:0-9124 GCA_036489375.1 Binataceae bacterium (SeqCode) | reverse complement strand
AACTGGGTGACGAAGGCGTTGTGGCCAAAGTTGGTCGAGAAGGCCGAAGTTCCGTATCGGCCGCTCATGCAAACGCGGCATACAT
Organism: Binataceae bacterium (SeqCode); assembly: GCA_036489375.1. Lineage (GTDB taxonomy): Bacteria > Desulfobacterota > Binatia > Binatales > Binataceae > JADMIL01. Next base: position 9,039 of record DASXFX010000094.1, on the reverse strand, counting down.
ACGCGACCCTCATGCTGCAGAAGGGAGCCCCAATCGATTGGCTCCAGAAGCAGATGGGCCATCGGAACCTCACCATGCTGATCCGTCACTACTGGCGCTGGATCAATCCGGGCGAGCTGAGCCAGGAGACGTTGGCCCGATTGGGAGCGGTCAAGAACTCGTCAAATCAACCCCACCCTGACCCCACCCGCGCCAATCAGGGCGCTTCGAGAGAGGCTTGACCACAATGCTCAATGCCAAAAAGTGCAGCAATTTGGCGGAGAGGGAGGGATTCGAACCCTCGGTACCGGTTACCCAGTACGCCAGATTAGCAATCTGGTGCCTTCGACCACTCGGCCACCTCTCCGCTCAATGAAGTCAAACTACTATCGGCCGGACCGTGCGATAAAACCAAAGCGATAACGGGTACGCCGTTATGATCCGTCGGAATGGTCTGAAAAGTGCGACGCAAACTCACACGGATCAGTGGGTTGCTATAAGGTTCGCCCGCCACGGTACCGCATGCAACATTCTTGAGCCTCATCATCGAATGTTCAACCCCTGCGCTGGTTCCCGGCTCTTTGGGCTGCAGCACGCCCCCTCTTGAGGCCGGCTCCGCGCGAGGGGAATAACGCACACGACTGACGGTTCCCGTCTGTGAATTTTTACCTCCCGTGTGGTCTGACGCTTTTCGGGCGCGACCGAAATCCAACGAGACTGCCAGCTTGAAGATAGTCGGCGGCGTCGTCAATAGCTTTCGAATTGCCTGGTTCCAGCAGAGAATGAACGGGGCCGGTAAGTAATCCCTGCGCAACCGGCGAGACCAGGCCGATGCGCGTGAAGTGTCGGCGCGCCTTTCCGAGCGGACCATCAGGATTGTCATCGCGCGGCATCCGCGCTAGTAGCCAAATGTGCACTTCACAAATGGAAGGAAATCGTGTCGCGTCGGCGCCTGAATTCGCGAAATCGGCGATTACGGACCCCTCTGCCCGGCGGAAGACTGGAATTTCAGTTGGCCGTGGTGGGTCGACAAATATGATCAACTTCGATCGATCCTTGATTGGCCGGGAGTTCGAGGCGGAATCGCCGGTGGAAGTTACGGCTGAGATGATCGCAAATTTCTGTCACGCCATCGGCGCTCCCGCCCCTGCGGAGGATGCTGGCGTCTCACAAGACCGTCTGATCGCACCTCCCGCATTCGCGGGGATCTTTCGGCTTTCGGAACTTACATTCGAGAAACTTCCGAACAGCTCGCGGCGGCTGGCGGCCGGCATGGAAATCGATTTCGTCAGTCCCATACGAGCCGGCGATCGCATCACGATGGCGTCGCGGATCCTTGAGGTTTACGAAAAAACGGGTCGCAGTGGTTCGATGGTCTTCATGGTTATCGCTTCCACTCTGAGAAATCAAAATGATGATATCGTCGCCCGCATCGACCATCGCTTTATGCATCGTGTATGAACACTGCATTCATGATCTGAACATTGGTATATTCGGCCCGTTGTTACCGATTGATGCCTCGCCGATGATGTTACTGTCGCGCCGATAATTGTTGTAATTGCTTCGATTACGTATTCGAAAGGAGATGAATAGATGCTGACTCCCTGGGACGAACTAATGTGCCATCAACTTCCGTCGACTATGGATCATATCCACACTGATAGTCCGGAGTGGACCGAGCGCATCTATATCAGTCTGTATAATGTTACCGAAAAGGACATGATTATCGGTTGCGGAGTCGGCCAGTATCCCAACAAGGATGTGCAGGATGGCTTCGTTACAGTTTGGCATCAGGGGAAACAGTACAACTTTCGCGCCTCGCGCACGCTTCGCCCAACTCCGCATGAGGTCAAAATCGGTCCGCTCTCAATCGAGACGATTGAGGGGCTCAAGAGCTTCCGCATGGTGCTGGCGGAAAATCCTTCCGGCATCGATTTCGATATCGTCTGGAGTGCCACGATGAATCCGCACGAAGAGGAGCACGATTTTCGCAAAAGTAACGGTCGCGTTGTGCAGGACATCTCGCGCTTCGATCAAGCCGGGCGCGCGCGCGGGATTCTGAACATTCCGGGTACGAACGTGACGTTGCGGGAGCAGGATTGGTGGACTCATCGCGATCGCTCGTGGGGGACTCGGCGGCCATTGCGCACCGACATAACAGACGCGAAACGAACCACCTTTGCGCCCTTTCTGTTTAGTTGGTCCGTGGCGCAGTTTCGGGACTTCACCCTGCACTGGCGATTCGTCGAACGAGGAGCGGGTCATTATAGCTACTTCAGCGGAGAACTCGTGCGCCCAGTCGGCCATAAAGCCGACCCTGGATGGCTCCTTGAAAAAGCCGAGCAGGAATTTCGCTGGGACGGATCGGGCCCGATACAAACGCTCAAGGGCGGCGATATAGAGCTGTTTTTCAAAAATGGCGAACGTCGCCAGGTCTCGTTCTTAACTCATGCGCCGCGCTGGCACTTAAAGGGCGGCGGTTATGGCGGATACCGGGGCTGGTATCACGGTGACAACCGCGGTGAGTACTACTCCGAACACGAAGTATGGGATTTGAGCGACCCCGCGATACTGCGCGAAGCGAGCACCCTGAGTGACCATTTGATCGAATGGCGCTGCGGTGACGAGATTGGTTTCGGCATTATGGAATACGGAGTCGGCCCCGGGTATTACAAATACCAGGACATACAGCATCTGCCTACGTTCTAATGATGCTCGCGGAATGCGCGAATAGCTACTTGCGGTGCAAGTGAGGTTCGGGCGTAACGTCGATTCGAAGTGACATACGTTGATTTAGAGACGTAATGGGAAATTGCGATGAAAATTGGAATTACGGCTATTGGTATTGGAAAGGCAGCACGCCCTGGAACGATTCGCATGGTCGCGGAGCATGCGGAGCGGCTTAACATCGCGACCTTGTGGGCTCCTGAACACGTCGTCCTTTTCGATAATCCTGCGTCCAAGTACCCTTACACCGAAGACGGCCGTTTCCTTGCGGGCAGCACTATCAGTCTGCTTGATCCGTTTATCGGGCTGACGTATGCGGCGGCCCATACCGAGCGGCTCCGGCTGGCGACTGGCATATGCCTGGTGCCCGAGCACAATCCGCTCGTCCTCGCGAAGGTTATCGCAAGCCTCGACTACTTGTCTGGCGGCCGGCTGGCGCTGGGTGTCGGGATTGGATGGGCGGCGGAAGAGTTTGCCGCATTGGGTGTTCCGTTCGAACGGCGTGCGCAGCGTACTTGTGAGTATATAGAGGCAATGCGCAAGTTGTGGAGCGACGCAAATTCCAGCTATCACGGCGAATTTGTCAACTTCGATCAAGTGAGAAGTTATCCGAAGCCAGCGCAGGGTGGGAAAGTTCCTGTGATTTTCGGCGGCGAGAGCTTGCCTGCGCTGCGTCGAGTGGCGCGACTGGGCAATGGCTGGTTTGGGGTTAATCTCACTCCGGATCAAGCTGCCGAGAAGATCTCCAAGCTCCATTCGCTGCTCACAGAAAATGGACGAGATCCCAACGAAATCGAGATAATTATCTCCCCTTATGCAAACCAAATCACGCTCGATGATCTGCGCGCTTATCATGAGCTTGGGGTGAGCGAGTTCGTTCCGTTCGTGCGGTTGCCGGGAGACGACGCGAAAATACCCGAGGCGCTCGAGCAAGTTGCGCGCGAGTGGGTGGAGCCTGCCGCAAAACTCAGTTGAGGCTATCGCTCAGGTTGCTTGATTTTCCAACTGGGTAGGCAGAGGGCTGCCGTTTTCAATAGCTAATCGGAGGTGCAAAATGGCGCGCGGTAGTGTTAATCATTTGGCGCTCACAGCCAGCGACTTCGCTCGCTCGTCCGAGTTCTACGATCGAGTACTTGGGTTTATGGGATACACCCGCGTCGAAGTTCCGGAAGCGACGCAGCAATCGATGAAGACGCGTCTCCATGCTTGGGCCAGTCCCAACGGCGCTGTCACCCTGCGGCCGGCAAAACCTGAGTCCGCGGCCCAACCGCAAAATCGAAACGCACCCGGCGTCAACCATCTTGCCTTTAGCGCCGATGACCGCGCTGACGTGGAAAAGCTGTACGATCTTCTGAAGGCGATCGGAGCGAAAATTCTCGATCCTCCGGCCGAGTATGCATACTTCCCCGGATATTTTGCGGTGTATTTCGCCGACCCCGACGGCCTCAAGTGCGAGTTCGCTTTCGTGCCGCGGCCCTGACACCATCGAAACGCTCGCCTGCCGTTGACGTCTTCCCTGTTTTTGGGTGTATCGTGCCGAACTGAATCGATTGCGATCGCGATGGCCAGCCAGTTGAGTGGCCTTTCGGTAGTCGGGAGGACTGGGCGATGGCCGATCAAAAGAATTCAGCGGGCGAAGCTTTCGCTTCGTGGCGCGACTGGGTCGCGCAATCCGAAACCCAGGTAAACAAGCTGCTCAACGATGTCATGGGCACCGAGGGCTATACGCGCATCCTCGGCGGTCTGACTAAAGGTTTCGTCTCGATGCAAAAGAACACCGGCGAAGCGCTCGAACGCTATTTTACCGCGCTCAGCTTGCCGACGCGCAGCGACGTGCTCGAAGTCGGCCTGCGTCTGTCGGTCGTTGAGTCGCGCCTCGCCGCGATGGAAACGCTCCTGGCGCGCATGGCGGGAGGGAACGCATCGAGCATCGAGTCGGTCGCCGCTGTGCCAAGACCGCCGCGCACGAAGAAACCGAACGCGGCGAAGGGAGGCAAGCGATGAGTGGGACACCGGGAGCGGTCGATTCCTCGATTGCGGCGCGAGTCCGCGCCGAGATTGAACGCACCATTCAACGTAACATCAAAGGTCTCGATTACCTGTTTTCGAGCGACCCTTCGATGGGCCTGACGCCCAAAGATACTATCTACAAAAAAGGCACGCTCCAGTTGTACCATTACCGGCCCCTCTCCGAAGAGATCTATCGCGTGCCGGTTTTGCTGGTGATGTCGCTGGTGAGCAAGTACTACATTCTCGATCTCACTCCAGGCCAGAGCTTTATCGAATTCCTGCTCAAACAAGGCTACGACGTGTACCTAATCGACTGGGGTATTCCGCGGCCCGAAGATAGCCGCCTGCGCCTGGAAGACTACATACTCGATTTTATGCCCGACTGTATAGCGCGGATTGTCGCGGACAGTGGCGAACCTGATATCTCGATGATTGGCTATTGCATGGGTGGCATGCTCGCGATTATGTACTCGGCGCTGTTTCCGAAACTGCCGCTCAAGAATCTTGTCTGCCTGACCACTCCCGTGAATTTCGATGGAATGGGCCTCACCCGCCAATGGACCGACAAGCGCTATTTCGACGTCGATCGAATCGTCGACGCGCTCGGCAATGTGCCGCCCGAGTTGATGTTGGCCTCGTTCGATATGCTCCGGCCGGTAGCGCGTGTCGCCCAGCAGATACGGCTGTGGGACAACATGTGGAACGACGACTTCGTGAAGTCCTACCGCATGTTCGATCGTTGGGCGAACGACCAGATTCCCTTTCCCGGAGAGTGCTTTCGCCAAACTACCAAGGAACTGATGTGGGAAAACAAGCTCTACAAGAATGAATTCGAACTTGGCGGCCGGGCCGTCGATCTACGAAATATAACGGTTCCTTTCCTCGGGATAATGGCCGAACACGATCATATAGTTCCGTACGAATCGGCCAAAGAGCTGATCAACCTAGTAGGTAGTAGCGACAAACGCGACATAGTACTCAAAGGCGGCCACGTCAGCATGGTCGCCGGACCCAACGCCAGCCGCCGTCTATGGCCAGAGCTCGACGGTTGGCTCTCGGAGCGATCCACATGAAATCTGAGACATCCCGCACGTACCCCCGTGAGGCGCGCCTTAAGGGTGGCGCCGTGACTCTGCGATCCATGACGCCCGCGGACCGCGACGTCGCGCTCGCATTTGCGCGCTCGCTACCGGCTCACGACATTCTCTTTCTCAGGCGTGATATCACGCAGCCCGACGCCATCGACATCTGGCTTAGCGGTATCGAGCGCGGCCGTATTACGAGTGTACTTGCCGAGCGCGACGGCACTGTACAAGGCTATGCGACGGTCGATCGCGGTGAACTCTCATGGTCGCCGCACGTTGCCGAACTCCGCGTGCTCGTCTCGGCCGACATGCGTGGGAAAGGGCTCGGGCGAGTGCTGACCCAGGAAGCTTTCGCGATCGCACTCGGCCTCGGCATCGAAAAAATAATCGCTCAGATGACGGTCGATCAGAAGGGTGCTATCGCCGTATTCCAGGGTATGGGATTCCGCCCCGAGGCTTTGCTGCGCGATCACGTGAAGGACCGTGAAGGCCGCAAATACGACCTACTGATACTCGCGCACGAGGTTGCCAAGTTCCAGTCTCAGATGGATGCGTACGGCATTACCAAGGCGCTCGAGGATTAGCCGCGCGCGCATCGATGGCGGAGAGGGGGGGATTTGAACCCCCGAGGGTTTTATCCCTGCCGGTTTTCGAGACCGGTGCCTTCAGCCGCTCGGCCACCTCTCCGCGTCGGACTCGGGCGGTCGCTGTTCAGGCCGCCCTCAAGCACCCTACCGATTTTCGAAGATTCCGCAACATTGCGCCAGTCTCGATCGGACCGGCGTTATCCGGCAACGCCGAGCAAATTGCCGAAAGATATCTCCGGGTCCGGTACTGTCGGGATTTCCGAGTGAGCTGGAATTGCCTTTCGGATCGAAGAGATACGGAGATTGCGGCCCCGAGTTCGACATCAAATTGATTCCGTGAACGTCAGTGTGCGCCGCCAGCGGCCTTGCCTATTTCAAAACGGCGAATAAAAAAGGCTAGCGGCAGACCTAGCAGTACCACCAAGCCCAAGAGGTGAAAACAATCCATGAAGGCGAGCATCGTCGCTTGCTGCGTCATCGCTCGATCGATCAAGCCATACGCTTGATGAACCGCGTCGGGTCCGCTCGATCCGCGAGTGACCAGGTAATGGCTGGACGTCCTCACGAACTGGCGCACGGTTCCATCTGCGGAAGTGAGTTTGCTGACGAGTACGCTCTGATGATACTGCGTTCGCCGCGCCAACATCGTGGTTGCAAACGAGATCCCGAAACTTCCACCCCAGTTACGGCATAAATTGGTCAGGCTCGAGCCCTTGTTGTTTTTGTTCCTGGGCAAATATGAGTATGCGAGCTGGCTGACCGGTACAAACATAAACGCGTAGCCAAACCCCTGAAATGCGCGCGCCAACGCGAAATGGGAATAGTCAGTATCGGTCGTCAGTCCGGCGTAATAGAAAAATGAAAAGGCCGCAATCGTAAAGCTCGCGCCGAGCAGCCGCTTCGCACCAATTCGCGGCACGATTCGAACCACGATCGGCGCCAACAAAGTGATTACAGCGGCGCCGGGACCGAGCACGAGACCGGCGTCCGTGGCGCTATACCCGAATAGTGTCTGCAGCATCTCCGGTATCATCACCGTGCTGCCAAAAAGCCCGAATGCGAACAGGAAATAGTACACATTCGCGATCGCAAAGTTTCGTTCGCGCAGCAGGGTCAATTCCACCACCGGATCGTCGTGACGCCATTCCCACCAGATCGCGATTGCAATTGCGACGATTGCGACTATAAGAAAGCTCACTATGAAATGGCTTTCCAGCCAATCATCGCGTTCGCCGCGATCAAGCACGACCTCGAGACAGGCAAAGCCAATCGCGATCAGAGCGATTCCTAAATAGTCAATTCGAAGTTTACCGCCGGTGCGCGCGCGCTTGCGCTCCTCGGTAAATTCCACCGGATCGTGTACTAGCCGGCTCGACAGCACCAGGGAGAGCAATCCGATTGGTACGTTGATGAAGAATACCCAGCGCCACGAGAAACTGTCGGTTATCCATCCGCCCAACGGTGGCCCGACGGCGGGTGCCGTGACGATCGCCATGCTATAGAGCGCGAATGCCGCTCCCAGCTTTGCCGGAGGAAAAGTATCGACCAGGATTGCCTGCTCCACCGGTGCCAATCCGCCGCCGCCGATTCCTTGCAGCACCCGAAAGAAGACCAGCATGCCCAGGCTCGGCGCGATGCCGCAGAGAAAGGACGTGGCGGTGAATAGCGTTACGCACATCATGTAGTAACGCTTGCGTCCGAAGACCCTGCTCAGCCACGCGCTCATCGGCAGGATAACCGCGTTCGCTACCAGGTAGCTGGTCAGCACCCAAGTGCTCTCGTCGTAGCTGGTCCCGAGGCCGCCCGCTATATGCGGCAGTGAAACATTGGAGATACTCGTGTCGAGCAGCTCCATGAACGTCGCCATCGTAACCGTGAGCGCGATCGCCCACGGATTGATTGGCCGGGGCGTGAGCGGTGCCTCATTGCCCGCGATTATTCGCGGAGCCGCGCTCATCGCAACCATACCTTGGGCTCGACCGACATTCCGGGGTGCAGCAGGTGATCAGGATCCTGGCCGGGCGCGAACATTATTCTGACCGGCAGGCGCTGAACCACCTTCACGTAATTACCGGTCGCGTTTTCCGGCGGCAGCAGGCTGAAGCGATCGCCGCTCGCGCCAGGCAAGTCTTTGACGTAACCGCGATAGTTCTTGCCGAAGGTATCAACCCTGATAGTCACTTGCTGGCCAGGCCGCATTCGCGCGAGTTGCGTCTCTTTGAAGTCAGCGGTTACCCAGATGTCGTCGGTCTCCGTCACGTACATCAGGGTTTGTCCCGGCTCGATCCGCGATCCTCGCTCAACCGTTCGCTTGCCGACGATTCCATTCGCCGGAGCGTAAATCTTCGTATAGCTGAGGTTGAGCAGGGCCTGGTCCAGGGCTGCCCTCGCGGCATCGGCGTCTGCCTGACGCGCCGCAATCGTCTTTAGCACTGAGCCCGCTGCTTCACGCGCGGAGTCAACTTTCGCGGAATCGACTCGCGCCGTTGCCGTGTATTGATCGTACTGCTCCTGCGCAACCACTTGCTGATTCAGCAGGATGGCGTACCGGGCAGCGTCGCGTTGCGACTTGAAGTTGGCGGCGTCGGTCTCGCGAACCATTGCCAACGCGGAAGCATAGTCCTGCTTCGCCGAGGCAACTTGCGCGAGCG
>DASXFX010000089.1:0-5530 GCA_036489375.1 Binataceae bacterium (SeqCode) | reverse complement strand
TTTCATTGCTCGGACGGCGACAATTTTGATTCCGACAATCCGGCGGCTTTGCGGACGGCGAAAGAACTGTCGGATATCTGCAATCTGTTCGGATACGGCGAGATCAAGCCGATGGGCTCGCGCTATTACGAATCTTCGATGCTCAATGTCTTCCGGCGGCTCGACGCACCCAACTTCCAGGCGGTGCTGATCGAACGCAAGGAAGACATCTGGCCGTCCTTCAAGGCGTTCCTGTCGAAGGATCGAATCAAGGAATAGCGCGCTCCGGCTTACTACTAACCAGGCGCATCGGCGCCGGGACGACTCGGATCGAAATGGCGAACTACGAAATCCAGGAACTGGTCGAGTGGGACAACCGGGTCCGCGAGAAAGCGGCGGAATTCGGGCTCACCTGGTTCCCGCAGGAATTTGAGATCTGCGACCACGTCGGGATGCTCGGGTACATGGCTTACTCCGGCATGCCGTCGCATTACCCGCATTGGTCATACGGCAAGTCCTACGAGAAGCTCAAGACGCTATATGATTACGGCGTCAGCGGGCTGCCGTACGAGATGGTGATCGCTTCCAATCCGGCCATCGCCTATCTGATGCGCGACAACAGCCTGCTGCTGCAGATCCTGACCATCGCGCACGTGTATGGGCACAACGATTTTTTCAAGAATAATTTCACCTTCAAATCGAACCGCGCCGAACTAACCATCGAGCGCTTCAAGGCGCATGCGATGCGCGTGCGGCGTTACATGGAGGATCCCTCGATCGGGATCGAAAAGGTCGAGCGGATTCTCGATGGCGCCCATGCGCTCAATTTCCAATGCCGGCGCAACCTGGCGATTCGGAAGGTTGGGCGCGAAGAGCAAATCGAGCGCGCGGTCGAAGCCGCGCAGCCGCGCCAGGATCCGTTTGCGCGCCTGCACGCGCGGCCCGATTATCATCCGCCGGAAACCAACAAAACGCCGCTGGAGCCCGACGAAGACGTCCTGTTGTTCATCCGCGATCACAACCCGTTCCTGCAGGAATGGGAGCAGGACCTGCTCACGATCGTGGACGAAGAAACCAAGTACTTCATGCCCTTGATGGAAACCAAGATCATGAACGAGGGCTGGGCGAGCTACTGGCACAAGAAGATCGTCGAGTCGCTCAATCTCGAACAAGGTCTCCATCTCGAGTTCATCGTACGCCACAACCAGGTGCTGCGGCCGAACCCGGGGCAGATCAACCCGTACCATCTTGGCTTCAAGATCTGGGAGGACATTTACCGCCGCTACACCGATCCGACGCCCGAGGAAATCAAGCGCGACGGCCCGCCGAACAAAACGGGCACCGAGAAGATTTTCGAGGCCCGCGAAGTCGAGCGTGATTCGTCTTTTCTGCGGCGCTATCTGACCGAGGATCTGATGCGCGAGTTGGACATGTTCCAGTACGAAGCGCGCGGCGACGAACTGGTGATCGATAAGGTCTCAGACGAAGAAGGCTGGAAGGCTGTTAAAGAAACCTTGATCAAGAACGTCGGCACCGGATCGATTCCGGTGATCAAGGTGGAAGACGCTGACTTCGGCCACAATCGCACGCTCTATCTGAAGCATCAGCACGACGGCCGCGACTTGCAACTCGAATATGCCGAGAAGACCATCTCGTACGTGTACCGGCTATGGGGCCGCGAATGCGTGTTGGAGACCTCGCTGCAGGGCAAACGCTCGCTGCTATGCTTCAACGATCGCGGCTTCTCGGTCCGCGCATTGAAGTAGCGCGATTCCGCGCGAATAGCTTACAAATCGATCGCTAGATGCGAGTCACGTCGATAAGGCCGGCGAGCACGTGCAGCGATTCGTATAGGTAGTAAGTGCCCCAGATGAGTTCGTGCTTCGTCGCCAGATCGATGCGCTTGTTGTAACAGCCCTGCCACAACCCGCCTTCGGGACCAAGATAATTTTCGACTAGTGCACGGACTGTCGCCTCGGCAGCTTCGCGATAGGCACGGCGCTTCGCGTCCGAACGCGAGAGGTGAGCGAGCTTGAGCATCGCCGCCGCCGCAATCGCAGTCGCGGAAGTATCGCGATTGGTGTGCGGAATTGCGGGATCGTTGAAGTCCCAGAAGGCCACACGATCGGCCGGCACGTGGCTAATCCACCAGTCCGCCGCGCGCTCGGCGGGCTCCAATAGCGCATTGTTGCCGGTCGAATGAGCCGCCAGTGCCCATCCGAGAATGCCCCAGGCCTGCGCGCGCGCCCAGGTGCTATTGTCGTTGACGCCCTTGTGGGTATACCGCCGCGTCATCTCGCCGGTGACTGCATCGAAGGAAGCCGACTGGCAAATTGAGCCGTCGGCGCGAAGGCAAAACTCGATATGACGATGCGCGTGCCGGACGGCGATTTCACGCAGCCTGGGATTGCCGGTTTCGTCCGCCGCCCACGAGAGCAGCGCGGCAATTTGGACGACATCGATTTCGGACTCGCCCAGGCCGACGCTGTGAACTTCCTCGAACTCGGCGCCCAGTGGGATAACCTCGGCGCTTGGGTTGTACATCGCGGCGAGCGACTCCGCTGCGGCCAGCGCGAGTTCGCGTGCGGTCGAGTTGCCCTTGAGGATCGCGCCGAGGGCCGCGCCGTAATAGAAGAGCAGGCCGCGAGCCGAGGTTTGCGAATTGATGCGCGAGCGCAACCGCGCAGTCCATTCTTCGGCCAGGCGGCTGTAACGAACGTCATCGACAGTAGCAGCGGTCAGCCACAGCATCCCGACCCAATAGCCGCCCGTCCAATCGCCCGCGGAAGTGAGCGTCCATGCGCCGGTGGCCGGATCGGCGAAATGCGGGAAGCCGTCGTGGACGGTCGCGGCAGTGCGATCGATCCGCGAGCGCATCCGCGCAATCGCGTCAGTCCAAAGCTGTATCATCATCGACCCTCGCCATCGACGGCTCCCGCGATGCTAACCGCGCATTGGATACCCGCCGCTAGCCGAGATGCTCGCGGAAGAACGCGACCATCTTCGGCCACAGGTCAAACGCCGCCGCCTCGCGATAGCTCGGCCGATAGTCGGCAAAGAACGCGTGGCCGGCTTTCTTGAACACTTCGACCTGGGAAATCTTGCCGGCGTGTTCGAGCCTCTTTGCTAGCTCGGCCGCGTCGGCGGGAGATGGATTCTGATCCTCTTCGCCGCAGACCAAGTACAGCGGGCAGTGCAGTTGCTTTGCAAGATCGATCACCGGCGTTGGACGTTCCGGCGTAGTCTCAGCGTCAGGCGTGGCGCGCGTGATAAAGCCACCCCAGCAATCGATCGCTGCGTTGACCTTGTCGCTGGAACACGCGAACAGCAGCGTCCAGCGGCCGCCCACGCAGAAGCCCACGCATCCGACCTTGCCGCTGGCGCCGGGTTGCGCGCGGACGAAGGCGGCGGCGGCCTCGAAATCGCGCACCAATTGCGCGTCGGCGATGCCGAACATCTTGGCGCGCACCTCGGTCATATCGGTGGCGTTCTTCAACGGCCCCACGCGCGAGTAAACGTCGGGCGCGAGCACGATGAAACCGGCGCCGGCGAAACGACGAGCCACGTCGCGTTCGTGCTCGACCAGACCGAAGGCCTCATGCAGTACGATCACTGCGGGATAGGTGCCGGCCGCCTTGGGGCGAGCAAGGTAGCCGCGAATCTCCGCCCCGTCACTTTGAAAGGAAACGTCGCGCGTCTCGAGCGCGCCCGGATTTGTTACTTCGCCAGCCAGCGCCATAAAAAATTACCTCGCTCTCTGAATTACAATTCATACGAAAGGCTTACGCGCCCAACCTTCTTCGTAGGGCGTGAGAAAATGAGACTTCACCCGCAGATGCTTGAACATCCAACGCCCGTCGTGGCGGACGTAGTCGTCGTGATAGACCGCCGCGAGCCACACCGCCTGGTTACCCTTGGCCATCGTGGCGGGTTGCAACAGGTACCACTGTGCAGTCGCGCAGTCGCCGTCAATGTCAATAATCGGATTCATCACGTTGTGGATCGCGAATGGAAAGAACTCAGCGGCTCGACTGAAGAACTTGTGGATAGCCGCGCGGCCGTCCGCCTTGCCGAGGGAACCCCCATCCCAGATCGCATCCTCGGTGAAGAGCGCCGCGATGGCGTCGGCGTCGTAGTTGTCATCGCAGGCCGCTGCATAGCGAGCCTTGAGCTTGCGAATTTCCTCGATGTCCTCGAGCACGCGCAACCGCTCCTCTATCGTCTTCATGGAATCGCTCCTCGCGGGAATTGATACGACTGTAGTCTCCATAGCGCATTTGCCGCGTCGTGCTCAAAAGGACCACACGATTACTCTTGGGAGCGGTCTCGCCGAGGTCCTGTGGCTACAGGTTTGGGGCGAGGAGTCTGGAGATTCGCACGGAGAGGCTCGCGGGATGTGGGCGAGGTCTCTTACCTTTGCGCAGCCGATACGGCAAGCTTAAAGCGTCCCCGCGCGATCGAGCGATGGTCAGCGGCGGATCAGTACCGTCGATGCACCATCACGTAATAAGCCCAACCGGGATGGCCGAATGGCTCGCGACCTGGGGATACTGGGGTCTGTTCGTCTGCATCTTCGTCGGCAATCTCGGGATTCCGATGCCGGAAGAAACGGTGCTGCTGGCAGCGGGATTTCTTGCGGGCCGCAACATCCTCGATCTTAAAACGCTTTACGTGGTCGCGTTCGTCAGCGCGGTAACCGGCGATTGCATGGGATACCTGTTCGGGCGCACCGGGGGCATCCGGCTCCTGGCGTGGCTCGGGCGGACGTTTCCATTCATTCGGCCAGGGCAGGAACGGCTGGAAACCTTCTTCAAAACCCATGGAAGCAAAGCGGTTTTCATGGCGCGGTTCATCGCAGGCGCGCGTTTCCTGGCGGGACCGATGGCGGGCGCCGCCGGAATGGGATTCTGGCGGTTTCTCGGATGGAACATGCTCGGGGCGTTGATCTGGTGCTCGCTGGTGGTAACGGTCGGGTATCTGGTTGGCGATGAGCTCGAATGGGTGGCGCGTGAAGCGCATCGCGCATTCATGTGGGTGGGACTTGCGCTCGTCCTCCTGGCAGGCGCGGCGTGGCTGTTCTGGTGGCGTCAACGTCAGCCGTCGGAACCATAGTCCGCGCCGCGCGTAATCTCGTCCCTGACCTTTGGCCGCGATATTTGGCCACGATGTTCGATCGATTCGCGCTAGGACGGTTGTAAACAGCGTCGGACGCGGATCTACCTATCCAGCCTATCTCCCACCCTCTAATTACGGATTCCTGATGTCACTCAGAACGACGATCCCCTGTGATCCCGGAAACACCGTCCTGATCGTCGATCCTGGATTGCGCGAATCTTTGCGATATCTGCGAGCGAGACGCATTTGCGCTTTTGAAGCCTTCGGTACTAGGCTGCGACCAATTAGCGCGAGGGCGAACTGGTCGGTGCGGAAGCCTGCGGCTTTTGCTTGCTTTCGACCCGGTAACGCCGCAACAGACTGGGATATCGGACTCATTCATAACCACGAGGAGAGGTAATGAAATGACTACCAGACTAAGTCTCAAGTACCAGTT
>DASXFX010000217.1:0-46977 GCA_036489375.1 Binataceae bacterium (SeqCode) | reverse complement strand
GAATGCATGTGGCGAATTGCCCCGAGCGAGGTAGCCGCGATGGTCCGTCGCGCCATGCATGAAGGCCGCACCGCCGCGACGCCGATCACGCCACATGACAACGCCAACAGCGACGCTGGCGAGGTCTCGCTCCAACTCGCGAGGCGCGCCTGAATGCATCCGCCTGCGACCCATGCGATCGAGCGCGAGGGCTGGCGTCTCTTGGTCGCCGATGCGGGACTTACGCCCGAATTGCGTGAGGCCGTGATTGCCCGATCGCTCGAGGCCGCGCGCGGTGCACTCGGAGCGCCCAAGCGCCGGTCGCGGCATGCCAGCACCTGGCAGATTCGAGTTGGCTCGCGCGCCGATCTGGAAATCTTCATCAAGGTGCTGGATGCCCCGCGCGGTTTCGCCGTCGTCAAGCGTCTGTTGCGTGGCGGCCGCGCGAATCACGTCGCCAGCATTACTCAACGGCTCAACGATTCGGCCTTTCTCGCGCCGCCGATTCTTCTCCATGGGCATGCGCTCGCGAGTGCGTCCGAAATCATGGTGACGCCGCGCGCCGACGGCGATGGTCCCTTGCGCACGCTCAGGGCGCTCCGCGCCGGTCCGCTCAATCGCAAACGCGCGGTGCTGCACGCGTTGGGCGCTGAAATCGCCCGCCTCCATCGATGCGGTTTCGTGCATGGCGATTTGACTCCGTTCAATATCTTCTTTATTCCGGCTGAGCCGCCCCGCTTCGTTCTGATCGATCACGAGCGGACGCGCCGCGCTGGCCTGCTCGGTCGGCGTCGCCAGATGTTGCGCAACCTCGTGCAGTTGGGGCGCTTCGATTTGCCAAGCGTTACTGCCACCGATCGCATGAGGGTGGTTGCGGGCTATGTCCATACCCTGCAGCGGCGCGAGCGGCGCATGCTCGTGCGGCGCGTTAATGCGATGCTGCGGCGGCGCATTGCACGCGACGGCGTCGCCCATGTAGAGAATCTCGCAATTGGCGCAGATAGCGGCCCGGGCGGCAATTCGAAGCTCGGAAAGTGGGGGAACAGCAATGCCTGACGGGCCTGCGATTTCGGTGGTGATACCCGTTTACAACGAGGCCAAGACCATCGGCGATGTCATCCGCCGCGTCCTCGATTGCGGTTATCAAGCCGAAATTCTGGTGGTCGATGACGCCTCGACCGATGGCACTCGCGAGTACCTCGAAAAGTTCGAACATCCTCACGTGCATTGCTATTACCACGCCGCAAATCGCGGCAAGGGTGCCGCCCTGCGACTCGGATTTGCCGCCGCGAAGAACGAGTTCGTGATCGTCCAGGACGCCGACCTCGAATATGACCCGCGTGATTTCCGCCAGGTGATGGAGCCGCTAATCGATGGACGCGCCGATATGGTTTACGGTTCGCGATTCCTCGGCGGACCCCATCGCGTTCTGCTCTTCTGGCACTACCTCGGCAACCGCTTTTTGACCCTCATTTCCAATCTCTTGAACAATCTCAATCTGACCGACATGGAAACCGGCATGAAGGCCTTTCGGCGCGAAAAGCTTGTCCAGCTCAAACTGTCCGCCGACCGCTTTACCTTCGAGCCGGAGATCACCGCAAAAGCCTCGCGCGCGCGCTGGCGAATTTATGAAGTACCTATCTCGTACTCAGGCCGCACCTACGAGGAGGGAAAAAAAATCGGCTGGCGCGACGCCGTCACCGCCATCGCCGCCATCGCTTACTATCGCTTCCTCGATTGATTCCATTGAACATGCGCATGGCGGGTGACAGTCGGTTTAGCGGATGGTGGCGCGGAGGCCGCCGGTTTCTTGCTTCTCGGCTGGGCTCGTTTGCCCCCTTTGCGATCACGCGTGAGCCGGCCCCGCCCGGTGACGTGTCCTCCACCAGCACCGGGCCCATCTTGAAAATCGTCGGGGTCGATCCGGAACGCGGCTTCGCCGGCGGCGAAACGCAAGTGCTCGGTTTGTCGCTCGCCCTGATTCGCGCCGGTCATCAGGCAGATTTGATTTGTGATCCGGATGGAGCGTTGTGGCAACGAGCGACTGCAGCCGGCATAACCTGCTATCCGCTGCGGATTCGCAACTCGATTGACGCTGCGGCCGGCCTCAGGCTGCGCACCCTGCTCGCGGGCAAGCGCTACGACGTAGTCCATTTTCATACGGCGCGCGCGCACGCGTTGGCGCCCTTTGCCCGCGGTCGGACCGGCGTCGCCGTGGTCACGCGACGAATGGACCACGCGCCCAATCGGCTCTTCGGCCCCCTGCTGTTCAACCACGCGGTTGATGGCGTCGCGGCGATTTCCCGCGCGGTCGCTGACGCTCTCGAGCAAGCCGGAGTGAGAAAGGATCGCGTCGCGATAATTCCCAGCGGAGTCGATTGCGATCGCTTTCGTCCGCCCGCTTCCGCCGCGCGCGAACGTGCCCGCATCGCGCTCGGGCTGACGGCGCGCGATATCGCGGTGGGCACGGTCGGTATGCTCGAAGCGCGCAAAGGCCATCGCCATCTGATCGAAGCGATGGAACTCCTGCGCGATAGCGGTGCGGCCGGCGCCGCCGACGCGGTCGGTCCGCGCGTGCGATGTTTCATCGCCGGCGCGGGGTCGCTGAGCGCCTCTTTGACTGACGAGATTCGCGCCCAGCGCATGGATGAGTCCGTGACCATGATGGGTTTGGTCGGAGATTCTCGCAACCTGCTGTGGGCGCTCGACATCTTCGCGATGCCCTCGCTGCAGGAGGGGCTGGGAGTCGCCGCGCTCGAAGCGATGGCCTGCGGCTTGCCGGTTATCGCCAGCTCCAGCGGCGGGCTCAAGGATTCCGTTAAAGATGGAATTACCGGGATGCACGTGCCGGCCGGCGACGCGCGCGCTCTGGCCGACGCGATCGCACGGATGGCGGCAAATGCCGAGTTGCGTTCTACCATGGGCGCGGCGGGGCGCGAGCGCGTCGTCTTGAATTTCGCGATGGAAGCGATGGCGCGCGGGACTCTGGCGCTTTATCGTGCTTGCCTGCAAGATCGAGCGCGCGGCAGGAGGCAGTGAATCGATGCGGAGTATGACGGGCTTTGGTCGCGTCCAATTGGAAAAAGGCGGAACCCAGGTGGTCGCCGAAGTGAAATCGCTTAATCAGCGCTTCTTCGAGCTCAAGCTCAACCTGCCCCGCGGCTGGGGCGAGCACGAAGGCGAGATTCGCAAAATGGTCCAGGCTGCGGTCGATCGCGGACGCGTCGAGGCTTTTGTCCGCTGCGTCGCGCTGAAACCGCCGCGCGCGCGCTTGCGCGTTAACGATGATTTGGCGGCGAGCTACGTCAATGAGTTGCACCGCCTCGGTAAGCGCTTGGGGCTCGACGGTAAGCTCGGGTTGGACACGATTCTGCAACGGCCCGAGATCTTCCAGGTGATCGAGGAAGAGAACGACACGCGGGCCGGCGTCGATGTCGCGCTGGTCGCGATGAAGCGCGCGGTCAAAGCGCTCGACCTTGAGCGCCGCCGCGAGGGTGCCGCACTGCGGCGCGACTTCGAGACTCGCATCAAAAAAATCGGCGCCGGCGTTCCCCGTATCGAGCAGCTTGCCGCCGAATCGCGCAAGACCATTCATACCAATTTCGAGACCCGGGTCCGCGAGTTGCTCGGGGAACTGCCCGTTAATGAAAAGCGGCTCTACGAGGAAGCCTCCAACGCCGCTCAACACGGCGATATTACCGAGGAACTTACGCGCCTGCGCGTCCATCTGACCGCGATGCGCGCGCTGATCGATCGCACCGGTCCGATCGGAAAGTCCATCGAATTTCTGTTGCAGGAGATCAATCGTGAAGTGAACACGATGGGCGCCAAATCGCAGAACGCGGCGCTCTCGCAAATCACCATCGAGATGAAGGGCGAGGTCGAAAAGATGCGGGAGCAGGTGCAAAACGTCGAGTAATGGTATTTTAAAACGTGATTTGCACTTCTACATTTGCCTATATACTCTAAGTAATGGAATCGGATCGTCGTTCGCGGCGCGGTATAATATTCATCCTTTCGGCACCCTCGGGCGCGGGCAAAACGACCATTTCGCGGGCCGCGCTCCTCGCCATCGGGGGTCTCGAACCGTCGGTCTCGCTAACGACGCGGGGGCCGCGGGAGAATGAAGCGGACGGGCTCGATTATCACTTCGTGAGCGAAGAAGAATTTAATCGCAGGCGGGCTGGTAACGAATTGGCGGAGTGGGCGCGGGTCTTCGACGCCAGCTATGGCACCCCGCGCGCGCCGCTCGAAAGCGCGGTTGCCGCCGGCCGCGACATCCTCCTCGATATCGATATTCAAGGCGCGCGCCAGATTCGGCAACATTATAGTGGCGATGTGGTCACCATCTTTGTCCTGCCGCCCAGCTTCGATGAACTCGCGGGACGCTTGCGCCGGCGCGGCACCGAAGACGAGGCGGCCATCGAGCGGCGCCTCAAGCGCGCTCGCGACGAAGCCTCCGCCTATCCCGAATATAACTACCTGATAATCAACGCCGAAGTCGGCGATTCGATCGGCCGCCTTGAGGCCATCGTCACCGCCGAGCGGCTGCGCGTCGCGCGCTTACGCGACGGGTTCGAGCCGTGGAAACTCTAGCCGTCGCCGCCCCTGCCTATCCGGACCAGCTCGACGAGTTGGTGCGCCGCGTTCAAGCCTACAATCCGCAAGCCGATACCGCTTTGATTCGCCGCGCTTACGACTATTCCGCGCGGATGCATATTGAGCAAAAGCGCAAGTCCGGAGAACCCTACGTTATTCATCCGCTAAACGTCGCGTTGATCATCGCGCAGTTGCGGATGGATCTGCCGTCGGTTGTCACCGGGCTGCTGCACGACGTGATCGAGGACACCGGCGCGTCCCTCAACGAGGTTCAGGGTCTGTTCGGGGAAGAGGTCGCCCGTCTGGTTGACGGGATGACCAAGGTCTCGAAGATCACCTTCTCGAGCCGTGAAGAAAAGCAGGCTGAGAATTTCCGCAAGATGATCATCGCGATGGCCCACGACATTCGGGTCGTGCTGATCAAGCTCGCGGACCGTCTGCACAACATGCGCACGCTTGACCATCTTTCCCCCGACCGGCAGGAAGAGATTTCACGCGAGACGCTTGAGATCTACGCGCCGATCGCTCACCGCCTGGGCATCTACTGGCTCAAGTCCGAGCTCGAGGATTTTTCCTTCCGCTATTTGAACCCGTCGGCCTATGCGACGCTAAAGGCCTACGTCGCCAAGACCCGCGGCGAGCGCGAGGAATACATCAAGTCGGTGCTCGAAATCCTTTCGCGGCGGTTAAAGGAATCGGGCGTCGAAGCGGAGGTCACCGGCCGTCCCAAGCATTTCTTTTCCATTCACAGCAAGATGCAGCAGGAGGAGCTCAACTTCGACCAGATTTACGACCTGGTCGCTTTTCGGATTATCGTGCCGACCCTGCGCGAATGCTACGAGGCCTTGGGCGTTGTCCACGCGAACTGGAAGCCGATACCCGGGCGCTTCAAGGATTATATCGCGCTGCCCAAGGCCAACATGTACCAGTCGCTGCACTCGACCATAATCGGACCGCGCGGGCAGCGGATGGAGGTGCAGATTCGCACCCGCGAGATGCACGAAGTTGCCGAACTCGGAATCGCCGCTCATTGGAGTTACAAGGAGGGCGCGGGTGGGGCGCCGCAATCGCGCGACACCGAACGCTTCGCCTGGCTGCGCCGGTTGATCGAATGGCAGCAGAATCTTAAGGACCCCCAGGAATTTCTATCGACCGTCAAGGACGACCTCTTCGCTGAAGAGGTCTTCGTTTTTACCCCCAAGGGCGACCTCCTGGATTTTCCGCAGGGCGCGACCGTTATCGACTTCGCCTACCGCATCCATTCGCAAGTTGGACAGCACCTCGCCGGTGCGCGGGTTAACGGCCGCATGGTGCCGCTGCGCTATCGGCTGAAATCCGGCGACACCGTCGAGGTGAATACCGCCGAGCGCCAGGCCCCGGGCAAGGACTGGGCGAATCACGTTGTCACGGCGCGCGCGAAAAGCAGGATTCGTCAATGGCTGCGGCAGCAGCAGGCGGAGCGCTCCCTCGAGCTCGGCGTCTCATTGATCGATCGCGAGCTGGAACCGCTCGGCTTGAGCGTGACCAGCTTGCGCGCGAAGTCGCGCTTCGAGCCCGCCCTGAAGGAGTTTTCGCATCGCGATGTCGATAGCCTGATCGCGGCCGTCGGCTATGGAATCCTGACCGTTGCTCAGGTCGTTGGCAAAGTGCTGACGCCCGACGAGTTGAAGCTTTATCGCGGTGAAAGGGCGCCCTTGCCGGTACCGGTCGCACCCGGCGATAGCGATAAACGCGCGATCAAAGAACATCGCCGCGCGATTGGCAACGCGGTTATCGTCTCGGGCGTGGGCGATATGCTCGTGCGCTTTGCGCGCTGTTGTAATCCACTGCCGGGTGAGGCGATCACCGGTTTCATCACGCGCGGCCGTGGCGTTACGGTCCATCTCGCCGGCTGTCCACACGCGCTCGCAACCGATCCGCAGCGCCGCGTGCCGGTGGTATGGAAGGCGGGCGACGAGACCCCGCGCCCGATTCGGCTCGAAGTGTTGTGCGTGGATCAGCCGGGATTACTCGCCGCGATGTCGAAGGCGATCGCCGCCGCCGGCGTGAACATCTCTACCGCCGAAGTCAAAACCGCCGGCAACGACGGGCGCGCGCTCTCGTTGTTCGAACTCAAGGTTACCAACGCCGCCCAACTCAACAATCTGATGCATTCGATCGCCGCGATCGACGGCGTCATGCGGGTCTCGCGTCTCGGCCAGCAAAACGGCTCCAATCATCTTCGTGTGTGAGCGTCACGTCTCGCGACTCGCCAACTATCATCGGATGCGAATGGAGCACCCCGCGCTAACGGGGCTCACTTTAAGCTGACACTATGAAGAAAGCCTTCGCATCCACGCACCTCGCGATTCGCCGACGATCATCGCGTGCGCACGGAGCACCTCCGCGTGATCCTGAGGCACTCCTCGCGAGGCGACGCTGATTCCAAACTCGCAACGGTAAGGTGGCACCATGAAGAAAGCCGTCGCAACCCACGCAGCCCCGTCGGCGATCGGACCTTATTCGCAAGCGATCGTCCACGGCGATCTGATCTTCTGCTCCGGCCAGATCGGAATCGATCCGGCCTCGGGCAAAATGGTCGAAGGCGGAGTCGAGACCGAGACTCGCCGCGTGCTCGAGAATCTGCGCGAGGTCTTAATCGCCTCCGGCGTCGGCTTCGCCCAGGTGGTTAAGACCACCGTATTTCTGGTGAACCTCGCGGACTTCGAGACCGTCAATCGAATCTACGCCGAGCATTTCGAGCCTCCCTACCCGGCGCGCTCGACCGTCCAGGTCTCCGCCCTGCCACGCCATGCTCGCGTGGAAATCGAGGCGATCGCCCGCCGCTGACGATTCACCTGAATCGCTTTTTTGCGATCATCCGTCAGGGCAAGTAAAGGAATTTCACTTCATGTTCATGCCGAACTTTGGGATGGAACGATAGCTAAGAATTCTTTGTTTTAGGTATTTTTAGCCTATCTACAGAGGCCTAAGCGTCATATTGCAATTCCGCTAACGCGGGTGAAATATTTCACGACATTAGCCAACGTAAGTCCTACTGACGGTCGGTATTAGCTCCGATACTCGCCCATCAGACCTGCATCGGACCTGTTAGTGTCCCCGCTTCGCCCGCCGCTGAGGCCTTCGCGGACCCACGGTCCTATCCGCTGCGACCGTCCTCGTCGCAAGTCGCGCACTCCAATTCGACCCCAAGGCGCGACTGCCGGCCTCCGGGACTGGTCGCCCACGGCCGCATCTGAAAGGGCGGTTGATGACGCACGTGTTGGGTATGCCCGCATTCAAGTTCGGCGACCCAATCGCCGACCGCATCCTGATGGAATCCCAGAATTCTGCGATTCATGAATGTCGTCAGAGCGGCTTACGAAACGGTCAGGATGGCGTGCGATTTCTTGTCCAGGTAGCGGCGATCGGGATCGAGCTTTCGCGCCGATCGCGCAAGCCGCGCAAAGTTGGCGTGTCGCTGCGCGCCCGGCACCGGGCCGTTGAACAACTGCGCCTTGTCCAGGTCAAGGATCACCGCAGTCATGCGCTCGCCGGAATTGCTGACAAACAGGTTGTGCAGATTCAGATCCGCATGCAGCAGGCCGGCGTCATGCATCGTGTCGATCGCGCGGCGCGCCAGTTCGACCACGTGCGCCCGCACCACGGCGTCGTCGTCCGCGCGAAGGAACTCCCATAGCGTCATGCCGCTGAGGGCGCGCGTTAAAAAGGCGCTGCGATAGAAGCCCGGTGCAACAGCTTCGATCACGACGCCAAGCGGTTCAGCGATCGGAATCCCGCGCAGCCGCGCTTCATTCGCGATCGTCAACTCGCGCAAGGGGCGCGCGCCGCCGCCAAAGTAGATGTCGGTGTTAATCCGGCGGATGAACCCGCCGCGCCGGCCCCAGCGCGCGAACAAGACCGGCCCGCCCTCGAGCTTCAACGGGAAGCCGCTGCCGCGATTGCCGGCGCCCGACGTCGCTCTGCGGTTTAACTGCGCCAGCGCATCAAAAATTGCAGTCGCCCGCGCGGCCAGATCGCGTCTGATGTAAAGCACGCTCCGCCCGAGCCCAAAGTGCGGAAAATCAGGTCCCGGGTCAGCGAGCGTCCGCCGGTTTCGTCCGTTTGCGAGAGCGGGTTTCATGGCACATCGAGGACTGCGGCCGCGCCGCTTTCAGGCCACGCTCTCAGCCTCGTCGATCAACATGATCGGTATATCTTCCCTGATCGGATAGCGCAGCTTACACGCATTGCAGACGAGCCCGTCCTGCGCATCAGTGAGATGGAGTTCGCCCTTGCATTTGGGGCACACGAGAATATCAAGCAAATCCTTGCTTATCGCCATCGGCGTATCCTCCTCGACTTCAATTATGCGTATCGCCGCCAGCACGCCGCTAGGGGGCAGCGCCGGACGCGCTCGCCTTCTCACCGATTCTGGCAGCGATTAGATCGAACAGCCGCGCCTCGTCGTCTGCTTCCATCGAGACCTCGAGTCTCAAAGCGTACAGAGAAACGTTCATTTGCGGAAACCGTTCGAGCTTCACCAGATCCTTTTCGGTGGTCACGACATCCGCGGTTTCCCGAACCGCAAACAGTATATTTTCCACGTCATGCGGCGTGTAGTCATGATGGTCGGGAAATTCCAGCGTTGCGACGATCGTGGCGCCGAGCTCACGAAGCATCGCGTGGAAGCTCGCGGGATCGGCGAGTCCGCTCACGGCAACGATACGCCGCCCCGCCAGCGCAAGCGGACGCTCATGCCATCCGGCGGCATCGCTTTGCACCAGCGCACTCGGCCGGATCGACGCGCGGACGATCGGTATGTCGTTGGGCAACGCGAGATCGCTGACATCCAGCGACACCGCCGCGAGATCACCGAATTCAACGGCCGCCGACGCGCGGTCGCGGTCGGCGGTTGTTTCGGTCGCGCATGGAGGAGCGGCGTTTATTGGCCCGTTTGCCGAATCGATCAGGACGATCGCGTCGGCGCGTGCGATTCCATTGCGTGGCTCGCGCAACGGACCCGCGGGCAGCACCCAACCGTTGCCGAAGCCCCGCGCCGTATTAATCAGAAGCAAGTTGAGATCGCGGCTTAGCCGCAGATGCTGAAAGCCATCGTCAAGGACGAAAGCGTCGAAGCGGTCGCGTGCGGACAGCAATGCGGCCGCATCGATTCGTCGTCGGGCTACGGCGATCGGTCCCGCGAACGACTTCGCCATCATCACCGGCTCATCGCCGGCTTCGCGCGGCGACATCAGGATGCGAGTGCCGTCGGAGACCAACGCGGCGGCGCTGCTCGTGCGGCCCCATCCGCGGCTGATGATAGCGACCGCAATTCCGCGCTCGCGCAGACGCGATGCGAGGAAGAGCGTGAAGGGAGTTTTGCCGTTGCCGCCGACGGTCAGATTGCCCACGCTGATAGTGGCAACGTTGGTCCCGGACGCGCGATTTCGCCACCATCGTTCACGTAGCGCGAGGGCTCCCGAATAGAGCATCGAAGCCGGAACGAGTGCAGCCCATAACGGCCACTTTGACGCGGGCAGATTGTGTTGCCACAGGCGCTCGATGGAACGACGCGATTGCGCGGACTGCGATCGCGCGGGCGTCATGACTAAGGATCCCCGATCAACGCCGTGAGCTTGCTCAAGGTGGCGGCGACGCCGCCCGCCAGGCGTTCGACCGCGCGCCGAGCGTTGGCGCCCGCAGCGCGTCGTGCGTCAGGATCGGCAAGCCACTCGGCGCAAGTGCTCTCGATTTGGGCGGCGTCGGCCACGACGCGCCCGCCGCCCGCTTCGAGGATCGCGTCGGCCGCCTGCTGCTGATTTTCATGGTGCGGGCCGAACATCACGGGCACCGAGACGGTGGCCGGTTCGGTTACGTTCTGGCCGCCGCGCGGCGGCAACATGCTGCCTCCGACCAGCGCGATTGTGGCGCGTGAGTAGATCGCTCGCAACTCGCCCATGGTGTCGAGCAGCAGTACGGAAGCGCTGGCGCGCGGGGGCGAAGTAAGATCGACGGCGCCGGCCGTAATCTCCGGAGGCATCGCGCTCGCCCTTTCCCAGGTGAACCCGGCGGTACGGATTTCGCTGCCAATTTCATCGACGCGATTCAGATGGCGCGGCGCGAGCACCAGTGCGAGTGTCGGGAATCGCTCGAGCAAGTTGCGATATGCCGTCAGCACCATTCGCTCTTCACCCGGAGCCGTCGATCCGGCAACGAGCACCGGACGGCCCGTGCAGAACTGTACTAGCGCTGATCTGATCTCAGTGGGCGCGTCGTCAAAGTCGAACTTGGTGTTGCCTGTAACGACGACGCTCGCCGGGGACGCCCCGAGAGCGCGGAAGCGGTTCGCGTCATCTGTGGTTTGCACCAGCACCAGATGCGCGTGGACGAGGGCGTCGGCTATCAGCGGGCGGACGTAACGATAGCGCCGCATCGAACGCGCCGAAATCCGACCGTTAATAATCACTACTTTGGCGCCGCTGCGTGACGCCTCGATCAGGTAATTTGGCCACAACTCGGTTTCAGCGATCAAGACGATCTGCGGGCGCACCGAGGCGAGAAAGGAACGCACGCCGCTCGCGCAATCGAGCGGCGCAAGCCGGCAAGCAGCCGCACCTGTAATCCGTTTGGCGGCAGCCGTGCGTCCCGCCAGAGTCATCGTGGTGACGACCATCATGGCGTCGGGATATTGACGCATAAGCCCCAGCGCTACCGGCCGTACTGCTTCCACTTCGCCCACCGAAGCTGCGTGAATCCAGAAGCGTGGCGTTCCCCGCGCAGTGTCCGCTAGCGCAACGGCGCCCAAACGCTCGCGCCGATTGACCTCGTCGCGTCCACCGCTCGCATAGATTACGAACGGGAGGGCCGGATACCAGAGCAAATTGTAAAGGGCGGTCATGAACCCGCCCGACCCTAATGCGGTAATGCGATCTGCTGTCGAGTCGCCGTTCAATTGACGCGATCGCCGTGGCCGTTGATTTCAGGCGGAGTCATGAATTGCAGTCCGTGCAATTTGCTGTACTCGCGTCCGAGCGTCATCAATTCCTCGTGCGTGCCCTGCTCCACGATTTTTCCGCGGACGACGACTACAATTCGATCGGCGCGGCGCACAGTCGAAAGTCGATGGGCAATCACCAGGGTGGTGCGATTTTCCATCAAGTGCTCGATGGCTTCCTGCACCAGGCGCTCGGATTCTGAATCGAGCGCCGAAGTCGCCTCATCCAGAATGAGGATCGGCGCGTTCTTGAGCATCGCGCGCGCGATCGCAATACGCTGGCGCTCGCCTCCGGACAGCCGCACGCCTTGCTCCCCGATAATGGTGTCGTAGCCCTGTGGCAGGCGTTCCACGAAGTCATGCGCATTGGCCAGGCGCGCCGCCGCGATAATTTCGTCGAGGCTTTTCTCCATGCTGCCGTAAGCGATATTTGCGCGGACGCTGTCGTTGAAAAGGAAAGTATGCTGCGTGACCAGGCCGATCTGGCCGCGCAGTGCGGCGAGTCGAAAGCGGCGAACGTCCACCTCGTCCACGGTGACGGCGCCTTCCTGGACATCGTAAAAGCGCGGGATCAAATCCGCGATAGTGGATTTGCCGCCGCCACTCATCCCAACCAGCGCGACCACCTGGCCGGCGCCGATTTCAAGGTTGACGTCGCGCAGCACCCATTCGTCACCGTAGCGGAAGCCGACATTCTTCAGTGCGACGGCGTGGTTGCCCGGAGCCAGGCCGAGGCCATCGGGCGGATCGGGCACCTCGGTCGGCTCATCCATCATCTCGAACACGCGTTCGGCCGCCGCAACGCCGGCCTGGATATTATTGTTGGTGCGAGTGAGGCTCTTGAACGGCTGGTAGAGCAGCAGCATTGCCGCGATGAAGGCGGTGAACACCCCGGGCGTGCGCGTCCCCGCGAGCACCGCATGCGAGCCCCACCAGAGCACGCCGACGATCGCGAACGCGCCCATCACTTCCATCGTTGGGCCCGTGATCGCTTTGATCCTGGCGACGCGCATGTAAATCCGAAACAGGCGGCGCAGTTCCTTGTTGAAGCGCCCGCGCTCGTAGTCCTCCATGCCGAAGGCCTTGACCACGCGATTGCCCTGGTAAGTCTCCTGCAGGAGCACGGTCAGGCCGCTCAGCTGGCGCTGCGCATCCTTGGTCATTTTTCGCATGCCCTTGGAGAAGCGCACGACCGGCAGGACCGCCGTGGGGAATACGATGAAAGCGGCCAGCGCGAATTTCCAATCGACGTAAAATACGACCGCCAATATGGCGATCAAGCGCGTGCTCTGGCTGAAGATCGCGAACAGACTGTCGATGCCATAATTGGTGACAACGTTTACGTCATTGACGACGCGCGACATCATCACGCCGGTCGGAGTGCGGTTGAAAAACGAAAGCGACTGGTTCTGCAGCACTTCATTCAAGCGGCCGCGCATGTCGAGCGTGGTTTTCTGGATGACATACGCATCGAGATAGTCGGCGCCGAAGGAGGCGATTGCACGAATGATGAAAATCACCAGCAGCAGGAGCGAGAGAAAGGGCAGGGTGCCGAGATTGCGGCTGACGGTCAGGCTGTTGGTGAAGCGCTTGATAATGAGGACGATCGTCCCCTCGCTCGAGCTGAGCACCACCATCGCCGTCAGCATTACGAGCACGTAGGGAAACAGGTAAGGGCGCAAGTAGCCGAAGAGCCGCCGGTAAATAGGAGTCAACAACTTCATGCCATCATTTCCATCGCGATCGCAGCGACCCGATCGGCGGCGCCGGGCGCACCGAGACTCGCGCGTACGGCGCGCAGCGCCGCGGCGGTCTCCGCATGGAGCGGTTCCGCGAGCATCGGTTCGGCCGCTCTGACAAGTTTCGCGGGGGTAACATCGCCCTGGATCAATTCGGGAACGATCGCGCGACCGGCGAGGATATTGGGCATCCCGATATAATCGACGCCGCGTACGAGGATGCGTGCAAGCCGATACGTAACCGGGGACATTTTGTAGGCTATTACCATCGGGCAGCCGAGCAGCGCGGTCTCGAGCGTTGCCGTACCCGACGCCACCAACGCGAGTTCGCTCGCCGCAATGATACTATAGGTATCGTCCTGAATAATACGCACGCCTTCGAGCGCGGCGGCGCCTGCAACCTCGCGCAAGAGAGCAGGTTCGAGTGTCGGTGCGAGCGCGATTACGGGGGTCAAGCCGTGTTTGGCTGCCAGCACCGTCGCCGCTTCGAGCATCGCGCGGAGCAAGTACTCGACTTCGGCGCGGCGGCTGCCGGGTAACAGAGCGAGCAGACGCGCCGATGGGCTAAGCCCATGCCGTGCGAGCGTAGCAGCACGGTCCTGCGCCGGCGCGACACGATCGAGCAGCGGATGTCCAACGAAGCTCACACGGCCGCCGGCGCGCTCGTACAATTCCGCCTCAAACGGGAACACCACCGCCATCCGTTGAGCGCGCTTTACCAGCTTGCCGATGCGTCCTCGGCGCCAGGCCCAGACCTGCGGCAGAATGTAGTACAGGACGGGTACGCCGGCCCGGCGCGCCGCTCCCGCGAGCATCAGATTGAATTCGGCGTAATCGATCAGGACGACCAGATCGGGAGGATCGCGCCGCAAAATTCTTCGTAACGCGCGCCACGCGCCGGCGGTGCGCCGAATGGTCGAAGTAAGTTCTGCCAAGCCGAGGCCTGCGATGTCCTCGGTTCTGAAGAGCGCCCGCACGCCCACTGCGCGCATTCGTTCGCCACCGATACCGAAGATTTCACAGGACGGATCGCGCGTCAGCAGATTGGCCGCGAAGTCGGCGCCATGAAGATCGCCTGAGGCTTCGCCCGCGACAATCATCACGCGCTTATGCGGCGGCGCGGCGGCCTTGACCGAAGTGCCACCATGCAGGGCGGCGCTCTCAACATGCATCGGAAACCAATTGTGATCGAAATGGCGCCACGGCACCATAAGGCTGGCGGGAGTTGGGTGGCAGGCGCATCATCTGCTGAAGGTCGTCTCGTTCCGAGCTTGCACTTCAGATAGGCCGGTCAGCCGATTCCTTCTCCATCGCAATACGAATCCGTTCACTCAATTCCATCACGCGCAGGCCGTCATCGGCGGTGACCGGCGGGGTACCGCGAGTTCGTACACACTCGACGAACGCCGTAATCTCGTCCATCAACGGATCGCCATCATCCAGGTCAATTTGGTCGGCCGAGATGGTCGGAAAGGTGGCGCCCGGCAGCGGCGGACTCTTGCGATAGATCTGGATGCGGCGCGCTTCGTAGTCCACGGAAATGTACGCGTCGGGCTGAAAGAAGCGAATCTTGCGTTCGCGGCGCGGCGCGACGCGGCTGGTATTGAGGTTCGCGATGAGACCGTTGTCGAAGCGGATGCGTGCGTTCGCAACGTCGATCTGATCCGTCAATACTGCGACGCCCAGGGCTTCCAGCGAAACCGCCTCCGCGGCGCCGGTCGCACTCAAGATGACGTCGAGGTCATGCACCATCAGATCGAGGACGACATCGACATCGGTACCGCGCTCGGTGAACGGAGCCAGTCGATGGCATTCGACGAAGCGCGGCGCTTTCAGGATCGAGCGCAAGCGAACGATCGCGGGATTGAAACGCTCCAGATGGCCGACCTGCAGAATGCGGCCGCCGCGCTCCGCGATTGCCTTCAAATCGCGCGCCTCGGTCAAAGTCGCAGCCATCGGCTTTTCCACCAGTACGTCAACGCCGGAGCGCAATAGTTCCGAGGCGATCGCATGATGATGAATGCCCGGCGCCGCGACGCTCGCCAAGTCGATTTGGCCCGCCAATTCGTGGTAATCCGTCAGCGCCTTGGCGCCGAGTTCGCGCGCGATAGCGGCTGCGCGCATCGCATCGGTATCGACCACATGGGTCAACTTGAGGTTGGGGATTGCCGCATATTTGCGCGCGTGAATTGCGCCGAGGCGGCCGACGCCGATCACCGCTGCGCGCAATTCATTCATGGCCGTAAAGCGTGATCCCCAGGGTATCGGCGAGGGCGACGGTGCGCGCCCGCTCGAGAATCATCGCACCATGCGCTTCTACTCCGATCATCGCCGCGCCAATCTCCCGCAGCAGTTCGATAGTTGCGGGTCCGATAGCAGGGCGGTCGAAACGCAGATCCTGGCCCGGCTTGGCCGCCTTCGCGACCACCATTCCGGGGCCAACCAGGCTGGCACCGCGACGCAAAGCCGCGTCGGTGCCCTCAACTGCCTCGACTGCTGCGACGACGCCGTTGCGGACCGCCACGGCCTGTCCAATATCGAAACCGCCGAGCGCGTGCATCACGTCGAAGGCCAGGGCTAAATCCTGTAACTGCGCCGGAGTCGGGGCCGGGCCGCCTTCGAGGCCCACGTGCGCTAGGGCGTCGTCGAGCATCGGCACCGGATCGATTACCGGAATTCCGTCCGTTTCAATTTCCGCGGCGATCGCGCGCAGTACCGCGTCATCGCTGAAGCGGCCCAACTTCGCCAGCATCGCGATCGCGCGCGCGTCGGGTGCGAATGAATCCGCGAGGCGCGCGCGGCTGATACCACCGGCCATCGCGGCTTCCGCCACGTCAGCCGCCTTGAGAACATCGATTATGCGTTGCAGTTCGCCGACCTTGATCCACGTGATCTCATCGGCGAAATTGCCCAAGCCTTCATCCGTCTCATGCAGATGCGCCAGTGCAATCACACGGAGGCCGCGCCGATGGGCCGCGCGGGCGACTTCGAGGGGAAAGACTCCGTTGCCAGCGATTAGCCCAAGGCTACTCACGTTCCCGGCCCACGACTCCGCGCGGGGAGTTCGCGATAAAATCCAGCAGGTGGAGCACTTCGGGTATTGTACCGCTTTCCCGGCGAATTTGGGCGATGGCGTCGTCGCGCAACAGCTTACCGTAAAAGATCGTCCGGAAGGCAGTCTTTAACGCAGTAACGGTGGCCGGTGAGAAGCCGCGGCGCTCGAGACCAATTGAGTTCACGCCGACCAGCCGCGCGCGGTCGCCCGCGACCATCGAATAAGGCGGCACGTCCTGCGCGACCTTGGAGCCCGCGGCGACGATCGCGTGCGCACCGATTCGGCTGAATTGATGAACGCCGCACATGCCGGCCGTCACGACCCATTCCTCAAGTACGCAATGACCGGCCAGCTCGGTCGAATTGGCGATAATCGAATGGTCGCCGATGAAGCAGTCGTGGGCGACGTGCACGTAGTTCATCAAGAGCACATGGCTGCCGATGCGCGTGAGCATCCCGCCGCCTTCCGTGCCTCTGTGAACCGTGGTGAATTCGCGGATACGGTTGTCGTCGCCAATCTCGAGTCGTGACGGTTCGCCGCGATACTTCAGATCCTGCGGATCGGCGCCAATCGAGGCGAACTGAAAGATCCGGTTGCGGGCCCCGATGGTCGTCTCGCCCTCGATCACAGCGTACGGACCAATCACCGTATTCGGCCCGATACGGACCTTGGCAGCGATTACTGCGCCCGCACCGACCTCAACGGACGAGTCGAGTTCGGCACGCGGATCGATCACGGCGGCGGGATGAATCCGGCCGGCTATGGCAGTTGATCCTCCACTTCCATCGCCGACAGGTCGGCCTCGGCGGCCAGATCACCGTCAACGCGAGCTTCGCCGTGCATCTTCCAAACCGGATGATGATGTCGGACGAGGCGGACTTCCATCTTGAGTTGATCGCCTGGCACTACGCGGCGCCGAAATCGCACCTTGTCGATTCCAGTCAGCATAAAGAGGCTGCGCCGCGTACCGATAATTCCCAGCGCCAGAATCGCTGCGGATTGTGCCAGCGCCTCGACAATCAAAACCCCGGGCATCACCGGAAGCTGCGGAAAGTGGCCGGTGAAGAACGGCTCGTTGACGGTTACGTTCTTGAGCGTCAAGGTACGCTCGCCGTCCAGCTCGAGGACGCGATCGATCAGTAGAAACGGATACCGATGCGGCAACAGGCCGATGAAGCGGTTGAGATCGGTCTGCTTGTCGCTACTCAAGGCTAAATCGCTCGCGGTGTTCGTTTGTCACAGCGCACTATACTTCGATCTTATTTCGATATCGTAGATCGGCCTTCATCCGACGGAGCAGAAGCAGCCGGCGGAGGCGGCATTGAGGAACGTGGCTGCCCGCCCGAACCGAATTCGCTGCCTCCTGGTGACGGCGGAGGCTCGCCAGCAGCTACGCCGAGCGTTCCGGCCTTGGCATTGGTCGCATCGTAGTTTCGGATGACGTCGTCGGTGATGTCGGTTGCGGGCGTGGCCCAGAGCAGGTTGCCCTTCTCCATAACCATCGTATAGCCGTTCTTAACCCCAATCTGCCGAACGATGGTGGCGAGGTCGCGGACGATTGCGCCAGTTATCTCGTTATCCTTTTCCTGAAGCGATTCGCGCGTACTCTTGTAGTCGTCCTGGAAGTCGCGGAGCTTGCGCGAGTACTGCTCTTCGAGGCTCTGACGCTGATCCGGCTGCATCAAGGGACCTTTCTTTTCAAGTTCGTCCTTGAGCCGCTGCACCTCGCTCTGTTCGCCCTCAAGTTGCTCCTGCACGCGTTGAAGCCGCCCGCGGAATTCCGCCTTGGCGGCTTTGCCGTTGCGGCAGTCGTTGAGCGCCCGCTGAATATCGACATAGGCCAGTTTTACGTCCGCATGGGCCGGAGCGACGGTGGCAATGGCCAGCAGCATCGCGAACCCGATTATCAACCGATTCCTCATACGACCTTGCGATCCTCCCGGGGCGCTGCCTTCTTCCCGTCTAATGACACTACGGTCAGGCGCATGCCAGCGGACAATTTCATCAGACCTTGGCGAATTATAAAAGCAGCTTCAGTCACATCGCGCTAGAGAGGGGCTCCGGCGCCGAAATCGAATACCGTGTGCTTGTCGTTGGGCCGCGGATTAAGCGGTCGTGCGATATCGACTGCAATCGGACCAAAGGGCGACTTCCAGCGCAGCCCGAGACCGACGGCCGCTTGTAGATCGTCCAAACCCCACGATTGATTCAGGAAAAAGGCGTTGCCCGCGTCGAGAAAAGTTGCCCCGCGGATTCCAAACGGTGTCCAAATCGGGAAGGTGGTCTCACCGCTTAGCAGCAATTCCTGGCTGCCGCCCACCTGCTCAACCTGAAACGGCACACCCTGTTGATTGTAGGTCGTAATCTGCGGACCCAACGAATAGAGCTGGTAGCCGCGGACATCGCCCTCGCCACCGAGACCGCCCGGGAAGAATCTTTCATACAGTGGTAATTCGTCGCCGTTGTTGCCACCGAGGCTGGTGCCGATGCCATAGGTTGCGCCGAGTGCCGCGACCCATTCGCCATACTTCGGACTCTTGATGTACGGGTAGAAAAAGCGCGAGTGGAAGACGCCCTTTACGAAGGCTTGCCCGCCTAGTCCCGCGAGTTCCATATTGAGATTCATGACCGATCCGCTGCGCGGATCGGTCGGATTGTCTACCGTGAAACGGCGCAGACTAGGCAGTATTTCAGAAATCAGCCGATAGCCTTTGTAGCGCGCGATGTCGAAAGTGGTGAATTCGCCGATTCCGCTGATGCCGACGTTTTCCAATTGATAACCCAGGCCCGCGGTAACGTTGTCGAGCGGTATCGGTCCCAGTTTCTTGAACCCCAGCTCGGTCAGCGGATAGCTGGTGGTGATCGAACCGCCGCCGTTGGTCTGATCGAATGAGTACAGATACAGCTTGTTGTAGAAGATCTGCATGCTGACGGAGAGCGGAATGTCGAGGAACCAGGGCTCGGTGTAGTTCAAATTGTAGTTTTGGTAGAGAAAACCGATCTGCGCGCTGGCCGAGACCGACTCACCGCCGCCAAAGAGATTCGAGTTGCCCAGGCTGAAATTACCGAAAACCGAGCTCGAGCTGTCGTACCCGCCGCCGATTTGCAACGACGCAGTGTTCGCTTCCTGCACCGCTAAATCGAGATCGATCTTGTCGGGCGCCGGCCCCGGCGAGGTCGTGATGCGGGTGTTCGAGAAATAACCGAGCGCGTCGAGCCGTCGCTTCGAATTCTGGATTTTCGAGGTGGAGTAGGGCTCTTGCTCCTGGATCAGCAGTTCGCGCCGGATGACCTTGTCCGAGGTCTTGGTGTTGCCCGTGATGTTGATGCGATCGACCAGCACTTCGCGGCCCGGATTGATGTTGTAGGTTACGTTGACCGTGCGGGTTGCCGGATCGATCTGCGTCCGCGGGTCCACATTGACGTACGCGTAGCCGCGATCCGAATACACTTCGGACAGGGTCAACACGTCGTGCTGCATCTCGGCGCCGGCAAAAACCTCCTTGGGCTTGACCGTGAGCCTCGAGAGCAGGTCCTTCTTCGGCACTTTCAGATCGCCGGCCACGTCCACCGTGCCGACGTGAAAGACCGGACCTTCCTCGATGACGAATACGACTTTGAGCGAATTGCCGACGCGCGTAACCACGGGCTCGGACACGTGGATGTTGAGAAAACCCTTGTTGTAGTAGGTCGCGGTGATCCGATCGACGTCGTCCTGCAGCTTCTTCTGATCCAGCACACCGGTATCGAAGAACATGCTCAGAATATTGTGCTGATGCGTCGCGATGGTATTCCGCAAGTCGCGCGAAGAGATGCTTTTGTTACCCTCGAACTCGACGTCCGAAATATAAACCTCCGGACCTTCGACTACATCGAACACGCCGATCGCGGTATTGTTGGCCGCCGGCACCGTGCGGAACGTCACGTTCGCGTCGAGATATCCCTTATCCTGGTAAATCTGCTTTATCCCCTGGATAGTTGCCTCAACGCGTGTCGGATCGAGTACCGAACCCGCATGCAACTTGACCGCATTGACGATCTTGTCGTCGGTCGGCTTGATCGACTTCATCCCGCCGTAGCGCACGTCAGTGATCAGCGGGCGCTCCTGCACAATGTAGGTCAGAACGACGTTGCTACCCTGCTGCTCGACGTCCGCGCTGACATGCTCGAAAAAGCCCATCTTGTAGATCGCCTTGACGTCCCCATCGACGGTGGTCTGATCGAGCGGCTGTCCGGCGTGCGAACTGATGTGAATTTTGATCGCGTCTGATTCGACGCGCTCATTGCCCTGTATGCGGATTTCGGAAATTATCGAGCCGGTCGGTTGCGCCTGCGCGATTGCGAGACCGCACAGCAGAACCACTACCGTGCAAGCTATACGGGAATAGAGCGTAGCCGCTCTTCTTTCATTGATTATTACCGCCTGCACCAATCAACCCCGAAGCGGCTCACCCTAACCAATCGTACCATCCATGTAAACCTGAGTCGGCGTATCGCGCGGAGCTCAGCGCCGCATGAAGCGCTTGGCGTCGCGCGCTATCGTCGCCGATGCGCGCGCAATTTAGTTTTCAGCGAAGAGCTTGCCGTCGTGAAGCCGGAGTGTGCGTGTCATGCTGTCCGAAAGCCGCTCGTTGTGCGTAGCAACCACTAGCGTCAAGCCAAGCTCACGATTGAGCCGATGAAACACTTCATGCACTTCGTCGGCGGTTTTCGGATCGAGATTTCCAGTTGGTTCATCGGCGAGCACCAGCCGCGGCCGCAGCACCACCGCTCGCGCGACTGCGACGCGCTGCTGTTCACCGCCCGAAAGTTCCGCCGGGCGACGATGCGCCTTGTCCTTCAAGCCGACGCGCTCCAGCACACTCTCGGCCATTCCGCGCGCCTCGCGATCAGGCAGGCGTGCAATCAGCGCCGGCATCATCACATTTTCCAGCGCGCTGAAGTCTGCCAGCAGATAGTGAAACTGGAAGACAAAGCCGAGCTTGTGATTGCGGAATTCGGCGGTTTCCCGTTCGTCCATCGCGAACAGGTCGCGATCCTCGAACAGCACCTTCCCTCCGGTTGGCCGCTCGAGACTGCCGATAACGTGTAGTAGCGTGGACTTGCCAACGCCCGACTGTCCAATGATCGCAATCTCTTCGCCAGCCGCAACTTCCAGGTCGAGGCCCCGCAATACCACGACTTCGCGACCCGCGTCGTGGAAACTCTTATCCACGCCTCGGGCGCTGATCAGCACAGGTGCTGATGCCGTGAGCTGATCGGCCGCGGCGGCCTCGCGCAGCTTGCCGATCGGAGCTTCATTCATAACGAATCACCTCGACCGGCGACAGCGATCGCGCCTGCAGCGCCGGATAGATCGCCCCGATTACACAGAGAATAACGGCCGCCGCCGCCACCGCAACAAAATTCACCGCGTACAGCCGCACCGGCACGGCGCTCACCATAAACAGATCGGCTGGCAAATGAATCAGATGGTATTTACCAATCATCCAGGAGGCGACGAACCCGCTGATTACGCCCAGCGAAGTGCCGCCGACGCCGAGCGCGACTCCTTCGCACAGAAAGATCGCGGCAATCGAGCTCGCCCGCGCACCCATTGCGCGCAAAATCGCGATTTCCTTGCGCCGCTCCATCACCACCATCACCAGGGTGGCGACGATATTGAAGGCGGCCACTAACACGATTAACAGCAGAACCAGAAAATAGGTGAGCTTTTCGAGCTTTAGCGCCGAGAACAGGGCCGCATTATTCTGCGTCCAGTCCTTGACCGTGAAGGCAGGCCCGGCCATCGAGCCAATCTCCCGGCCAATTGCGGGAGCGTCGAAGAGATTGCGCACCCTGACCTCCAGCCCGCGTTCGAGCTGCGGATCGTCGGCGAGCAGCGCCTGCCCGTCTTTGAGCGCGACAAAAATCAGGGCCGAGTCGAATTCGTACATGCCGGAATAAAAGAAGCCGCTCACCACGAAACGCCGTAACCGCGGAGCGCCGGCTCCCGCACCGAGGCTCGCCGGCGAGATCACCACCAGCGGATCGCCGATCCTCACTCCGAGATCTATTGCCAGCGATTTGCCGATGATCGCTCCCGGCAACTGCACGCTGCGCTTCTGGCCGTGATCGATGATGGTGACCGGGTAGGTCCGGTCGAGCCCGGCGAGAGTCCCGTCGGTCAAGGTGCGATTGAGCTCGGTCAGGACCGGGTTGTCGCGCGCGACCACGCCGCGCAAGGTGCCGCCGGCTACATAGCCCGGAACGCCCGTCGAACTGGTCGATACCATCATCACTTGCGAAGCAATAAACGGCGCGACTCCGACGACGCCGGGCAATCCTCGAATACGGTCCTGCAATCCCGTCAGGTTGCCCGAAGTCACACCGGTCTGCTCCACGGTGACGTGCGGGTTGAACGACAACAGCCGGTCGCGGAGGTCCTCCTGAAACCCGCTCATTACGGATAGCACGACGGTCAAGGCAAAGGTTCCGATCGTCACACCGACCAATGAAATGACGGCGATTAGCGACACGAAGCGCTGGCGCCGACGCGCCCGCAGATAGCGCACGCCTATCAGGTATTCGAAACGCACTTAGGACTCGGCGCGATGGTCTGATAGCCCTCGCGCGAACGGTGATGATGAAAATGATGAATAGGTCGGGCCGCTCAATCGTCTACTTCGCAGCGCGGCCCGCACATGCCGCGAGCTGCAACTGGATCCGAGTAAACATCTTTGCCGACAGCTTGCGCATTTGCAACGTCGAATGGGTTGAGTTGATTTTCGGGGATCGCTAGACTCGCACCGAATCTCCGGCTGCCGAGGGCAATTATATGAGCCGTATGTGGATGCTGGCGGGAACCGCCGCTCTCTTTGTGTGCCTCGCGGGAGCTCGGGTGCACGCCGCGGACGGTGACGATAGCGGTGAGGGAACCACCGTCAGCGATAGCACCACCGCGGTCTCCGACGACGGCAGCGGGGGTGGCGACGCCGTTGCCGGTGCCGATGCAGTAAGCGCCGCCGATGGCAGCAGCCCGTCGGGCGTCCCCGCCGAGCCTTCCGCGCGCGCTGGCAGTCAGGATCTCATCACGATGAACTTCCAGAACGTGGACATCCCGGTCCTGGCGAAGTTCATCAGCGAAATCACCGGCAAGAATTTCGTTCTCGACGAAAGCGTCCGCGGCAAAATCAGCATCATCTCGCCGACCAAGGTTACGCCGAGCCAAGCTTATTCGATCTTTCAGTCGGTATTGCAGATAAAGGGCTTCACCACTGTCATCGCCGGTTCGGTCATCAAGATCGTGCCGGCTCGCGATGTGCGCCAATCCGCCGAACTGACGACCTCGCAACAGCCTGGCGAGACTCACGGCGACCAGTACGTCACGCGGATGGTCAAGCTGCAGAACGCCGATTCCGGCTCTGTAATGAACGTGATTCAGCCGATGGTGTCGCATGACGGGTTGGTCGCGGCGTTTCCCCAGGACAACACCCTGATCATCACCGACGACGCTTTCAACGTGCAGCGGCTGTTGCGGATCATCGGGAGTCTCGACGTCCAGAGCATCCAGCACAATGTTGCGGTCATCCCCCTCAAGATGGCGTTTGCCGACGACCTGGCCGCGCAAATCCAGAAAATCATGGAAGCGCGGGAAGGGGCGGCGCACAGCGGAGCGAATTTTGTGCGGCCCGGTGTCGGCGTCGTGGCGCCTTCGGCGCAGGGTGGCGGGACCAGCTTTAGCGTAGTGCCGGATGAGCGCACCAATTCGCTCATCGTACTGGCCAGCCCGCTCGAGATGCGCCAGATCAAGGATCTGGTTGATAAGTTGGATATTCGTTCGCCGACGCAGAACGGCCGGCTGCACGTTTATCATTTGAAGTACGCTCCGGCCAACGAGATGGTCCAGGTGCTCAACGGGCTGCTCGGCGGCAGCGGCGGACCGTCAACCCTCTCCCCCTCGACCGGCAAGAATTCGCTCGGCCGCGGCAGCTCGCTCGGCAATATGAACGGTTCGTCCTTCGGCACCGGCTTCGGTGGACTGGGTGGCGGCGGTTCGAGCGGGTATGGCGGCTCGTCGAGCAGCTTTGGCGGTAGCAGCAGCGGCGGCTTCGGCGGCGGCGGCCTGGCGAGTGCTTTCGGCGGCGGCGGAGGAGGCGGCGGTTTTGGCGGCGGCTCCGGCGGATCTCGCGGAGGCAGCTCGGCCAACTCGGGTCCGATGACTGCCAGCACCGGCGGCAACCACACCGCGGACTTTGCAAATGAGGTCAACATCACCGCCGACCTGGCCACCAACTCACTCATCATCAGCGCCGCGCCGCAGGATTACGAAACCCTGCAAACGGTAATCGATCAGCTCGATATTCCGCGCGTCCAGGTCTTCGTGCAGGCGATTATTGTCGAAGTCAGCGTCCAGCGGACCAAGGATATCGGCGTCAATTTCCAGACCGCCACCGGAATCAGCAATAGTGTTTTTGGCTTGGGTCAACTCAACTTCGGCAACCTGCAGAACGCGATCGGCAATCCATTGGGATTGACCGGCCTCGGGCTCGGCCTGGCCTCAGGGAGTAGTTGTCAGATTCCAATCAGCGCTTCGGCGACGTCGTCAACTGGCACGACTACTACTGGTACCGTCACCGCACCGTGCGATATCGCCCTGATGACCGCGCTGCAGTCAGATACTCACAGTAACGTGCTGTCCGCGCCGACCCTGCTGACCGCCGATAATGAAGAGGCGATGATCGTCGTGGGCCAGAACCTGCCTTTCGTCGGCTCGGCGGCCGCCAATGCTGGCTTGCCCGGCCAGATCTTCAACTCGGTTGATCGGCAAAACGTCGGTATCACGCTGGACATCGTGCCGCAGGTCTCGCAGGGCGAATACGTCAAACTGGATATGTACGAAGAGGTTTCCAACGTCGTCAACGGGACGCAGAACAATACGCTTGGACCCACGACTACCATCCGCTCGGCCTCAACCACGGTGCTGGTGCAGAATCATCGCACTGCGGTAATAGGAGGGTTGCTTTCGAGCGAAACTGACACCGCGCGGCAGGGCGTTCCGTTCCTGTCGGACATTCCGGTTTTGGGCAACCTCTTCAGTGATAATTCACGCGACGCGACCAAGCAGAATCTCCTGGTTTTCCTGACGCCGCAT
This sequence comes from Binataceae bacterium (SeqCode), assembly GCA_036489375.1. Classification (GTDB taxonomy): domain Bacteria; phylum Desulfobacterota; class Binatia; order Binatales; family Binataceae; genus JADMIL01. The sequence goes on along the minus strand of DASXFX010000217.1, from coordinate 21,496 downwards.
ATCGTGCGATCGCGTAACGACTTGCAATCGCTCGCGCTCGACGAGCGCCAGAAGTTCGTGCGCGCGCTGGGCCGTTCCGAAGTTAATACGATGCCGACCAACCAGTTCGAGCAGCTCTATCAACCGACCTTCAACCGCGCGATTTCACCGCAGCAGGATTTGCAGCGGTACCAGGCGCCGACCGGTCCAGCCAATGGCGGCTATGCTCCGTCGGCCAGCGCAGGCGCGCCTTCGTTCACGGCGCCGACGTTGTCGCCACCATCGATTGGCGCGGTGTCGCCCTCCTACGGCGGTTCGCTGCCTTCAGTGGGCTCAACCGGACCGTGACCTAAGCTCGATTATCCCGACTCTGATGGAGCGGTCAGCCCGGCTGACCGCTCTTCTTTTTGCTGCGCCGTAACGCGACCGCGCTGCGCCGAGTCCTCGGGGAACCCCGGCTTGCGCATCGCGTCACGCTTTGAAAACCTCACTTGACGATGGCGCGGCAGATAGGGGCCCTGCGGGGACGGGTTGAATGGGCGGGGATGGCGCCGCTATGGGCCGTTCTGCGCGCTCTGCCGCTCGAACGCGCCGTGCGCTTGGGTGCCGCGGTAGGTCCGATCGCGATGGCGTTCGATCGCGGAAATCGCTCGATCGCGATACGCAACCTGACTATCGCATTCCCCGAAATCGACGACGCCGCGCGGCTTTCGATCCTGCGCGATACCTATCGCAACTTTGGCCGGATGGCGGCCGAGTGGGTCCACTTCTTTGAGCTCAACCCGGGCAATATCGAAAACTACGTTACCTACGAAGGCCGCGAGCATTGGGACGAGGCGATTCGTTTGTCGAATGGACGCGGCATCCTGGTGCTAACCGGTCATTTCGGCAACTTCGAGCTGCTCTCGCTCGGTCATTCGCTACACGGCAACCGCATCGCAATTGTGCAGCGGCCCAACCGGAATCCGATAATCGACCGGGCGGTGGCCGCGCGCCGTTTACGCAACGGCAATTTGACCGTCTCGCGCAAGGGCGCCGGTCGCGAAATCCTGAAGCTCTTGCGGCAGAACTGGATGGTCGCGGTGCCGCTCGACCTCGACGTGCGCCGCGGCGTCTTCGTCGATTTCTTTTCGCTCAAAGCCTCGACCAGCGACGCCCTCGCACGGATTGCGATTGCCAGTCGCGCTCCCGTACTGCCGGCCTTCATGGTGCGCGAGGGTACCAGCACACGACATCGGATTACGCTCTTCCCGCCCATCGCGGCGATGCGTGGCGACGATCGCGGCGACGCCGTCCGCGACTACACCCAGCAATTCACCACTCTTTTCGAGGCGATGGTGCGCCGACATCCCGATCAATGGAACTGGATTCATCGTCGTTGGAAGACGCGCCCTCCCGGCGAGGCGCGATTTTATTGAGGAATCACGGTGATTCTCTGTCGCGGCGCGGGGAAGTCTAATATGATTGGCCTCGATGTTATCGGGACAGCGCACTAAGGCTCTCGGGCCTACCGCCGTCACAACTGGCGATTTCGCTGATTGCGGTCCAGTGACGCCGGAGAGCCTCGAAGTTAACCTGCGGTCCGCGACTGAGCCTGCACTAGACAGTACGGATGACGAAGCGGCTGTCCTGATCGAGAGCGGCCAGACTCATCTCGCAGCCGCATCAGGGGACCCGCCGGCGCTGTTCCTCCCTGCGTGCGGCGCGCTATGCGACGTCTTCTGGTGGGCGCGCCGTTAGTCGCCATTGCGGAATAAGGTGAAGCGCGGTGGATGTGGCGCTGGTGGTGCAAGGACCTGGATGAGGGGGAACAATCGACGATGGCTTTGATCAAGGCGTGCAAAACCGACGAATTGAAGCCGGGCGCGGCCCTCCGCATCAATACGACGCCTCCGTTAGCGATCTTCCGGCTGGAAGACGGCTTCTACGCCACCGAAGATACCTGCAGCCACGCGCAGTCGTCACTTGCCGCGGGCGAAGTCGATCTGGATGATTGCACCGTCGAATGCCCGTATCACGCTTCGCAATTCGAGATTAAGACCGGCCGCGTGCTTTCGCTGCCGGCGACCAAGCCGATTAAGACCTTCCCGGTAAAGATTGTTGGGGACGAGGTCTTTATCGAAACCGAATGACGATCGCAACGGTGATCCCCATCTGTGTCCAGGATTGATGAACCGCGGTCCGCGCCACCACGATTTGACCATGAGCGAAAATGAACGCCCGAAATCCGCCCTGATGGCTTCTGCGAATAGCAGGACCGACTCAAGCGTAATTGAAGGATCAGTTGATAAGCCGGGTTCGGACTCGCGGCGCACAGTGCTGGTAGTCGAGGACGATCCCGACACTCAAGCCTTGATGAAGGCCCAGCTCCGTCGTCACTACGAGGTGGTTACGGCTGCCTCGGAGGAGGAGTTCTGGTCGGTGCTCGAAGGCCTGAAGCCCTGCCTTGTCCTGATGGACCTGTCGCTTGAAGGATCGCAGGACGGCCTGACATTAACGCGCCAGTTCCGTGCCGACTCCAGACGGGATTCGATTCCGGTCGTGGCCCTGACCGCTCATGTGACGACCGGAGATCGGGAGCGCGCGATCGCCGCCGGCTGCGCCCTCTATATCTCGAAGCCGGTCGATCGGCGCCGCCTGCTCGATCTCATCGGCTCACTGATTCGGCCGTAGCCCTGGATTAGATCGGAGTCCGCCGCTCTGGCGACTGGATTCCAACCGCGGATTACAGGTTGGCGATTACCGCCGCTGTGAAATCGGCTGTCTTGCCAGTTCCGCCTTGATCGATTGTCAGCGTCTTGCCCGCGCTATAGACCTTGCGAATCGCGTTTTCGAAACGCCCTGACTCGTCATTGAAACCCAGGTACTCCAGCATCATCGCTGCCGAGAGCATCGTCGCGGTCGGATTGATAATGCCCTGGCCGAGGATATCCGGTGCGGTGCCGTGCACCGACTCGAAGTAGGCGTAGTCGTCGCCGTAACATCCCGAGGGCGCCAGCCCCAGTCCCCCGATCGTCCCCGCCGCCGCGTCCGAAAGGATGTCGCCGTAAAGGTTGGGCATCACCACCACGTCGAGGCTGTGCGAACTCTGCACGATCCGCCGCGCAAAATCGTCAACAATGAATTGCTCGTACTTGATATCGGGATAGCCCGCGGCCGTCTCTTCGACGATTTGACGGAAGAAGCCGTCCGACTCGCGCAGCATATTGTACTTCGAGGTGCAGGTGAGCTTGCCCGGATGACCTTGGGCCTTGCGCTTGCGCGCGAGTTCGCAGGCAAAGCGTGCGACTTGGCGGGTCTTCCTTTCGGTAATCACTTTGACGGCGTACTTGCCGCGTTCCGAGGTATCGAGCTCAGCGCGCAGGATACGGCTATGGAGATGCAGCGGCGCGAGCGCTTCGAGCGGTCCTTCGAGTCCGAGGTAGAGATCTTCGAGGTTCTCGCGCACGATCACATAGTCGATGCCCTCGGGCTTGGCCAGCGGACTCTTGAAGCCGGGCATGAAACGGCACGGCCGCACATTGGCGAAGGTCTGCTTGCCCCAGCGCAGATAGTTGATCGCCGTGGTCTTGCCCGAGGTCGATCCGAACAGCGTCGAGTCCGAGGCGTCGATGGCCGCACGCGCGGCTTTGTCGGTTTCGCCGCGCACCCAATGCTCGCCGGTGGGGAACTCGACGAACTCGATCTCCGGGCCCAACGCGCGAATCACCGCCAACGCCGCATAGACCGTCTGCGGCGCTTCGTCGTCGCCCGGCAGCACTACTACTTTCTTCTTCGCCACCTCAATTCCTCCGGCCGTGCCCGCTATTCATCATGCAACCGCAGCGACGCCGCCACGACGGCGTCATCCACGCGAGCCCTTGGCGTAGCGGCAAATGTAGGAAATCTGACCCCCATTAAAATCCGAGGGGATCGGAAAGGGGCGAAGGTGATCGTGCCCGGCCTCGCCCATTGTTCAGCGCTTCAACCGCCGTAATTGACTCCGCATTCCTTGAGCGTCAGCGGATCGGTTTCCTTGGTTAGATAGGCTTCGGTGACCTGGCCAACTACTACGCTATGATCGCCGTTTTCGTAAAAATGCACGACGTCGCATTCGACCGCGGCGGGCGCGTCGCTGATTATCGGGCATCCGTTTTTCCCCACGCTGTAAGCGTAATTGCCGAATTTGCCGTCGATCGGATCGACGTGTTTGAAGAACGCGAACGCGAGATCCTTTTGTCCCGTTCCGAGCATCGACAGCGTGAACTTCTTCGACTGCTTCACCAGCTCGTGCGCGGTCGAATCGGTCTTGATTCCTACTACGACCAGCGGGGGTCCGAAGCTCGCCTGGGTGGTCCAGTTAATCGTCGCGACGGTCTGTTTGTCGCCGTGCTTGGCGCCTAGCACCTGCAGCCCGTAGGGAATCATTCGCAGCCCTTTTTTCTTCGCATTCTCGTCCATATCCGAGAGCCTCCAATTTTATCAGGTTAAATCTTCACAGCGGCGACGAAGCGCGCAACGCACAGGCCGTTTGCGCCTGCGCGCCGCTGGCCATCGCCACGACCACCCGAAAACTTCGCACATTTGCGCGCCGCATTATGCGTTGCTGGTTTCGTCGCGATCGCCGCGCCGATGCTATACTTACAATCCAAGAGTGCAACAATGAGCCCGGTCAAGTCAAAGATGTCTCCGCAAACCTCGTCCACCCTCAAATCTCCCAGGATCAAGGGAATCAACGAAGTCGGCCGTTACGCTATCGGCGTGCAATGGGTTGACGGCCACGACAGCATTTTTCCGCTCGAAGGCCTGCGGCGCCGCTGTCCGTGCAACGAATGCGGTGCGGATGTCGCCGGAGTTATCCCGCCCGACCGGCAGCGCCTGATGCAGCTTTCGCGGCTCGGTGAATCGGGCATCTTTCTGAGTTGGGCCGACGGTCATGAGACGCTCTACACCACCGCCCAACTCCGTGAGACCTGCCGCTGCGCTCACTGCGTCGGCGAACCCGAAAAACCGATCACCGGCCGCTAGGGCGGCTGCCCTGATCCGTCGCGACAGGGTTCAAGTGTGGACGCGCGCTCCTCTCGATCCGCGCAGCGTCCTCGCGCGCATTGTGCGTCAGGCTGCCCTTCGGCAACTGCCGCGGCCCGGTCGGCACTGAAGGAATCGTTACAGGTCGTGGGTGCCGGTAGATTTGGATGAACGCGCGGGCGCCGGCGGATCGACCGCCACCGGTTCGACAATCTCGGGAATCAATACCCCGTTGCCGCCAACCGAACCGACGTTGCTCAGCCCCGGCTGTTGCGCGCGCTGAATCCGCGACCCGAGCAGTTCGAACAGCGCCGGCAACACGATCAACGTTGCCAGCAGAATCAGCGTCACGCCCACGCTCAACACCCACCCGAGACTCGAAATTCCCCGATGGCTGGCGGTGATCAGCGCGGCAAAGGCAACGATGGTGGTGAGCGAGCAAACGGTGACCGATTTGCCAACAGCGGTAGATAGAATCAACGAGGATTTGTCCCGTTCCTCGCGCCAGCGATAAAGCATGTTGACGCCATTATCCACGCCCATGCCGATGATAATCGGAACCGCGAAGAGATTGGCGAGGTTGAATTCCCAACCCAGCAGAGGCATCGCTTCGAGCAACCACGCGCCGCCAAAGATCAGCGGCACAGTGGCCAGTAGCGTGTCGCGCAGGTTGCGGAAATCCGCAAACACGAAAATGAACACCGCGATCAACGCCAGCAGTGCCGCGCGCTCGTAGCCCTGGCGCATCACCGTCGCGAGATTGTAGGTCTGTATCGGCGGCCCGGTGACGTCGCGATCGACCGTCCGCAGCGCGCCAACGAAACGCTGTAGAGGCGCGTCCTCCCAGATATCGCCTTTGGGATAAATCTGCACCAGGTAAAGTCCGCTCGTCCCGATAAATCGCTCACGCAAGATAGCGGGCAGGTTTTTCTCGGTAACGGTACCTGGGCTGAGTTGAGGTTTGAGTGTCGCCAGCGCCGTCGTCAGTCCGGTCGCCATCCGCTGCTCGTAGGCCGCAAACGCGCCTGCGTCCTTCTTCAGGCGCGCCATCGCATCCTCGGCTAACTTCGCGGTCTTCAGCACGCTGCCCGATTCGTCAAATTGGCTCATCGCTTCGAGCCGGCGCGCCAGCATGTCGAGTTCACGCATCAGCGCGATCGAATCGCCGCGCGCGCCGCTGCGGATCGCAATCGGCGCCAACTCTCGTCCCAGTCCGTTCAGCAGGGCGCGTTTCTGCTCCTGATGCTCCGGGATGTAGTCGGAGATCGTCTGGATATCCGATACCTCCGGCAGCTTGCGAAAGGCTGCCGCTTCGCGATCGGCGGCCGCGCGGGTCGGCGCCAATGCGACCGCGAACCACGAGGATCGGCCGGAGTCGTGCAGCAGTGTGTTCTCGAAGCGCACGGCCTCCACGTCGGTCGCCTGCAGCTTCAGGATGTCCTGATTGAAATGGACCCCGCGTATCAGGAATGCAGCGCCCAGCGTCGCCACCGTCGCAATAGTGACGATCAGGCCCGGCCGGGCGAATAGCTTCTCCAACAAGGATCGCTTCGGCGCCAACGATAGCCGCGGCCGTGGGTGCGCCGGACGATTGCGATCGCGCAACGCCACCAGCGCGGGAAAGACCAGCAAGGCCGAGATCAAACACATGAACAGGCCCGCCGCCGAGACCAGCCCAAGCTCCGCGATACCTTTGAAGTCGGTGAACATCGGCATCAGAAAGGCCAACGCCATGATGCAGGCCGAAGCGAAAACACCCGTTCCCGTATTGACCACCGCGAGCTCGACCGCCTGCGGCATCGCCAGGCCGCGCCGCCGCGCTTCGTCATAGCGCGCCATCAGATGGATCGGGAAATTGATCCCGATGCCCGCCAGCACGCTGGTAAACACCGCCGAGAGCAAATTCAGATGGCCTACCGCGAGCGTGGTGAAACCGAACGACCAGGCGACGCCCGTCAGCAGCGCGATAATCGCGAAGCACGGCTCGACCACCCCGCGAAACGGAATCACCAGCAGCGCGATCAGGCCGGCTACCGCCAGGATCGACGCCAGCATCATGTCGTGCTGCGTGCTCGAGGCTTCGGCATACGCGAGTGCCGGACCGCCCGTCATGCCCGCTTCGAGCCCCGGGTACTGCGCGCGCACCGCGTTGACCTGCGCCTGGATCACCGCGACCGGGTCGGGCCCGTCCCTGACGCCGTCGCCCGGCGCCACCTGCATCAGCAGGTACTTCCCATTGTCGGAGGCGAGATAGCCGTCGCCCATCACGCCGCCTTGCTGCCCGATCGGATTGAGCGAATTCCACGGCAACGACGCGTCGGCCCCGGTGTCGCCGTTCATGCCGCCCAGGATGGCGTCGAGCAGCGTCATATTGGTGACGATCGACGCCTGTTCTCCACCGCCCGCGTCGTCGCCGTTCGCGATCGCCGCGATCGCATGGTTGAACTGGGCATTGATGATGCCGAACAACGTCGCCAGCGTCGGATTCGCGCCGTAGGCTTCAAGCATCGGCAGGCTGGAGGCGATCCGTGTGCGCAACTGCGCGAGGTCGCCGTCGCTCAGAAACAGCATCGCGCTGTTGCCCATCGCGCCCGCATCGATACGGTAGAAAACGCTCTTGACGTTGACGCCGTCAGGCTTCAAGCGCTGGGCCAGCGCCTCGGCGAAATGCTCCGCGCGTGCGGGGTCGCCGGCGACCTTGACCACCACGACCAGCCCATCGATATCGGGAAATTCCTTGGTGTAGCGCAGGTAATTGCGGCTGTCGCGATTGTTGGCCGAGATCAGATCGTCCTGGCCGGTGTTAAATTGCAGCCGCGCTTGTGTGTAATAGATCGACGCCGCCGCCAACATGAGCGCGAGCGTAAGCACCAGCCATGGCCGGCGCACGTCAAACCGTGCCAGCGCACTAAAGATACGAAAGCGAAAGCTCATCGCGCGAGGCGGACTCCGGGGCGCTCTCCACCGCCCACCTCAATGCCGTTCTCCATCACTCCCCGCTCCCCCGCGCCGTGCCGTTCGAACCGCATCAACAGTCTTCAATTGCCTTCGATTCTACCCTGGCGGCTGAACAAAAAAGTTCCCGGCTCCCGTTGGCCGGGTCCCCGCCAATCTAACAGTTAAAGTGTACCCAGCGAAGAGACCGCGCCCGCCGTCGGACCCTCCCCAAAAGCCCGCCCGTCGTCCACGCGGTTGTGCCCGCGCACTCCGGGCGATTAGAATCGAAGACGGATCGCGGTCGCACCCGGTGCCACTTACGGCCCTTGAACGCGCTGCCGCGCGGTTGTTTAAAGCAAAATGCCGAGGGATTCATTCAATCGCGAGATTAACTATCTCCGGATTTCCGTCACAGACCGGTGCAACCTCCGCTGCGTCTATTGCATGCCGCTTGAGGGCCTCCGCTTCCTGCCGAACTCCGAGTTGCTGAACGCCGAAGAGATCGAACGCGTCGTCCGCGCCGCGGTCAGCATTGGCTTTCGCAAATTTCGTCTGACCGGCGGCGAGCCCAGCCTGCGGCTCGATTTGCTCGAAATTATTGAGCGCATCGCTGCTATCGACGGCGTCGGCGACCTCGCCCTTACCACCAACGCCCTCTTGATGCCGAAGCTGGCCCGCCCGCTCAAAGCTGCCGGGCTCTCGCGCATCAACGTCCATCTCGACAGCCTCAATCCCGAAACCGTCGAGCGGCAGATGCGCTGGGGCACATTCGATCGAATCTGGGAGGGTATTCTCGCCTCCGAGGACGCGGGGCTGACCCCGATTAAGCTCAATTCGGTGGTCGCCGCCGGCTACAACGAATCCGATGTGGTCGATCTCGCCCGCCTGACCTTGGAGCGTGATTGGCACGTTCGCTTTATCGAGCTGATGCCGCTAGGCGGCGGGGAATGCGCGTCGCTCTCCATCAAGCGTTACGTCTCGAATATTGAGACCCGCCGGCGTATCGAGGCGCTCCTCGGCCCGATGACCGAAGTCAGCTCCAGCAACCCGTCCGACGAGGCGCGCAACTACGGCTTGCCCAACGCGCGGGGCGTGATCGGCTTCATCAGTCCGGTCAGCGAACCTTATTGCGGCACTTGCAATCGGATGCGCCTGACGGCCGACGGCAAGTTCCACCTATGCCTCCTCAATGACGACGAACTCGACGTCCGCAAGGCCCTCCGCGCCGGTAGCGGTGACGGCGGTCTGGCCGCCATCGCGCAGATCCTGACGCGCGCAGTGGAGCGCAAGCCCACCGGGCATCATCTGCTCGAAGGCCGCTCGACCCAGGACCGCTCGATGTACCAAATCGGCGGCTAGTTTCGACCAAATCAGATGGGACAATATCGATTCCGCGATTTGTGGACAGACTGACGGCCGGATCTGACTATAGGTGGCCAAGAACGGCGTCCCATCCAGGGGGCGCGACCGGAAGCGCTGTGCTAACTGGCGGTCGCGCTCACTCTTAGCCCTCGACTAGCCTCGGATCGCGTAATGTATGCAAACGCTCGCGGTCACTGAGGAGCAGGGACCACGACTGGGGCAGGAGCGACCACAACCGGCGCGGGCGCGGGTTGAACGACGACTTTAGGCGTGCTCTGGTGCTCATAGGTGCATGAAAAACACCCTGTCGCCGTCAGGCACGCAAAAACCCCCATTACCACAACAAATGAACGCCCACTAAGTAGATTCATGCTATAAACCATAGTGTGACACCATGCGCGCGGTCAACCCGCTTAAATTCTTGCCACCAACCCGCTTCATCGCTCAACTGTCAAATCGGCAATTGATGCTGTTCCGCGCGATTTTCCACGGTCTCCTCCTGGATTGAATCCTGCGACGTTGCCTGTGATATAATTTTGTTTGCCATTGTCATGTTTTGGTTGTCTTTTATCTGATAGCTTTGGCATATTGTGACGCGTGGGTTGATGTTGAACGACGCCTCAGACTCCTATATCCCGGTCACGTTCTCAGAATGCGAGGCAGGCGCTACCAGTTGTGGAATCCAGGGCTATGAAGATCGAGGACGCGCTTAGAAAAATTCGACTGTTGCGGCGGGTCAACGCCGAGAATGGCGCGAGTGACGCCGAGGCCGAAAGCGCCTCCACCCTGGTCCGCCGCTTGATGGATCGCTTTGCCGTGAAGACCGAGGAGGCGCGTACCGCCAGCCCCTCGCAATTCCGCATGAGCTGGGTTTACTGGGACCATATTCTCTATGATTTCGGCCTGGAACTCCGCCATTTCGGCAAACGCGGCAGTGCCCGGCTCAGCACCGATAAGCAGGTCCTGATCCGGCTAGACACCGGCGAATGGCGCATCCAGCAAACCACCCTGAACGGGGTCGAGACATTGATCAGGGACACCGGCGTCGAGTCGTTCCAGGCCTACCTCAACCGCAACGCCCCGCGAATTCATTCCTTGAGTGCCAGCCGTCGCGGCGCCCCCCGCGCGCGCTAACCTCTGCGAAAGGGAGTGGCCGCGATGATAGCGGGCTGCTCGATGTCTCCGGAACAGGAAAAGGACTGCCTCATCGGCACCGGCATCGGTGCTGTGGTGGGCGGCGGCATCGGCGCTATTGGAGCAGCGACCTCCCGACACGGCTCGTGCAAGGCGTACTCGATCGGCACTAGTCAGTTAAGGGCACTCGTCAAATGGCGAGTAGTGAGATCCCGAACCTATAACCGCCTCCTCTCTTCTCCTGACTGCAATGGATCGCGTATCGCTCAGGCACGCGCGAATTCAGCTCGACCGCGCCAACCGATTACTCCGTCTTAACCCAATGGGAAGTCTGAAACTTCGACACCAGGCGAGCTTGCGAGCCGAGCTAACGAGTCTGCGAGGTGCGCAAAAACTACGAATCTGAGGTTTCAGTTGAAAACCACAATTTTGTGCTCCCCAACCATCATCCTCCCCGGTCTCTCCCGACTCTTCTCGAGCTCGCGAATGACGATCACCCTTGCGCGAGTTGACGGAGCCCTAGCCGAAAGCCTTTAATGCGCCTATGGCTGGAATTGTCTCTTACGGTTCGTATATCCCCTATCGGCGGCTCAAGCGGGCTGCGATTGCCGCAGTGCTCGGAGTCGCGGCTACGCGCGGCGAACGCTCGGTCGCGAGTTTCGACGAGGACAGTGTCTCGATGGCGGTGGAGGCGCTGCGCGACGCGCTGAAGGCGACGCCGTCGCCCGACGTCCGTTCGCTGGTCTTCGCCACTACCACTCCGCCCTACGCCGAGAAGCTTAACGCCGCGCTGGTCGGCGCCGGTGCGATGCTTCCGGCGGAGATTCGGGCGTCGGATTCCACCGGATCGATTCGCGCCGGCATCTCCGCGATCCTGCAGGCGGCCGACGCCGTCGCAGCGACCGGCGGTCAGGCTGCCGTCGCGGTTTCCGACAGCCGCCTCGGCGCGCCCGAGGGCAAGGCCGAACAGGCCAACGGCGACGGTGCGGCGGCCTTCCTGCTGGGCAATCAGAACGTCCTCGCCGAGATCGTCGCGAGCGCCTCGCTCACGCGCGAGTACCTGGATTCATGGCGCTCGCCGGGCGAGCGCTTTTCGCATTCGTGGGAAGAACGCTTCGCGCTCACCCAAGCCTTCAATCCGCTGTTCAAGCGGATCATTCACGACGTCCTCGAAAAGGCCAAAGTGGCGCCGGGCGATCTCGCCAAAATCGTGCTCGACGCGCCCAATCAGCGCGCCGCCGATGAGATTCTGCGCGAGCTCAAGATCGATCCGGCCAAGGTCGCCGATTCGTTGTCGTTGACGGTCGGACAGGCGGGTGCGGCGCACGCTGCCCTGATGCTAACGGCGGTGCTGCCCGCGGCCAAGCCCGGCGACAAGATCCTGATCGCGACCGTCGGCGACGGCGCGGATGCGATGGTGTTGCAGGTGACGCCCGCCGCCGCGGCCTTCAGGCCGGTCCATTCGGTGGGCCGGATGGTCGAATCGAAGGGCGACGTAACCTACGGCAACTACTTGAAGTGGCGCGAGATATTACCGACCGAGCCGCCGCGCCGGCCCGACCCCGAACGACCGGCGGCGCCGCCGATGATGCGCTCGGAGAAGTGGAAGTTCGGACTCATCGGCTCCAAATGCCTGGCTTGCGGCACGCCGCAGTTGCCGCCGCAGCGGGTATGCGTCAAATGCCGCGCATTTGATAAGATGGAACCGTATTCGTTTGCCGATCGCACCGGACGGATTGCCACCTACGCGATCGATCGGCTCGCGTTCTCGCTCAACCCGCCCACCGTGAACGTGGTGGTCGATTATGAGGGCGGCGGACGTTTCATGTGTGAGATGACCGATTGCGAGTCCGACAAGGTCGCGATTGGCGACGAAGTTGAAATGACCTTTCGCCGGCTCTTTACTGCCGACGGGGTTCACAACTATTTTTGGAAGGCGCGCCCCAAGCGCTAGGCGCAAAGGGACCCACCGGCACCAGGAGGAAGAATTCATGGCGAGCAAGGGAATCAAGGATCGCGTCGCGATTATCGGCATGGGCTGTACCAAGTTCGGTGAGCATTGGGACAAGGGCGCGGACGACTTGCTGTGTGACGCCGCTTACGAAGCCTATGCCTCCGCGGGTGTGCAGCCGGGTGACGTTGACGCTTACTGGCTCGGCACGATGGGTTCCGGAGTCTCCGGCCTGACCCTGTCTGAGCCGCTCAAGATTGACTACAAGCCGGTGACCCGGGTCGAGAATATGTGCGCGACCGGTTCCGAGTCGCTGCGCCAGGCCTGCTACGCAGTGGCCTCGGGCGCCTACGACATGGCGATGGCGATTGGGGTGGAGAAGCTCAAGGACTCGGGCTTTTCGGGCTTGGTGATGACCAATCCGCCCAACGACGGCACGCCCGCCTCGATGACTCCGCCGGCGTTGTTCTCGCTGCTCGCGCCCGCGTACTTCAAGAAATACGGCCTCGACCCCGAGAAGGGCAAAGAAGTCATTTCGCGGATCGCCTGGAAGAACCATCGCAACGGCGCCAAGAACTCCAAGGCGCAGTTCCAGAAGGAAGTCTCGATGGAGACGATCCGCAACTCGCCCAAGATCGCCGATCCGCTCGGAATCATGGATTGCTCGGGGGTCTCCGACGGCGCTGCCGCGGCGATTGTGGTGCGTGCTGAAGACGCGCACAAGTACTGTAAGAACCCGATCTTTATCAAGGCGTTGTCCTTCGTCGCCGGACCGGCGGCCGGACCGCTCTCCCCGGAATACGATTTCACCAGCTTTCCCGAAGTCGTCGCCTCCGCGCGCGATGCCTACGCCCAGGCCGGTATCACCAATCCGCGCGAACAGATCAGCATGGCCGAAGTGCACGATTGCTTCACGCCGACCGAACTGGTGCTGATGGAGGATCTCGGCTTCAGCGCGCGCGGCCATGCATGGCAGGACGTGATGGAAGGATTCTTCGACCTCGATGGCAAGCTCCCGATCAATCCGGACGGCGGGCTCAAGTCGTTCGGCCATCCGATCGGCGCGTCGGGACTTCGCATGATGTACGAGATGTGGTTGCAGATGCGCGGTGAGGCGGGACCGCGCCAGCTCGATCATCCCAAAGTCGGACTGACCCACAATCTGGGCGGACAGCCGGGGCGCTGCGTGAGCTTCGTCTCGGTGGTCGGCAGCCAAATCGGATAAGTTGACCCGACGAATCGGCTGATGAGTTGAGGAATGGGGTAAAATTGGCCGAATGAAATGACAAGCGATTCAGCGTTGCGGCCGGTCCTCGATTGAGGGACCGGCCGCAGTTTTTTGCGCGAGCCGTTTTGCAACGCGTCTCGGCAAATTCCCGCCCTCACGCCTATCGATTAGACGTACTTTTCGCAAATCCATCCTTTGCTGGTCCAAATTGATTGACTCCAATCCGCTTCGTGCTATTTCACGTGAGAGTTGAATGCGGCGTGGTTAATCCGAATAGGGCCGCGCCGCATCGAGCGGTCATCAGCGGTTAACGATGCTTTGCCTGATGCAGAGGGGTGCCCCGATGAAACGATTCATCACCTTGCGGACCGACAACGGCGACCGGGTGTATCTCGAGCTCGACGGCTGGGGCGCCGGAATCGATCGGCACCATCGGCGCTGGACGCGCGATCCGGACGGCTGGCGCTGCGTCGATAGCGGCGACGTTGCGCGACGCACCGGACTGATTTTCTCGCGGCCGCTGAAGCCGCTCGGCGCCGGCCGTCATTAGGGGGCATTGTCCTCTCCATCAGGCGGCGCGGGCCGCCACTAGGAGGGCCGTTTCGCATCAGGCGGTCTAGCCGTGACGGCGCGGATTACACACGGCGCGGCGAGGCGGACAGCACCTTCGCGCGAGCGGCGCGGTGGTTGCCCGCGAGGCGCTCGCACCCGTAAACTTGGGCCGCGATGGAAACCGCGCGGACAATCGATCTCGATACCGTCAGGGACCGGCTTTCGCGCCTGTTGGAACAGGCGGGCGAGGTCCTGCGGAGCCATTATCGCTCGGAACTTTCATTGCAGGATTTCGTTGATGCGCCGCGCTTTCGCGAATGGCGCGTGAGCTGCCTCGCCTTCCTCAAGGAAGCCTTCGGCGCCGATAGCCATTACCTGAAAGAGTACGAATTCTCATGCGACAGCCCCTATCTGAGCGCGGCGGCGCGCGGGCAGGCGGTGCTCAAGGCGGTGCGCGAGTACATCGATTTCGGGCCGGTGGCGCGGGTCGAGGAGCTCGCCGCGGCCGAAGTCTTCAACGATCTGCTGGCGATCGCCGAACGCCATTGCGCCGCCAGCCGCGCGGACGCCGCGGCAGCGATCGCCGGGGCGATCGTGGAAGACGTGCTGTGGCGTAACGCGCGCCGCCGCAAGCTCGCGATTCGCGAGCAGATCGATAGCCCGGCGACACTTAACCAGAAGCTCTGGCAGGCGGGCGTCTATGCGACCGCGATCAAGCAGAAGATCGACGACTGGATGCGGCTAACACCAGGCCCCGCAGCAGGCGAACCCGCGCCGCCGCTCGGGGAGTTGGCCGCGGTCGAGGTCCTGCAGATGATCAAGGGAGTGCGCAATTTCGTCGCCGACTTCCTGACCTGAACCACCGGCGACGAGTGTCGCAACGCCGGAGTGTGCGGCGTTGCATCGCCCGCTTGGTCGCCGAATCGGAGCTTCAGGGCTGCGGCGTAATTGGCGTTTCGGTCGGGGCAAATTGCTTTTCGGTCGTGCCCGGCGCGGGCGGGTTGAAGTCCATCGGTTCGTTGAAGTTGTAAGTCGGCGCGGCGACAGTTCCATTGGTCGCACCCGCCGTTTGCTTCTGCAACTTGAGCCATTCGCTTTCCGAAGACGGCACCGCCACCACCGCGGCGCTGGCCGGGACCACAGTCGGATCGTGGGTGAAGATGTAGGCGGTGGAGGGCGCCGGGCTGGTCAGCAACGTCGGAAAGAGCTCCTCCAGGTCGAACAGGCGCGCCGGGGCGAGCGGCGCCAGCTCGCTCACCGCGCCGATCGCGACGTCGTTGTCCTTGACGATGATCCCGTGACGCAGGATAGCGCCGCGCTCGGCGCGCAGATCGTAACAGCCGGGGGGCAGGCTTTGGGCGAAGGAGCCGTCGGCATGAGTCGGCGCCAGATACTCGTCCTGGGTAATGCAATTCTCGAAATGCAGGTCGCGGCTCGGTGCCGGCTGTCCCTGGTAGGTAGTCAAGACACCGCTGACGCGCGCCGCCGTCGCGAGCGCCGGGCAGGCGGCGACGACTCCGAGCGCGAGCGCGCAGACACTCATCGGCAGGGCGATTTTCGCCACTGTAAGCGAGCGCCTGATCGTCGTCATCGAATAGTCTCTGAGGTAATCTCTGGCATGATTTCGCTGATGATTCTTCAAGCGATTATCCTTCGAGCCGGTCGTCAGCCGCGCGCCGCGCCCGACCTTCCCTTGCCCGCGCTGCGATTCGCGATCTTCGAGCGCATCGATTATGTTTCCAAGTCAATCTTCAAGCGTTTGCGCCCGCCGATTGTAGCATCGCGTGCGGACGCTGGCAGCGTCTCGCGAACCTTTCGTGACGGCGCGCAAGGAGCGAGGGAATTATGCAGCGAGTGACGCTTTACCACAACCCCGGATGCAAGAGTTCGCGCGGGGCGATGGAACTGCTGAACGGGCGCGCGATCGAATTCGACACGATCGAGTACCTCAAACATCCGCCTACGCGCGCTGCGCTCGAGCAGATTATCGCGATCCTCGAAGGGCCGGTGGCCGACCTTGTGCGCAAGGACAAGCGCTTCGGCGAACTCGGGCTCAAGGCTGAAGACTACGTAACCAGGGAGACGGTGGTGGCGCTGCTGTTGCAACATCCGGAGCTGATGCAGCGGCCGATCGTGATTCGGGCCGGGCGCGCGCTGATCGCACGTCCGCCGGAAAAGCTGTTGGCGTTATTGTAGGCGGAGGTCAGTTTGCAAATCGACCGGTGGCGTGGGGCGGCTGCGGTGTCGCGGCCCTGTGATCACATCATCTCGCGTTGCAAACGACGGGCGTGATTGCAAAGCCCGCGCTGTGCACGCTCCCGTGGTCTAGCCGAAGCTGACGGATCGAAGGCGCGATCGCACCTTGCACTATGCGGCTCAAGGAGCCATGAGGGTCAGGCGCTTTTGCGAATCTTGCCGCTGCGGATACAGCGCGTGCATACCAGCACCCGCTGGACGCCGCCGCCGATCAAGGCGCGGACTTCCTGCAGGTTGGGATTCCAGCGTCGCTTGGTCTTATTGTTGGCGTGGCTAACGCTGTTACCCACTGAGGGGCCCTTGCCGCATACCGAGCAGTGTCTCATCGCGCGTACTCCGATCTTTCAATTTGCGGGGCGTACAAGCCGTCGTGCCGACATTTAGCCCCGCTCGCCTAATGGCCGCACGGAGAACTTACTCGTGCGAACCGGAATCGACCAGCCTAGCGGGTGCGCTGTGGGAATAAAAGAGGACGGATCAGGGTAAGCGCGGGGACTAGCGCGGCCACGGTGGCTATTAACAGGCTGCGGCGGGCGTTGTTGGTAAACCTCGACTCTGAAGGCGCGGGCGGGCCCGCGCAACTTGAGTTGGCGCCCTCCAGCCCCCATTGTAGAGGACAATGCTCACATCCTGGCTCACATCTCGGCACGCATCTTTGCGCGGAGCGATGCGCGTGGCGGGGCAGTCGCGCGGTGCGAGCGAGCCTGCGCGGCGCGCGCACAAATACGGCTAAATGAGCGATCGGATCGTCCATATACTGCCCGAGCAGGTGGCCAGCCAGATTGCGGCGGGCGAAGTGGTCGAGCGCCCGGCGTCCGCGCTCAAAGAGTTGGTCGAGAACGCGCTCGACGCCGGAGCGCGGGCGGTTACGGTAGAAATCGAGCGCGGCGGCGGAGCGCTGCTGATGGTTACGGATGACGGCTGCGGAATGGGCCGGGAGGACGCCATTTTGGCGCTGCGCCGCCACGCCACCTCCAAGATTCGCGACGCGGCGGATCTGACTGCGATTCACACGCTGGGCTTTCGTGGCGAGGCGCTCGCGGCGATCGCGAGCGTCTCGCGAATGGTGTTGCGGACGCGGCGACCGGTCGACGACGACGGTATCGAGATTGTCGCGGTCGGCGGCGAGATCGAGCGGGTTACGCAATGTGCGATGGCGCCCGGCACCCGGATCGAAGTGCGCGACCTGTTTTTCAATACGCCGGCGCGGCTCAAGTTCCTCAAAACCGTGGCGACCGAACAGGGCGCCGCGGCCGACGCGATCCAGCGGCTCGCCCTGGCCCATTACCGGGTGGCCTTCCGGCTCGGGGCCGACGGGCGCAGCGTCGCTGCGATGCCGCGGGCGGCCTCGCTGCTGGAGCGCCTGCGCCAGCTCTTCGGGGCGAAACTGGCCGATCGGATGATTGCGTTTGACTACCGCGCCGGGAGAGCGCGCGCGTGGGGACTCGCGGCGGGCAGCCAGGAGTCGTTCGCGACGCCGCGGATGGTCTTTAGCTTCGTCAACGGGCGCGCGGTACGCGATCGGATGCTTGCGCGCGCGGTGGCGCAGGCCTATGCGACCCTGATTCCGCGCGGCCGCCATCCGGCGGTCGCCCTGATGATCGAGCTGCGTGCCGAAGAGGTGGACGTCAACGTTCATCCGATGAAGACCGAGGTGCGCTTTCGCAATTCCGGGGCGGTATTCGAACTGGTCTATCACGCGCTGCGCGCGCGGCTCTCGGACCAGACCGGCGTCAATGACGGCGGAAACGGCGGAACCCCGGCAGACAACGAGGGTGAGAATCAGGCCGCCACCGCCGACGGCGGTGGCGGTCTCATCGATATCGGCGCGACGGATATCGATGAGACCGCACCGGCCGCCGCGAGTAGCGGCGCAGGTCTGCGCGAGGCGCTGGGCGCGGACCGGCCGCTGCGGCTGATTGCCGACGCGCCCGCTGCACTCCGCGGCGACCAGCGCCCGCTCGGTCTCGGCTACCGCCATGCCGACCAAGCCGCGGCGGGGCCGGACGGAACCGCCGGCCTGGACGACGGTTCCGCCGGGCCGGGGCCGGCCGCGATCTCGCAGATTGCCGCAGCCCTTGGCGTCACCGATCGCACTGGCGGAATCGCGGTGCGCGAGGCGCAAATTCCGCGCTACTCGGGGCTGCGCGTGCTGGGCCAGCTCTTCACCGGCTATATCGTGCTGGAGGATATCTCCGCCCGGTCCGACGACGGGCTCATCCTGGTCGACCAGCATGCGGCGCACGAGCGCGTGACCTTCGAGCGGCTCAAGGCCGAGATGCGCGCTGGCGGGGTCCGTACGCAGGCGCTGCTGGCGCCGGCTACGCTGGAGCTCGGAGTCGCGCGAGCGTCGATGGTCATGGCGGGGATCGCTGAGCTGCGCGCAATCGGCTTCGAACTGGAACAGTTCGGACCCTCGACGCTGCTGCTCAAGGCGGCGCCCGCGGTCTTTGGCGCCGCCGGCGACGGGCTCAAGTTGCTGCGCGACATGATCGAGGGAATCGGCGAGGGCGGCGGTCGCGCGCGCGATGAAAGCGCTTTCGAGGATTTGCTCAAGCGGCTCGCCTGCCATGGTTCGGTGCGGGTCGGTCGCCAGCTCGCGGCGCCCGAAATCACGGCGCTGCTGACCGCGCTCGACGCGACTCCGTTCAAGAGCAACTGCCCCCATGGACGCCCGGTGCATATCCGCTTCGCGCGCGGGTCGATTGAGCGGCTGTTTCGCCGTTAATCCGAGCGGCTGTTTCGGCGTTAGTCCTTTCTGGCCGCAACCGGCGGGTGCGGCTTGCGGATAGTCGTGCGCAAGGTTCGCCCAGGTTCTGCCGATGTTCGGCGAACACCTCGCCCGAGGTTGGGCAAAAGTTCCGCGCAAGTGCCGGCGACCTGGGCGGTTCCGGCGTAGTGCGCACTCGATTACAATTCCCACAGATGAACGCGCGGTAATGAACGAGTCAGCCGAAATTCCAGCATCATCCTTAGAATCCGTTGGCTTGGAGGCGGCCGCGGAGGCCCGCACTGCAGGCCCGTCCGGAGCGCGCGGGGGCACGCGTATCGGCCTGATCGTGGGACCGACCGGGGCCGGCAAGACCACCTTCGCGATCGAGATCGCCGCGCGTCTCGGCGCGGAAATCGTCAACGCCGATTCGCGCCAGCTCTATCGCCGAATGGATGTGGGGACGGCCAAGCCGAATGCGGCCGATCGCGCCCGCGTCCCGCATCATCTGATCGACGTGCGCGATCCTGATTCGCCAATGGACGTGGCGGAGTTCGCCGCGATGGCGCAGGCGGCTATCGCCGAAATCGCCGCCCGCGGGCGTCCGGTCATGGTAGTCGGCGGCAGCGGGCTCTACCTTCGCGTGCTGCGCGGCGGAATTTTCAGCGGTCCGCCAGCCTCGGCGGACTATCGCGCGGAGCTCGGCCTGATCGCGGCGGAACACGGAGTGGCGGAATTGTATCGGCGGCTCGTCGCGGCCGATCCGGTCGCCGCGCAGCGAATCGGCGCCAATGACCTGCCGCGGATCGTACGCGCGCTGGAGGTTCACGCGCTGAGCGGAATTCCGATCAGCGAACATCAACGGCGGCATCAGCTGGCCGGCGGTGGTTATGAAAATCTTGCGATCGGCCTGACCGTTGCCCGCGAGAGCCTTTACGCGCGCATCGATCGGCGCTTCGACGCGATGATCGCGGACGGCTTGATTGACGAAGTGCGGCGCCTGATGACGGAGGACTATGCGCCCGCGAGCGTAGTGCGGCAGACTATCGGCTACCGCGAGATCGCGCGCTACCTGGCGGGCGAAAGCGAGCTGGCGGCGGCGATCGACGCGGCCAAGCGCGAGAGCCGCCGCCTGGCCAAGCGCCAGATGACCTGGTTTCGGCGCGAGCGCGATCTGGTCTGGCTCGATCCGGACCGCGGGCCGGAGGAGGCCTTGCGGCTCTGCGCAGAATTCTTTCGCCGACCGCCGCCGCTAGCGGCCGGAATTTAGTCCGGACGCCAACCGCGCCGCGGTGGACCGGGCGCGCAGAGATTAGTCAGTGATTTGGCGCAAATGAGTAATGCGTCCGCGCAGATGGTAAACTTGAGCGAGCAGGAATCGCGAATGAAATATGCACGACTGAGTAATGGAGTGAGTATTGCGCATGGCGCTTAAAACGGAAGTTGCGGAAACCAATACTGCTGCTTCTCCGCCGGCCCAGGTCTCACCCTCGAACGCCGAGATCGAAGCGCGCCTGGCCGAAATCGTGCGGCTGTACGACGCGGCTGGCGGGCGCGAGCGGAGCAAGCTCGCGGCGGAACGCACGCGGCTGGAGTCCCAGCTCAAGGCGCGCCTCGGCGCGATCGATCGGGTGCGGCTGGCGCGCAATCCGGCCCGTCCGCAAACGCTCGACTATGTCGAGGCCTTGATCGGCCAGTTCCTCGAGATTCACGGCGATCGCCGTTTTGCCGACGACGGGGCGATCGTGGCCGGAATCGGGTACCTCGGGCGCATGCCGGTCGCGATCGCGGGTCATCAGCGCGGCCGTTCAACCGCGGAACGGCTCCGCCGAAATTTCGGCAAACCGCATCCGGAGGGCTATCGCAAGGCGGCGCGGGTGTTCGACCTGGCGCATCGCTTTGGCCTTCCCGTGATCACCTTTATCGATACCCAGGGGGCGGAACCGGGGGTCGGCGCGGAGGAGCGTGGACAGTCGGAGGCGATCGCGGCGAATCTCGAGCTGATGGCGAAGCTCGAGGTGCCGGTAATCGCGTGCGTGATTGGCGAGGGCGGCTCGGGCGGCGCGCTCGCGCTCGGCGTCGCCAACGTCGTCCTGATGCAGGAATACGCCTGTTACTCGGTGATTACACCGGAAGGCTGCGCAGCGATTCTATGGCGCGAAGGCGGCCCCGAGAAGGTCGCCGACGCGGCGCGGGCGCTGAAACTGACGGCCGAGGATTTGTTGCGCCTGGGCGTGATTGAAGAGGTCGTGCCGGAGCCGGCGGGCGGAGCGCATCGCGAGCCCGCCGATGCGATCGCGGCACTGGGCCAGGCGATCGAGCGTCATCTGCGGCGGCTGTCGCGGATGACGCCGGCGGCGCTGCGCGAGGACCGCGCGCG
>DASXFX010000190.1:0-13916 GCA_036489375.1 Binataceae bacterium (SeqCode) | reverse complement strand
CGCCACAACATACAGCAAGGCCGCGAGGGTCAAAAGCGCGATTGGAAAGTGGACCACCAGGGGGTGGAGATTCTGCAGAGCTTCAAGGCCGGGGAGTTGGAAGAAATTCCGCACGCGCCACCACCCGGCCAGTTCGAAACTATTTGATCGATTTGACCGTCAGATAACTGATGCCGCCCTTGTCGTACTCATCGCCGGTCACCGTGACCTCGTCCTCCATCTTGTTGATCACGTCGTCCGGCATCACAGAGTCGTTTTTCGGAGGCAACAAAATGTACATTTTGTCGGTACCCTTTTCCACCAGGGCGATTGGAATTCCCTTCTTCGCGCAGCCGGTCGCACATTTCTTGTGATCCGGACCATGCGCGCCCATGGTGACGAAGCAGAAGCTGTCCTCGAGTGTGCCGGTGATCGCCTGTTGAGCGGCAAAAACCGTCCCCATCGCTCCCGCTGAGAAAATCAGACTCAGACCAGCAATCGCAAGTTTTTTCATCGTTTGCACCTTCAGGCGCTTAGTTTGTTGAATGATTCTGACATCTCCGCGATATCCTGGCGATCGGAGGACATTCGTCCCGGCCGGGTGTCAGCGGCGCGCGGTCCGAGCCTCGATCGGAGCGCCTACCGCGCCAATCAGCTCGCGCCACCGCGCGCGACGCGAACGCCCGCTCGGCGGACCGACTCGATCGAGATAACCCTCCAGAATCTCCTTGATTTGCAGATCGAGGCGTTCGAGTTCAAGTTCCTCGGGAATCTTCGGGCGCTCCTGTCCTTCTTCGATCCCATGCCGTCGCCGCCCGTAAAGTTCCTGCAAGCGCAGTTCCGCCTTCGCCATCACCATCCGATAGCGATAATCGAGCCGCCGCAACGAATCGTTCATTTCTGCCACGGCGCGATAACGCGCGCGCAGATTCCACCATTCGATAACCGCAGCCGCCATCATGCCGAACATCACCAGGCCCGCAATTGCCGCGCTCCAGGCGGCCGCCCGCCACCATGGCAACGAATGAAGGTCATGCTCATAATGCGCGTTGCTGGCCGCGGCGGTGTCGAGTTGCGAATGCACAGAGGCGAGCGCCTCGGTGGCCTGATCCCCCTTGCGCTCGGCCTCCTGCTTATCGATCGAGAGGCGTTCAATTTCGGCGTTGAGCTCGGCTTCGCGTGTCACAAAAGGATTCGGAATTCGCAGCGTATCGCCCACCATCAGATCGGTGTCAGTGATCCGATGGTTGACGCGCGTTATGTCCGAGACCTGCACGCCAAAGAGATCGGCGATAGCCTCGAGCGTATCGCCCGAGCGAATGGTGTAGGGGAAATACTTGTGCTCGTGCGTCGGAGAAGGATTCGCGTCAGGACGTGCGACTGGACTGGTGCTTGCGTCGGCTGGCGCGCCGGATTCCGATGACGGTTGAACGTCTGAGGCCGCTGGCGCCGCAGCAGGCGTGCCGGCGGGTTCGGCCAGTGGCGGCTTCACCGGTCGTGCCTTCACGTGAGGGGGCGCCGGCGATTGCGGAATGTCCTCTTCAAGCGGCGTGGCAGCGACCGGAACTGGCATGAACAACACGCCACCACCCAGCATCAGCGCCACGAAGAGCGTAAGGCGAAATGCCGCAACCCGCCATTTGTTCGGATAAGTGCCCATGAAACCTAGCCCGCTATAGAGCTAGCGTAATCGAAAGACGTGGCGATGCAAACGGCTCATTTATATTCCTCGCCGCACAAATAGATTTTCGTCAGTGCGAGGCCATTCGTAATTGTCAAATCGCCGATTTGGAAAGCGCGTTGCCACTTGTGCAGCGATGCCACATGCCGCATTTCAGCGATTTCCTAATTTATTTCGGCGATTCCAACAAAAATGCACCAGGTATTCGCGGTTTCCGGCAGCGCCGCTAATCGGCGACTCGATCGTCCCGCCGGATTCGAGTCCGATCGACCGCGCGAAGCTGACCACCTCATCGAGCGAATGAGCCCGCAGGACGTCGTCGCGTACTATTCCACCCTTCCCCACTTTGCCCTTGCCGACTTCGAATTGCGGCTTCACCAACGCAACGATATCAGCCGGCATCGCTGCAATCGCGACGACCGCCGGTAACACCAACTTCAGCGATATGAAGCTTACATCGATGACTACGAGGTTAGGCGCATACGGCAGATCGGCAGGTGCGACATGGCGGATATTAGTGCGATCCATCACGATCACGCGTGGATCCTGACGCAACCGTTCTGCGAGCTGTCCATAGCCCACGTCAAGCGCGACCACCCGCGCTGCACCGCGTTGAAGCAGGACGTCGGTAAAGCCCCCGGTCGAGGCGCCCACGTCAAGTGCATCGCAACCTCTGACTATGACAGGAAATCGATCGAGCGCGGCGGCAATCTTGTAGCCGCCACGGCTGGCGTAGTCGTTTGAATTCCCGATTACTTCAATTTCAATAGTGTCGTCCACTTTGAGG
Organism: Binataceae bacterium (SeqCode); assembly: GCA_036489375.1. GTDB lineage: Bacteria > Desulfobacterota > Binatia > Binatales > Binataceae > JADMIL01. The sequence continues at coordinate 11,469 of DASXFX010000190.1, read as the reverse complement.
TCGGACTTTTCTGCGGGACGCGAGTTGACGCGCACGCGTCCTGCCATAATCAGACGCTGAGCGCTCTCACGGCTCTCGGCCAGTCCGCGACGGGTCATCTCGAGATCGAGCCGTGAACGCATTGGTGGTGTTGCCTGGGGTTACCTGATCAGCTTGCAAACTGAGCACCGTCAGAACGGGACATCGTCTCCTTTTTTCAAAGTGCTGCCGAGGTCCGCCCCATCCGTCTCGCCTTCATAGGCTGAGCTCTTGAGATCGCCGCTGGCCCCGCGCGTGAGAACTTCGACCCGGCGCTCGACCTCATCGAGTTTGTGATTGAGCGATCGCACGAGCTTGACGCCGTGTTCGAAGGCGTCGATCGATTCCTCGAGTGAGAGTTCGCCCGAGTCGATCCGAGTGACGATGGACTCGAGATTTTCGAGCTGATCCTCGAACTTTACGCCGTCCGCGAGCTGTTCGGCGGCAGTGGCGCGTGCCGCCTCGTCGTCGAGTCGTATTCGTTGATTCGCCATCGTCTGCTCAGACCTCCCGGCCGATTGTGCGGGCGCTCAAGCGCCCTCGCCTGAGTCGAATATCGAGTTCGTCGCCGACTTCGACTGCGCTCGCGTCCACCACCACATTCCCATCGAGATGTTTGACGACCACCGCATAGCCCCGATCGAGCACCTTTAATGGCGATACTGCGTCGAGCTCTCTGCCAATTCCGCCGAGCCGCATTCGCCGCGTCGCGACGGTTGAACCAATTGCCGTCTCCAGCCGGCGCGCAAGGGTCTCGACCCGGGTGCGCCGGACCGCAAGGGCGGCGCGCAAATTGACCTCTGCCAGCCGCGCCGAAATCTCGGCAACTGCCAACCGCAACGGATTGGCCCGCTCGTGCAGCGCTTGCGCGAGCCGCAACGCCAGTTGACTCGCCTGCAATCGGCCTTCCCGCGCGATCGCGAGAGGACTCGTGACGCGTCCGTCTAGTTCGCCAACGCGCCTGCGCGCGTCATCGAACCGCCAGTTGACGGCCGCGCGCAGTTCGCCTCCCGCTTCATCGACCCGCTGGCGCGCCTGGCGGATTAGGTTGCCGGGATCGCGCAGACGCGCGCCAAAGTGATCGATTTCTCTGCGACGGGAAGCGACCGTGCTTTCGATCGCGCCACTCAGCGCAGCGAGTGTTTCTTCGACCTGACGCAGTAATTCAGCCTTCTCCGGCACCACCATCTGCGCGGCCGCGGTGGGAGTCGGCGCTCGCAGATCAGCCACGAAGTCCGCAATCGTATAGTCGATTTCGTGGCCTACGGCCGATACTAGTGGGATCGCCGAGTGATAGATCGCCCGGGCCACAATTTCTTCATTAAACGCCCACAGGTCTTCGAGTGACCCTCCGCCGCGTCCTGCGATAATGACTTCAGCACGGCCATCCAGGTTCAGGTCTTCGATTGCCGCTGCGACTTCAATTGCGGCACCATGCCCCTGGACCCGTGTGGGCCGAACGATAATGTGAAGGTTCGGGTAGCGGTCAATCAAAATGCGTAGCATGTCGCGCAACCCAGCTCCGCCAAGTGCCGTCACGATTCCCACTGTGCGCGGCAACAACGGCAAGCGTCGTTTCCGCGCCTGGTCGAACAGGCCCTCAGCGCCAAGCCGCCGTTTGAGCTGTTCGAACGCGACCTGCAATGCGCCTGCTCCGCGCGGCTCGATCTCCTCGGCGTAGAATTGCAGCGCCCCTCGCACCTCGTACAAATTGACGCGCCCCCGCACGACGATTTCCATACCGTCCTCGACGCGAAAGCGTAGCCGTCGGTAAGCCGTGTTGAACATCACGGCGGCAATCGAGTTGCGGGCATCTTTGAGCGTAAAGTAGAAATGATTCGACGGCGCGAGGCGGGCGTTGGAAACCTCGCCGACAACCCAGAATTCGTCCAGGTTGGCCTCCAGCGTTTCCCGCACAGTCCGCACCAGTTGGGTGACGTTGATCGCCACGCGCCGTGTGGCTTTGAGCGGAAACTCAAGCTGCCCGTTCATCTTGAAGCAACTTACCAGATAGGCCCGGCGCTTACCTAGCAGCGACGGGCGTGACCCCGCAACTCGATGCGGCTAGGATTGGGCGCTGCGATCGCATCGCAAAACGCGCGTCGCCGGAGGAAAGCATGTCATCCGCATTGGAACGATGGCACCAGACTAGAGTTCGTCATCAACATCGCCATCCGCCGATTCGCAACGTCAACGACCTGGACGTGGAGCGCATGACGTTTGGCGCCCGTGCTGCCGACGGGTTCGCCAACGCAGTCGGCAGTTGGACCTTTATCGTTCTCCAGTCGATCATCCTGGTTTTCTGGATCACGCTGAACGTGATCGCATGGGTAACCCACTGGGATCCCTATCCGTTCATCCTGCTCAATCTCGCGCTGAGCTTCCAGGCCGCTTACGCTGCGCCGATCATCATGATGTCGCAGAATCGGCAATCGGTGAAGGATCGGCTGATGGCAGAGCAGGATTACCAGATAAATACCAAAGCCGAAGAAGAGTTAAAGGCCGTAATGCATCATCTGGAGACTCAGGACGACTTGATGCTTGATATTTTGCGCCGGCTCGAAGAACAGCACGGCGAGATGATCCAACGAATCGGACCGGTTTCCGGCGGCCCATCGGCACCCGCGAACTAACCGATTGTGGCCGCCGTCGCGCCAATCGGCACGGCGGCGGCCGCAGATTCAAATCGACTGACTAATTCGCTGACGGCGCGGAGCCACTCGGCGAGGATGCGGAATCCGAGGTCGGCGTGGAGTCATCCGCCTTGGCGAGTTGGACCTTGTACTTATTCCAGTGCTCGAGAATGCTAATCGCCTTCTCTAGCTGGATGTCCTTATCAGCCGGCTTGGTCGGCTTGGCATTTGCCGCCGCTGGCGCTGCGTTTCCCGGCGTTCCCTCTTGATTCGCACCGGGGCCGGCCGCGGGAATCTTGCTCTTCTTTTGCTGCTGATTGTTATTGAAGTGATGCAGCAGGTCGCTCTCGTGAATTTCGTCGTTCTGATCGAGTTGCGCGCCCTCCTGGTCCAATGACGCCAGGGTTGGCTTCGGCAGTTCGACCACGACGTCCGGCGTAATACCAACGGCCTGGATCGATCGGCCATTGGGCGTGTAGTAACGCGCGGTCGTCAGCCTCAATGCCGATTCGTCATCAAGCGGCAAAATCGTCTGCACGGAACCCTTGCCGAAGGTCTGCGTCCCGACCACCAGAGCGCGCCGCTGATCCTGCAGAGCACCGGCCACAATCTCACTGGCGCTCGCGCTGCCTCCGTTGACCAGCACCACCATCGGATAGTCGTCGAAGTCCTTTTTCTTGTGCGCGAAGTATTTCTGTTGCTGGTTCTCAAGCCGGCCCTGCGTGTACACCACCAGGCCGCCGTCGAGCAGATCATCGCCGATCGAGACCGCCTGGTTCAACAACCCGCCAGGATTGTCGCGTAAGTCGAGCACTAGACCCTTAATGTGCCCATGCCCTTCCTTTTTGAACTTCTCCAGCGAATGCTCGACATCGGTGTCGCTGCCGTCCTGGAAGGTCGTGATACGGAGGTAATCGTAACCGTCTTTAAGGTCCTTTGCCTTGACGGAGTCAATCTTGATTACGTCGCGAGTCACCGTGACGGTGAACAGATCAGGGATTCCCTCACGATGAAGCGTTAGGTGGATCTTGCTGCCCTTGGGCCCGCGCATCCGCTTGACCGCGTCGGTCAACGTCATCCCCTTGGTAAAATCGTTATCGATCTTGATGATCTGATCGCCCGACTTGATGCCGGCTTTGGTCGCCGGAGTTCCGTCGATTGGCGCCACCACTGTCAGGACGTCGTTTTTAACTGTGATCTCGATTCCGAGGCCGCCGAAGCTGCCACGGGTCTCGACCTCGAGGTCGTGATACAGGTCGGGCGTCAGGTATGCGCTATGCGGATCGAGCGACGCCAACATCCCGGTGATCGCACCATCGATCAGTTCTTTGGTGCTTACCGGCTCGACGTAGTTCTTCTGCACGATCGCAATCACGTTGGCAAAGGTCTGCAGTTCTTTGTAAGTGTCGTCGTCAAGCGCCTGTGCTCGTTGTACGGCAAGATCCCCAATTACGAAGACGCAAACACTCAAAGCAATCGCCATCGCCACAATCAATCGGTTTCGCTTATTCGGTGACATCCAAAATCCGCCTGGATTCAATTCTTCGGGCCGCGTTCGCCATTGTGCGCGGTAGCAGCCGATTATCCCGCCTTGGCCGTCTGTTTTTCCTTGACATCGATTAGTTCGTGCAGCGCGTCGCGCATCTCCGCTTTGGACCAATCGTAGGGTCCAACGTGATGAGCCACAATGCGCCCGGTGCGATCTATTATGAAGGTTTCCGGAATCCCGCTCACGTCGTAGGCGTCCCCGACCAGGTTCTGTGGGTCGAGCAGAACGTCGAACCTGAATGCATTTCCGTGCACGTACGAATCGACCGCAGCCCGTCCCCCGCTGTCTTCGCTCACCGCCAGCACGACGAAATCCGGTTCGTGACTGAATTCATCGTAAAGCGCCTGGATCGAGGGCATTTCCTCGCGGCACGGGCCGCACCACGTCGCCCATACATTGAGAAATACCACTTTGCCGCGCAATGAAGTGAGCGAAATCGTATCTCCGTTGAGGGTCTTGAGCGTGAAATCCGGGGCCAGTTTGCCCGCCGCGACCGGACCTCCAGACGACGACGGGCTCAGCGCAACCTTTCCGCCGTCGTTCAACACCTGTCCAACATCGCCGGTGCCCGCAAAGTTCGCGTACGCGACCACTCCGATCGCAACGACCAGGATCGCGACCGCAATCGCAGAAAGTATCTTTGAGTCGCGTTCCATCGCTTACGCCCGCAGCGCGCTCGGCGCCTCAATCGCCGATCGACGCGGCGAGGTGGAGTACCAGATCGCCAAACCGATTACGATCATGACTAAAGAGATCAGCTGCGCCTCGCTCAGCCCCATCGCCACCCGCGGATTTATCCTCAGGAACTCGACCGTGAAACGCGCCAGGCCTTCCAAGATCAAGTAGAGGCTGATCAACCGTCCCTCGGGCGCCTTTTTCCGTATCGACCACATGAAACAGAAAATGGCGGTATAGAGGATTGACTCGTAAACCGGCGTCGGATGTACCCGGACGCCCGGAAAAAAGCCCGAGACCAGGTTCCCGTTGGGGTCAAACTTAAGCACTGTTCGCGCATTCCACCCGACGATCGCCTTCGGATAGGCCATGGCCCACGGCAAGGTTGACGGCAAGCCCCAGTCGCCGTCGCCGGAGAGCAGGCATCCAATGCGGCCAAACGCTTGCCCCAGGATCAGCGCGGGTGCGCACATATCGAAAGCGCGCAGAATCGGCACCTTATAGTGACGCGAAACCAGCGCCGCGACCCCGATGCCGCCGATAAAGCCGCCGTACCAGACAAACCCGGCACCCGAAAACACGATCGACCACGGATTGCTGGCATAAGCCGGCCAGTTGTCGAAAACGTCGTAAATCCGCGAACCTACGATTCCTCCGATTGCACCCCACACCACGATTCCGTTGGCGAAATCGGTGCTGATTCCCCGCCGCCGGCATTCGCTGGTCAGTAGGAAATCGGCCACGATAAAGCCCATCGCCATCATCAGGCCGTAGCTGTAAATGGTAATTGGCCCAAGGCGCAGAAGGATCGGAATCATAGAGGATCGACTTTATAGTAAGGCTGCCATCTTCGCGACACCAAGAATGACGCCGCGCCTTGCCGATCGTCAGCGATGATTATAGGACGTTCGAGTGCGCTCAATTGTTCAACGGGTTTCACGGGCTGCGGTCCGCAGCGGCGAACGCACGCTTGGTGAAATCGGCCCCGGCTTCGTTATCCTGCTTGGCGTTGGCCGCGGCGATACCGCGGCAGATGCGGAATACATCCTCGACCGGGTGATCGGTATGCGGGTCTTTGGCGATGCTGCCGGCAAGATGAACCTGGCGTTGGGCGCGGTCGGAGGTGCCTTACTGGTGGTCTCGCAATTCACCTTGCACGCCGATGCCAGTCAACGCCGCCCCTCCTTCACCGGCGCGGCTGCGCCCGAGGACGCGAGGCGGCTCTACGAATACTTCCTCTCGCGCGCACGGCTTCACGATGTTAGCGTTGAAGCTGGTGAGTTTGGTGCGCAAATGGAACTGGAACTGATCAACGACGGTCCGGTAACGATAATCCTCGACAGCAGAGCCCGCTAGTAACGGCGCAATAATGGCACGCGCGGGCTTTTACACAGTCGAATCGGGTCGAATTTCGTTCCGTCGCGATGGCCATTGGTACAACGACGAGGAGCGCATCGAAAATCCTCGCATCGCGCTCCTGTTCAGCCAGAGTATTCGGCGCAATCCCGACGGCAGTTACTTCCTGCAGGTGGCCGAGGAGCGCGCGCCAATCACGATCGAGGACACGCCCTACGTGGTAATGTCCATCGCCGACGATGGCCACGGCGGCTTCGTCACCATCACCAATGATGAGGTGCGGGAACCGCTCGATCCCGCAACGCTCGAAGTCGGCTCCGATAACGTGCTCTATTGCCGCGTCAAGGGTGGCGAGTTCCGCGCTCGCTTCCTGCGCAGCGCCTATTACCACTTGGCCGATAATTTCGTGACTGACGACGGTGAGAACTTCTCGCTGCTAACTGGCTGTGAGCGCCACCCGATTCGAGTCGCGCAAGATGCGGCCGCTTCGGTCAAGCCCGGCGCCTCCATCATCGGTTCGTCCAACCGCAAGCCCGCGGCGTGAGTTGAAGTCCATCGCACGCCCGCCACATGTCGAGCCGGCCTTCAATGTCGTGCTCGTGCGGCCTGAGATTCCGCAGAACTCAGGCTCCGTCGCGCGCCTGACCGCCGCCACGAAAGTACTTTTGCACCTCGTCGGTCCGCTCGGCTATTCGCTTGCGGACCGCTACCTCAAGCGCGCCGGCCTCGACTATTGGCCCTTCGTCGATCTGCGCACGTACACGGATTGGGACAGTTTCGACACTCTCCACCAATCGGAACGGGCTACGAATTTCAAGTATTTCTCCACCCATGGCGACAAAAACTATGTCGAAGCTGAATTTCGTCGCGGGGATTTCCTCGTCTTCGGCAGCGAAACCAAAGGGCTAGGCGCGGAATTCCTTGCTACACGGCGTGACGCTACCTACCGCATACCGATCTTCGAGCCCGGCGTGCGCAGCCTCAACCTCGCCAATGCGGTCTCGATCGTCCTTTACGAGGCGCTGCGGCAATCCGGCCTCCTCGAAGACGCGTGACCCAACGGGCCTGCTGTCAATCTCCTTCCGTTTCGCGATCCACCGATTGATGGACGATGAAATAATACGACCGATCTGTGCGTTCTTCTCGATCTCGATGGACTATTGCGGGCGTGTTTTACTGAATGACGAATCATTCGATCGCGGTCCGCAATTCCTCGATGCAAGAGCAACAGAAAGTTGACGATAGTTGGTGACTGGCGGTTCAGTTTCTAAAATCCTGCTAACTGCATGTGTAAGAGAATAATTCAGATATCAAAAACAAATGCTGTTTTATCTGTCGATGACACCCTTGGGACACTTCCCGACGTCATTCCAAATACCACTTCACTGATTACAAACCCCTTGGCACGCAAGGCATAAATCATTTATTTCGAGTGAATGACCATTCACTTGAAAGGTTCGTCGTTTCTCTCGCGCTTGCTAACTGCCTGTCGAGAAGACCTAACCACGTTGTTAGCAAAACATTGTTTGTTGACGACTTTAGCGTAATTCGATACGTTATCGGACGTAACGACGAGCCAATTAACGGCAATGGACTGTGGTCCGGCTGACCGGGGTGTATTGGTGCTACGTCGTAAAATTAAGCGGCCGCGAATGCCGCGACGCAAAAGGTAGGGGACCGAAATGTTTTCTGAAGCAAATGACGCGGGGAGTCAGGATTTGGCTGACGTCGAGCTCATGACCGATCAAGAGACTCTGGCAGATCTGTCGAGTATCTTTCGCGACCACGGCGGCATGATGGTGTGCCATCGATGCGACGATATCAGTGAGGTCATCGCCGGAATCCTCGTCGTCAAAGAGACCGAAGAGGCCTGGGTGCTCTGCGGACCCTGCCTACGCCAAATGCCTTTGCAAGGTCCACTCGCGTCGTAATCCCCTTCGCCCCTTTTCGGAATTCTAAATTGCAGCGGCCATGTGAACCCTCCCGAGGGCGGGATGTTCGCACGGCCGCCTTTCAGGCCTCAGCGAGCCTATTGCTCACTTGGTCGCGGCGCCGCCTTAGTTCCGGCGTGATTCTCAGTCCGTCGTGTCCTGTGAACTAATTCTTGCGAACTGAGCAGGTACCGCATCCGCTGCCGCAGCCACCGGCCGGCGAGGCCGCTGGCGCGCCAAACCGATAACCTTCGGCTTCGAGTTCGGACGCGTTGATCCATCGCAGATCGGTACCGACGACGGAGTCGCAATGCACACAGTTGCGCGATTCCGCAGCGCCATCAAAGGAAACGTAAGTGAGAACGTAACGGTCGCACGCCGCGCATCGTGCGGTGGGGAAGGACGACGAAATCTGATTCGGCACGGCTATAGCCATAGGCGTTTATAGCAGAACCTCAATTGCCGGGAAATCAGAGCGCGCCAATGCCCGTGATGAAAACTCGGCTCTGCTCGCTCGCGTGCGGCGATCAGGATCGTACGTAGGGCTCGCCGAGCGCGCTCGGCGCGTCGGCTTGTCCGCCCATGAAGGCCAGCACCACCACGGTCATCACGTAGGGCAGCGCCAGAAAGAATTGATAGGGAATAGCAGTGCCGACCGCCTGCAGGCCGAATTGCAAAGCCATCGCACCGCCGAACAGAATTGACGCTGCCGCAATGCCCCAAGCGTTCCAGCGGCCAACAATCACCACCGACAGTGCGACGTAGCCGCGCCCGGCCGAAATACCCTCGATAAAAGTATTGGTGTACGCCATCGTCAGGTAGGCTCCGGCGAGGCCGCTCAATACTCCCGCGATCATCAGGGCCTGCCAGCGAATGCGATAAACGCCAAGACCCAGCGCGTCAGCGGCCTCCGGACGTTCACCGGCGGCGCGCAACTCGAGTCCATAGCGGGTGCGCGAGATGATTATCGCGACGACTGGCACCAACGCGATCGCGACGTAAACGAGTGCACTTTGATTGAAAAGCGCAGGGCCAGCCAGTGGAATTCGCGCCAACGGTCCGAGTGCGATGTTACGCATCGGCGTGATCGTGAATGCGCTGCCGGTCTGGCCAAAGAAGCGGCGGTAGAAGACCCCGGTTAGACCAAGCGCGAGGATATCGATCGCAGTTCCTGCCACCACCTGGTTGACCGCCAGATTCACCACTAGCACCGCCAGCAGCGCGTTGAGCGCAACCGCAGCGGCGCAGGCCGCGATCAGCCCCAGCGCGATACTACCGCTGAAATACGCTGCCGTAATGCCAAAGAATGCTCCGACGAGCATCGCGCCCTCGATGCCGATGTTCAGCACTCCGCTTCGCTCGACGATCAGTTCACCCAACGCCGACAGCAAAATCGGCGTCGCCATCGCGATAGTTGACGTAAGGAACGCTTCAAGCATCGCCGGCTTCAGCGGCCAAATCGGAAGATGCGGCCGCGCTGCCCCCAAATCCGAATAGCGTGGGACGCAAGCCGCGCGCGGCCACGGCATCGAATGCGACCAGGATGATGATCACCATTCCCTGGATGATGTACACCAGCTCTGGCGAGACCCCGTGAGCCCGCTGCATCGCTTGCGATCCGTTATCGAGTGCGCCGAACAGAATCGCCGACGGCACAATTGCCAGTGGGTTGAGACGGGCGACCAGGGCCACCGCGATCGCCTCGTAACCCCATCCGGGCGACATCGTCTCAAATAGCCGATGAGTAATGGCGGAGACCTGAACGGCGCCGCCGATACCGGACAAAGCACCGGAGAGCGCCATAACACCTACGGTTAGCCGACCTATCGGAAGTCCAAAGAAGGCGCTCGCGCGCCGGTTGCGTCCGAGCGCGCGCACTTCGAAACCGAGTGCACTGTGAAAGAGTCCGATATAGCATCCGACGGCCAGCACAACCGCGAGAATCATCCCAAAGTTGAGCCGGCTCGGCTCGAAGTAAAAGGCCAACTGCGCGTCTTGCGCGATGACCACACTTTGCGGAAATGCCCGCGATGGCTCCATCAACGGCCCATGAACCATCCAGCTCAGCATCTGCGCAGCGACAAAATTGAGCATTATGGTGCAGATGATTTCGTTGACCTGACGCCGGGCGCGCAATATCCCAGCGATTCCGCCCCATAACGCGCCACCCACGGCGCCAGCTGCGAACATGACCGCGATTGCGATCGGATGGGGCCATCCGTGGAGCGCGGGCCCGATGGCCCCCGCGACGATCGCCCCTACGACCAATTGTCCGTCAGCACCGATATTCCACATCGCGCCCTGAAATGCGATCGCGATCGCAAGTCCCGTAAACACCAGCGGCATGGCCTTCACCATCGTGTCGGTGGTTGCGAGCCAGTTACCGAAGGCACCTCGCCAGAGGTCTGCAAACACCGCAAGCGGAGACGCGCCAAGCGCAATCAGCACGATCGAAATGATCGCGGCGGCGATCAGCAGTGCCGCCAACGGACGCACTGCTGCCGCAAATTGTGAAGCAGCACCCGAGTACAAAGCAGAGACGCGCGCGGTCATGAGCTCGTAGCAGCGACGGCTAAGCATGAGGTCGTCGAGTTTCGGACCGTGGAATGCGCGTCGGGAAGCCGGCGAGTCATACGCCAACGCCCGACATCAGCAAACCGATGCGCTCGGCACTACGATCGTGCTCAGGCAGAGCGTGAAGGCGCCCACGGCAAATCACCGCGAGACGAACGCTCAGCGCGAGCAATTCGTCGAGATCGCTTGAGATCAGCAGAACCGCGCCGCCCGCCGCAGCGAACTCGCGGATCATCCGATGCACCTGGGCCGTAGCGCGCACATCCAGCCCGCGACAGACGTCATGGGCGACCAGCACAGCCGGCGCCCCAGCGAGGGCCCGTGCCACGGCCAGGCGTTGGCGATTGCCGCCCGAGAGCGTCATCGCATTGCTGACGGCACCCGAGGACCTGATCTGAAAACGCTCGAGCAGGCTTCCGCAGTAGGCTGTGGCCTGCGAGCGCCGGAGCCATCCGCGGTGCGTAAAGCGGCCGCGCAATGCTCGCGTCAGCATCAGGTTCTCCCACAGGCTCATATCCAGAATGAGTCCGTCGAGGTCGCGATTCTGTGGAATGACCGCCATCGCGCCGTCGTTTGCCGCAAGACGTATGCGGCCCGCGGTGGGCGTTCGGATCCTCGCCAAAATCTCGACCAACTCGCGCTGGCCGTTGCCGTCAACCCCGGCAATACCCATAATTTCGCCCGGCGCCAACTTGAAATCGATAGCGTCGAGGACGCGCCGTCCGTCGCATTC
>DASXFX010000136.1:0-4709 GCA_036489375.1 Binataceae bacterium (SeqCode) | reverse complement strand
TGATGGCTCTGAGTTTTCCGCGGGCACAGCCGCCGCTGGCCAAGCCTCGCGATCGGGACGAGACCCCCTACCCCCTCTTCTGCGGCCAAGTCGCGAAGCGTCTCAGCGTCACCGGCGCCCGGTCGACGAAGGCGCGAACTCGCGAGGTTGTGTAGAATCCGGCCCCATTCTACACAAGGCGTTCGAAATAACGCAGCAACCAAGCGGGGTATTCGACTTGGAATGCCAGCTACAGGAGCTTCTCGTCGGTGCCGGTGGGTCGCTGGGACCGCTTGGACGCCAGGCGGCTTAGCCACGATCAGGTGGGGGCAGGGTAGGGCGCGTTACACGGCCGTATAGGCGAGAATTTCCGATGGATGGAGGCCCCGACGAGGCCCAAGCGAGTTTGGGGCGCCAGATAATCGAGTAAATACAAGGCAAATCTACCATTCAAGCTCATGATCGTTGACGATGAACCAACTGCGCGGATGATTCTGCGGCGACGTCTGGCAGTTATCGGATGCGATATCGTCGGCGAAGCAACTAATTCCTATGCCGCCGCGGAGATGATTAACCAGATGGTGCCGGATCTGGTCACGCTCGATCTACAAATGCCGGAATTTTCCGGAATGGACTCCTACGAGCTATTCCGCAAGATTCGGCAGGTGCGGCCGGCCGTTGAGTTCGTCGTGATTTCGGGTGCATGTTACCTCCAAAATCGCCAGGATTTTATGAGGAACGGAGCGATCGGTTACTTCGCCAAGCCGATCGATTTCTCGGGACTCCTGTCCGATCTGCGTTACATCTTTCCGGAACTTCAGCCGTATCGTCCCCCCGCCGCTATTCTTTAGCCGGAGGGGCAGGGTGCGGACCATTATGCTCCGCCCAACCTTCTGAGATGGTGCAGGAATCGCAAACCTTCGTGAAGATGGTTGACGGGGACGATCACAACCGCGCCGGTTGCGTCGGCCGCCGCCGGACCCTTACGTCGCATCAATTGAGTATACCGATCGGTTGAATGCGCTGGGCGGAGCGGGAAGCGTCGGTTGCCTCGCCGCGCTCGAAAGAGTTCAGTCGACTCCGGCGCGCTCGATTTGCGAGACTGCTGAGTGACAGGCATCGATTCGTAAACTCGCAGCTTCGCGCACCCGCCGACTTGCAGGACCGCCAATGAGCAAGCGCCGGACCATAAACGCCTGCACAAGAGAACCCACTGATTCGCAGACCAGCAGTTGAAGGTTCGCGCCTGGCCATTAGGGTGAGATATAAAACCTCTAGCGGAAGCACTGAATAAAGCGCTTTCAGACCGCATAAGGAGCGTGCATTGACTCCTCGCATCACACTCGATCGCTACGTTTACGAAGATATCTATCCCGCCTTCAAGGCCACCACCGACGAAAAGGAAATCACCGCAAATCTCAATCGCACCTTTTTGAACCACCTTGCCCGACAAAACCTCGTCGTGGCAAAGGATAGTCCGGTGGCCGTCGCGGATATCGGATGTGGCCCGTGCGACACGTTAGTGAAGTACCTGGCGGGCGTGCATTGTCCTAGCGGATTTGTCGTCAGGGCGACCGACTATCTTCCGGAGTACGCCGACGCGCAACGCGGCGAAGCGCTGCGGGTTCTCGCGGATGCGCAGGCACGGCAGACGATAAAGCTGATCGAATACTCGACGCGCTCCGGCAATGCGTTCGGCGGAGACCTCCTGAGCCTGTTGTCCGGCCCGCGCGACGGAACGAAAATGCGCCGCGCCTTCGATCTCGTGTTCGCGTCGCACGTCTTCTATCACGCCGAGACGCCGTCCGCTGTCGAGCGGCTGATCGCCGACGTGGCGGAGAACATCCTCGGCCGCGATGGCGTCTGTATCATGTTCCATATTGCCAACACGCCGTTGGCCTTTCAGGACTTTCGCGCGCGCTTCGGCAGCCAGGCCGGCGCCGCGACCGAAAGCGACACCGGAGCGGTAACGATTGATGATCCGCCGGCCCAGATCGCGACGGCCTGCGATGCGTTGGGACTGCGGCTGTTTGAGAAGGACTTTACCACCAGCTTGCGGTTCGGAGCGTTGGGCGATACGGAATGGAAAGCCTTCAAAGATCCGCAATCCTATGATGCCGTTGCCGAGTCCAATTCCGGTGCGTACGAAGATCTCAAAAGACTCTATTTCGTCGTGCAGCGCGCACCGTTGGAGTTTGCCGCCGATCGCTCAAGCACTGGGTTGATAACCTATATTGACCAGATTCGCGCTGTGATCGAGGCCAATCACGGAGTGCTGCCGTCATCGGAACGGATGCAGGTGTTTGGCCGTGCCGCCGCTGACCCGCGGCTGCTCGAAGCAATTCCTGCCGCACTCGCCGCCGCGTCCGGCGACATCGCAGCCGCATAGAGGCTAGCAGTTCGATCGACTCCCACAGCTTGCGCAGACGCATAGCGCATCGAAGACACAACTGCTCGATCAACTCCCATGGCTCGCAGCAGAAGCTCAGCAGTCAGACGTCTCGCTCATCTTCCCGGTTTGCGCCGCGTTGGAAACGATCGCTCTGAATTGCGAGTTCATACTCGACGCCGTCCACGACCATGGGTTCTCAATACCGCTGGAAACGATCGCTCTGAATTGAGTCTTCATACTCGATGCCTTCCGCGATCAGTGCGTTATCCGGTGCCGCTTGAATCGCGCCGCAGATATCCTGCCGATCGCGGTGAAGGATGTGCCTCAACGCGACAACGCAGTAGCGCCGCCGAGCGTTTTGCCGAACTCGGGGTGATCTCGCGGCGATCTAGCAGTCTGCCGATTCACGATTTCCTGGGCTGGATTTGCGCGATTAGCGCAGTCGTTGCGGGATCGCCGGGGTTGAGCTTCAACGCGATACGGCAATTTGCCAGAGCTTCCTGATCGCGGCCCATCGAATGCAGGACTTGCGCAGTCAGGAAATAGGCCGCCGAAAAATCGGGGGCGAGAACTGCCAACCGACGATATGCGGCGAGCGCACCCGGATAGTCTTTGCTCGCCACCCGCACTGACCCCAGGTCAGACCACACCTCGGCGTCATCCGGGTACTTATGCGACAGGTCTTCCAGGACGCGGTTGGCGGACTGATTGTCGCCGTGCCTGAGTGCGATCTGAGCGCGAGTAAGCTGGGCGAGTTTTGCGCCGCCCGCCAGAGATGCGGAGACTCTCAACGCTGCCTCGCTCAAGTTGGTGCGCCCGGCCGCGTCGGCATAGTTGGCGAGGGTCACGTAAGCGCGGGCCGGTCTTCGCGGCTGCAGTTCTATGGCGCGCTGCATGTCCCGCACTGCATCTGGATAATCTCCAAGATGAGCTTCGACCACGCCGCGATCGAAGAGCGCATCGGAATCTCTGGGGTCGAGCTGAAATGCGAGCGTCAGCTCGTGCACCGCCTCGGGGAGGTGGTTTCGCTCAATCAGCGCGATGCCGAGCCCGCGATGGACGAGGGGCGCCTGCGGTGTCCTCAAGGCGCAGTTCCTGAAAAACGTCAGGTCGTCATGCCAGTCAGTCTGCACCTGGAACAGAACAATCGCGTAGGCAGCCGCGATTGCGGTGGTCGCGACGAAAGCTGTTTTTCGCAAAAGACCGCCAACGGCGGCGATCGTCACGACCACGTCGGCGACAAAGAGACACCACGCGAATGAAGGCAGGTAGAGACAACGATCCTGCACAAAGCTGAACGGAAATCCGAATATCAGGTTGAATTCCGGCATCAGAGTCAGCAGAAACCAGAGGGCGCAAAACCAATACAACGCGCGCTTCCCTGCTGGCGCGAGGGTCAATCCCGCGGCGAGCAGCGCAAATCCGATCACGACGAGCCAGAATTGCGGCGCAGTCGAGATCGGTACGTAGCTGACATTGTGAGCGACCCCGGCCCGCCACGGCATCACGAGCAACTCGGCATAATTGAGGAGATCCCAAGGTGTCGTCAGCAAAAAAACCCGCGGAGACGCATAAATCTGCTGGCCATTGCGATAGGCCAGGCTGCCGAGGACGAGGACCCTAAGACCTAGATATAGGATTGCTACGACCAGGAACGGCGTCATCGCGATTGCTGCGCGCTTAATTCGCGACAAAATGAGTTCGTTTGCGCCCTTTTCATTCGAAAGCGCGGCCCGCTCGGGGCTCACCCTATCGCTCGAAACCAAGGACGGATCGGAGCTTATCGAGTTGCTCGGAAGCGCTGAGGGCTGGGCGCTCAGCTCTTCGCTCGGAAGCGGCGACGGATCGGGGCTTATCGAGTTGTCGGGCTTCGGCGGAATCGCGGCGGGCGCTTCGAGCAGAAAGACGTAGATTGCTATCAGTCCCGGGAAGACGATCGCGCTCTCATGGCTAAGCAGAGCACATCCGGCGAACAGCAAAGCCAGCGTCCAATTTCGGCGTGGGGCTGCGGCGCGACTCGCAAAAAAGTAGAAGGCCGCGAGCGTAAAGATGGCGCACAGCAGTTGCGACACGGCCGACGCCGACACGATAGCTTCCGCATGGATTGGCAGGACCGCGAAAAGCAGAGCAGCGATCAGCGCCGTGGATTCCTCCGACACCAGCAACAGTACGGTCCTGTAAACCAGCCAGACCATCAGCAGGTGCAGAGCAATCATCGCCGCATGCCATCCAGCGGGATGGAAACCAAAAAGCTGATAGTTGAGGCCTGACCACACATTCGGGAGCGGCCGATAGTACGAACTCTGCGGCAGATGGTTGGGATCTTTGAACCACCATG
>DASXFX010000037.1:0-21966 GCA_036489375.1 Binataceae bacterium (SeqCode) | reverse complement strand
CTCGTCAGGCCGGTAGGAATTCAGGATGACGTGGGCCGCCGCCAAAGTCGCATGGCCACACAGATCGACCTCGACGGCGGGCGTGAACCATCGCAACGGCACGACCTCGGGTTGCAGGATCACGAAGGCGGTTTCCGCGAGATTATTCTCGGCGGCCACCGCGGCTATCACGTCCTCCGGCAACCATCCGTCGAGAATCACGACGGCCGCGGGATTACCGCGAAACAGTCGGCTGGTGAAAGCGTCAATCTGGAAAATCGGAAACTTCATGTAGGAACCCACGCGGGGGAGAGGTAATTGGAGTAAGACCTAGGCAGTTTTCGCAAACTCCGCAGACCCGGTCAGTACGACTCGCCCGTGACTCCGGCAGCGCTCAATGAGTTGATGTCGTTAATCCACACGGCTTTCCCCGATCCGTGAGGGGCGGCCCACGAGAATCCTGATGGCTGATGCCAGGTTCTGGCGTCAATGATCGCGTTCGCACCAAGTTCGCGTGCCCTGTCGGCCATCGAGGTAAGTGCGTCGTCCGATGACCCGTACCAGATTTTACCGACGTCGATTGTTCCTACCGGAGTGAATGCTACGTTGGCGGGAAGGTCCTGTTTCGTAACAAACACCTTGCCTTGATAAGGCGGACGTGCGGTTGAGCCCGCGAGGGTGGAATCTGTGGTGTTAGTAAGGATGAAAGGGCTGTGAGCGGAACAAGCATATACAAACAGTGAAAGAACGACGCCACAGAGCACCAGCCCGACATTCCTTATAGATTTCATCAGTTTATGAATATTTTCTTTGGATAAGCGCGGCAAGAGGATGATTTGCAGAGCGGCACGCGGGGGATGTTAGTTGGCAAAGGCCTTCGCTGACTCGCCGTGGGGAAGGTGGGAGCGTGTTTGACCGTTAACTTGACCGCAGGAGTAGGCGAGATAAGTTATACTTCTTCAGGTAGAATCGATAAGAACTGGAATGCGTATTTATCTCGATCATAATGCCGGGTCGCCGATGCGACCGGCGGTCCACGATGCGATCGCGCGCGTCGGAGCGGTCGTGCATGGCAATCCCGCGTCGATTCATCGTTCGGGCCAGCGTGCGCGTCGCGCGCTCGAACAGGCTCGTGAGCAATTGGCGACGCTTCTGGGTGCGCCGCCGCGCGGGATGGTTTTCACCAGCGGCGGAACCGAGTCGAACAATCTCGCAATCTTTGGTACAGCGCAGGGATCGGGTGGAAAGCGCCGCCGAATCGTCACCTCCGCGATTGAACATTCGTCGGTGATGGCGGCGCTGTCCGAGCTTGAGGCTCATGGTCTGGAAGTGTCGCGCGTCGCGCCGGATCGCGACGGGCGTATCGATGCGGAAGCGATGGTCGCGAAAATCGATAACGACGTGGCGTTGGTTACGCTCGGGCTCGTGAATGCCGAGGTCGGAACGATTCAGGACGTCGCGGCGATTGCCCAGGCGTCGGCGCGCGCTGGCGCTGTATTCCATCTCGATGCGGCGCAGGCCGTCGGCAGGATGGCGGTGCGGGTCGCTGATCTCGGCTGCGATTTGATGACGCTGAGTGGGCACAAGATCGGTGGCCCCGCAGGTATCGGAGCGCTCTACGTTCGCCCAGGCCTGAACCTGTCGCCAAAAATGCTCGGCGGTCCGCAGGAGAGTGGACTGCGTGCGGGCACGCCCAATCTGATCGGTGCGATCGGTTTCGGTGTCGCCGCCGCTGAAGTTTCGAGCGCTATCGAGGACGAGTGTGCGCGAATCGCAATGCTGTCAGAGGCGTTGCTGAAGCATCTGCTGAGAACGATTCCAGATCTGCGCCTGAACGGCCCGCTGCACGGGCGGGTGGCGAACACGCTCAACCTGACGTTTCCCGGAGTGCTCGGCGAGAGCATGTTGATAGCGCTCGACCTCGAGGGCGTCGAAATCTCGATGGGGTCGGCGTGCGCGGCGGGCGCGGTGGAACCGTCGCACGTGCTGACCGCGATGGGACGGAGTGCGGCCGAGGCGCGCAGTTCGCTCCGCATCAGCCTGGGATGGAGCACGACCGCAAAGGAAATCGCGCACGCGGCGGAGATCATAACGCGTGTATGGCGGCGGGTAGCGAGCGCCGAGCCAGCCGTCGAAGCGGAGGCTCTGCGATGAGCGCGCGGGTCCTGGTCGCGATGTCGGGCGGCGTGGACAGTTCCGTTGCGGCGGCGTTGCTGCATGAGCAGGGCTACGACGTCGTCGGCATTGCGATGCGCTTGACGCCGGAAAGCCCGCCTGCGCCGGCGCGGCGACGCGGCACCTGTTGTTCGTACGAAGACTTCGAGGACGCGCGACGAGTGGCCGAGCGCATGGATTTTCCCTTCTATGTGATCGATTTACGCGCGGACTTTGCGACCCGCGTGATTGGAAATTTCGTCTCTGAATATGTCGCGGGCCGCACCCCGAATCCGTGCGTGATGTGCAATCGAGAGATCAAGTTCGATCGCTTGTGGAGCCGCGCTCGCGCGCTCGAGGCGGACTTTGTCGCGACCGGCCATTACGCGCAAATCGCGCGCGGCGCTGACGGAAGTTTCCATCTCAAGCGCGCGCTCGACAGCACCAAGGATCAATCGTACTTTCTCTTTACGCTCGGCCAGCGCGAGCTCGCACGCACGCTGTTTCCGCTGGGTTCAATGCCCAAGACCGAAGTTCGCGAACGGGCGCGCGCGCTCGGACTCGTGAACGCCGACAAGCCCGAGAGCCAGGAGATTTGCTTTGTGCCGGACCGCGACTATGCGAGCTTCGTGGAGCGTGCGGCGCCGGCTACGGAGCTGCGGCGCGGTAAGGTAGTTACCACCAATGGGCAGGCGTTGGCCGATCACGGCGGCGTGCATAATTTTACCGTGGGCCAACGGCGCGGGTTGGGCGTCGCTACCGGCGCGCCGATGTACGTGCGGGAAATCCGTGCTGCAACGGGCGAGATCGTCGTCGGTTCACGTGACGAATTGAATTCGGCGGGCCTCGTCGCCGGGCAGGTGCAAATGGTGAACCCGGCCGCGCTCGACGGCGGTGAAATTAGCCTAGAAGTGAAGATTCGCTATCGGCACCCGGCCCTCCCAGCGCGGGTGCGGATGCTTTCAGGTGCGCGCGCGGAGGTTCGCTTCGATAACGGTGGACCGGCGGTGACTCCTGGACAGGCGTGTGTGTTTTATCGCGGCGACGAAGTACTGGGCGGCGGCTTTATCGAGCGCGCGGTGGAAGGATAGGGCGCCAATGCGTTTCGCTATCGCCACGCTCGGGTGCAAGGTCAACCAGTACGACTCTGCGATCATCGAATCGCGGCTGGGGTCGCTCGGGATGGAGCGCGGCGACTTCGATCAGCCCGCCGATGTTTACATCGTCAACACCTGCACCGTCACCGATCGCGCCGACAGCGAAAGCTTGCGACTGGCGCGCCGCGCACGCCGGCTCAATCCCAAGGCCCGTGTGATCATGACGGGATGCCTGGCGCAGGCGAGTCCCGAGAAACTCGCAGGTGCGGCGGAAGTTGATGCGGTGGTGGGGCTCGGGCGCTTGGGCGATCTCGAAAGGGCGGTCAGCGGCGCGGCGGCCGAGCGGGTGATGGTCTCGAACCTGCGCAAGGAGCGCGCGACGATCGAATTGGCCCCGGTCGCACTCGAGGGTCACACGCGGGCGTTTCTTAAACTGCAGGAAGGCTGCGACCAGTTCTGCTCGTTTTGCATCGTGCCGTTTTCGCGCGGACTTTCGCGCAGCGTCGATCCGCGCCGCGTGATCGAAGCGATCGATGGAATGCATGAACGCGGCTACAAGGAAGTGATTTTGACCGGCGTTCATCTGGGCGGTTACGGCAAGGATCTCGATCCGCCGATAGCACTGGAAGAATTGCTGGAAATGATTGCCGAGCGTTCGCCGATCGGCCGCGTGCGGATCAGCTCGCTGGATCCAGAAGAGCTGAGCGACCGGCTGCTTTCGATCGTCGCGCAAAGTGACAAATTCTGCCCGCACCTGCATTTGCCGCTGCAGGCCGGTGAAGACGACGTACTCGCGCGCATGCGCCGCCGCTACACGACTGAGCATTTTCGGGAGCGTGTCGGGCGCATTCTCGAAGCGATGCCCGATGCCGCGATCGGCACTGACCTGATCGTCGGATTTCCGGGCGAATCGGAGCAGCAATTCGAGCAAAGCTTTAAGTTTCTGGAGAGCCTGCCGCTGGCCTATTTTCACGTCTTTCCCTACTCGGTGCGCAGCGGGACGACGGCAGCGAAATTCACCGGTAAAGTTGCGAGCGGTGAGATCAAGCGTCGAGCAGCCGCCGTGCGCGCGCTCGGCGATCAGAAGCGTATTGATTTCGCGCAGCGCATGCTTGGAAAAAAACTGCAAGTATTACTTGAAGAACGATCGGAAGGCCGGCTCACGGGCTACAGCCGCAATTACGTGCGCGTGATGACCGACGGATCGGAAGACCTGACAAATTTTGAAGTCGAGGTGGAAGCATCGCTTGTTGAGGGCGCCGCAGTGGTTGGCCAGATTACTCGGATTTTCGACTCGCCCCGCGCCGCAACCGGCCCCGCGGCCTGACAATGATAACGCGGAGCTCGAAGGAATTCTGGAATATTCGTTCCAGCGGAGAGCTTTGCTCGAAACCGCGCTGACCCATCCGAGCGCCGTCGGAGCGGGTGAGTCGCATTACGAGCGGCTTGAGTTTCTTGGCGACGCGGTACTCGACCTGGCGATCGCGGACCTCCTGATGCGCCGGTTTCCGGAGGCGAAAGAAGGTGCGCTCTCGAAAGAGCGCGCCTCGATCGTCAACGGACGCACGCTCGCGGTTAAGGCGCTCGAAATCGGACTCGGCCGTAAAATGCGCTTGGGCAAGGGCGAGGAGAAGAGCGGCGGGCGTGACAAGACCTCGATCCTGGCCGCGGCGTTCGAGGCGGTGATTGGCGCGATTTATACCGACGGCGGACTGGAACCGGCGCAGCGCGTGGTCGAGCGCTTGTTCGCCTACGATATTGGTGGGCCCGCGGCGGAGCGCGACTACAAAACTGAGCTGCAGGAAATCGCCTATCGGCGCTTTCGATCGCAACCCGTTTATGAACTGGTTGCCGCGCGCGGCCCCGACCATGCAAAACGTTTCACCACCAGCATTCGGATCGCGGGCCGTGAGCTTGGCGTCGGCGAGGGCGGCAGCAAAAAACAGAGTGAGCAGGCAGCGGCGCGAGCCGCATTGAGCGCGATCGAACAGGAGCGTAGTGAGCAGTAATCCACATCGCGCCGGCTTCGTTACCATCGCGGGACAGACCAACGTGGGGAAGTCCACGCTGTTGAACTGCCTGGTCGGGCAGAAGGTTGCGATCGTCACGCCGCGGCCGCAGACCACGCGGCGGCGCATCCTCGGAATCAAAAACGATCCCGACGCCCAGATGATCCTGATCGACACGCCGGGTCTGCACGAACCGCATCGCCCGCTCAATCGTCATATGGTCGAGACTGCGCGCCGCTGCCTGGCCGAAGGCGAGGTAATCGTTGCGGTGATTCCCGGGAACGCGAAGTTCGCCGCTGCCGATCGCGCGATGCTGAGCGACCTCGCGGCGCTGGGGCGGCCGGTCGTGATCGCGTTGAACAAGATTGATCTCTCGTCGCGCGAACGGATGATGCCGCTCGTGCAGGAACTTCACGATGCGTTACCGGCGGCGGAGATCGTGCCCGTCAGCGCGCTCAAAGCCGAAAACGTCGAAGAACTGGTGCGCGTGATCAAATCGATGCTGCCCGAAAGTCCGGCGCTGATGCCGGGCGACGAGTACACCGATCAGACTGAACGGATGATCGCCGAAGAAATCGTGCGCGAAAAGATTTTCCTGACGATGCGCCAGGAGATTCCGTTTTCAACCGCGGTGCAGGTCGAGCAATTCGTTGAAGAGACCGATCGCAATCTGGTCAAGATAGCGACGTTGATAATCGTCGAGCGCGAATCGCACAAGGGCATGATAATCGGCGCGGGTGGCCAGCAGTTAAAGGAAATTGGGACCGCGGCTCGGCTCGAACTGGAAGAAATTCTGGGGCGCCGCGTTTTCCTTGAGATGCGCGTGCGGGTCGAGCGCGGATGGACTAGCGATCCGCGCAAGCTCAAAGAGATGGGCTTCTAGCATGGCGCGCAAAAGCAAAGCCGACGCGCGGGCAGAGGCGAGTCTAATCGCGACCGCCGCGCACGGATTGCCCGTCGTGGTGCTGGTGGGACGCGCGAACGTCGGCAAATCGACCTTGTTCAATCGAATCGTGCGCCGGGGCCGTGCCATCGTCAGCCCGATCGCCGGAACCACGCGCGACCTCAACATGGCGCGAGCGGCGCACGAGGGCCGCGAATTCGTTGTGATCGATAGCGGCGGTCTCGAGCTTTACGCGCAGGAGCATACGACCGAGCGTGCGGTGGAAGAGGCCTTGCGCGCGGTCGCGGAGGCGGACGTCGTGGTCTTCGTGATGGATGGGCGTGCGGGACTCGCGAGCGGCGACAGCGAAGCATTAGCGTTGATTCGCGAGACCGGCCGCCCGACGATCATCGCGGTCAACAAGATCGATCGTCCGAATCATGAGGCAGCGGCCGCCGATGCCTATGCGTTGGGAGTACCGAGTGTGACCTTCGTCTCCGCGGCCCACGGTTTGGGCGTCGGCGAATTGCTCGATGCAATCGTCGAGCAATTGCCCGCGCGCGAGGCGACACCCGAAGTGCTTCCCGATTTGCGGCTCGCTCTGATCGGGCGTCCCAACGTCGGAAAGTCGTCGCTCCTGAACCGCCTCGCCGGCTTCGATCGGGCGATCGTTGATCACCGTCCGGGAACGACGCGCGACCCGGTGGACGTTCGCCTGAACGTCGATGGTCACGATGTTCTTCTGATCGACACGGCCGGAATTCGGCGTCCGACGAGAGTCGAAGGCGATCTCGAACACCACTCGGTAGGCCGCGCAATCGAGGTCATTCGCCGCGCCGAAGTGCTCATCCTGGTGATCGATGCGACCGAGGGAATCACAGATCAGGACGTGCGGCTGGCGCGGTTGGTCGAGAGCAACGATCGCGCGATGGTGATCGTATGCAACAAATGGGACGCGGCGGCGAAGCTCGACAAACACGTGCCGGCGTTCGTGCGCGACAACTATCGCCGCTATCCGTTTCTGGAGTTTGCGCCGATGGTGTTCACCTCGGCCGTCACTGGCGACGGGGTCGATCATATTCTTCCGGCGGCTGCGCGAGCGGGCGTGGGATGGCATGCAAATTTTCAGACCGCCGTGTTAAATCGCATTCTTGCCGAGACTGTTGCAGTGCTCGATCCGCCGCTAGTCGGACGCCGTCGGCTCAAGTTGATGTACGTTACGCAGATCGGTAGCGCACCGCCGCGGCTGGCATTTTTTACGAACATCGAGCATGACATTCCGGCGCATTATATTCGCTTTCTCGAAGGGCGCTTCCGTACCGCGCTCGAACTGGAGAGCGTCGGTACGCCACTGCGGCTCGAATTTCGTCGCACCGGCCGGTCGTGGGCCGAATCGCGGCCCAAGCGCAGTACAGAAGGGAGGCCGCCGCGGCCTGGCGATACGCCAAAACCTCCTCGCGGCGGTGGAGAGTCCCTGCCGCATGATGACGTCGAAAAGCCGAAGCGTCGCGGAGGTCCATTGCCAGTACGTCGCACGCGCAAAAAATACTGAGTATTCGTAGAACGCGTGGCGTCGTTCTTCGAGGAGCTTTTCGCGGCGGACTGAGATATCTAAGATAGGCGAACTGTATATTCGTATCGAGTTTACTGAGTATTCAGATGAGCGTACTTGCTGCACATAGGACGCTCACTAAGATAGGTAAAATAGTTCGTGGAGCGCCGGATTCGGCGGGCGCAGGAGGGAAGCACAATGAAGATTGGGTTTTTTGCAGTTGGAATCGCGGATACCGCGCGACCCGAGATGATTACTGCGATCGCGACTAACGCCGAGCGCTTGGGCTTCGCGACCGTTTGGGCTCCGGAACACGTAGTATTATTGGAAAACTTCGGTTCACGTTATCCCTACTCGGGAGACGGTAAGATACCTATTCCGACGACTACTCCATTACTCGATCCGTTTATTGCGCTGACCTATGCCGCCGCCCATACGAACCGCATTCGGCTTGCCACCGGTATATGTATCTTGCCGGAACATAATCCGCTGGTGCTGGGCAAAGTCGCTGCGTCGCTCGATTATCTGAGTAATGGACGCTTTGCGCTCGGCATCGGAATCGGCTGGCTCGAAGAGGAATTCAAGGCGATCGGAGTGCCGTGGGCAAAGCGTACGCAACGTACCCGCGAATACGTCGAAGCGATGCGCAATCTCTGGGGCGACGAGCGCAGTAGTTACAAGGGTGAATTTGTGAACTTCGAAGGGGCGCGCAGTTTTCCCAAACCGGTACAGGGCCGCAAGCTTCCAATACTGGTGGGTGGGCAGACTGAGCCGGCGCTCAAGCGCGCGGCCGAGTATGGCGACGGTTGGTGCGGATTTAATTTGACCCCCGATGAGACCGCGCAGAAAGTCGCGCGACTCCACGAACTGATCAGAGCGGCCGGTCGCACGCCTGAGAATTTCGAAATCTCGATGTCACCTCCGGCCACCGCCAAGCCGGACGTTCTCAAACACTATCGCGATGCCGGCGTTCACGAACTGTATCTGTCGCCAGTTCTCGCGAGTCCGCCGAAGAGCATCGCGGAACTTCAAAAGATGCTCGAGAATTTCGCTCGCGACTGGATCGAGCCAGCCGCCAAGCTTTAACCGGCCGCGGTGCTCAGTAAATACTTTGTTGAGGAGAGAAGCGCGATGGTAAAATACATCATCTGCGCCAGGCGCAAGCCCGGTTGGACCCGTGCGGAGTTCAGCGACTATTGGCGCAAACAGCATGGACCACTAGTCAGAAGCGTGCCCGAATTTATGCGGCACGTCCGCAAGTATGTGCAATGCCATATCGTTGAGGGCGCGCCGCCCCTGGGTGTCGAAGGAGCCTATGATGGCGTCGCGGAGTTGTGGTTCGACAATCCGGAGGAGATTGCGCGAGCATTCGAAGAGCCCCGATACCTGGAGATCATTCGTCCAGACGAGCTGAAGTTCGTCGATCTGTCCAACTGCATCTCATTTCTTACCGAAGAAGTAGCGATGGCCTAAATCACGACGGAGCACAAATTCCGTGGCGACACATCAGCAGGCTCGCGCGAGTACCTATAGCGAGCCAATGGCCGCGGCGATATTTGAGTGTGGCAGCTAGTTCCTTCGCGGCCGGCGACGCCGCCGGCCGCGAGTGGTATCGGTCAAGCAATCACAAAGCGGAACGAGTCGTCCTTGGTGATAATTCGGCCCGGTGCCGGCATCGCGAAGTGCGTCCCGAATACGAGCGTCTTGCCGTCGGCGTAACGCTCACAGAATGCCCGCCGGGTCTTCTTCGCCTGCGGCCCGTCGTTGTCGAAATTGTCGTCCCATTCGGGATAACGGCACTGCACCGGGTGATGCATCAGGTCGCCGGTAATTACCCCTTCCTCTCCCTTCGATGAAATTCGAACCGCGAAATGCCGTGTGGCCGGGGGTCGACTCGAGCCAGACCTCATCCGTCACTCGATGTTTGTCGTCCACCAGACTGGTCATTCCTTCGGCTATGACCGGACGAACCGAATCATCCACTGGGTCCTTGAAGAACGGATCTTCGGAACGCGAAAAGAAATCCCATTCGGTACCACCAAGTAGGTACTTGGCGTTGGGGAAAGTAGCTACCCACTTGTTGTTCTTGAGCATGGTGTTCCAGCCGACGTGATCGATGTGCAAGTGAGTACAAATCACATGGTCAATGGACTCACGCGGATAGCCATTCTTCTGCAGGTCCTGCAGAAACGGCAGTTGCAGCTTGTTCCACGCCGGGTTCGATCGGACTTTGTCGTTGCCAATGCAGGTATCGACGATGATGCGCTTGCCCTGCGACTCGATCACAAGCGAATGAATACTCATAACCAGTTTCCCTTTCTCATCGGAAAACGTTGGATAGAGCCAGTCGCGTTCCTTTTGCATGTTCTCTCTGGTCGCATCAGGCAGTATAAAGGTACCGTCCCACGGTCCTTCTGATTCGACGATTCGGGTGATCTTTACGTCGCCGATAGTCCACTGGTTCACGTTGCAAGCTCCTTATGTGTATGTCCGCAGGTCGCGATTCGCGATCGACTATTCATCTCTAGCCTGCCTTCAGGGAGTCCGGCAAGCAGGCTAATATTGCGTCGTTGGCTCGCTTCACATCAACCCGCGGATAAGGATGATACCAGGAAGCGGATCGCGCATGCGTTTGCGGCGCGCGGGCGCGAGTAGTAGATGCAGCATTGGTGCGGCAGCCGAATCCGTACCTCAATCGGAGGCCTCGAATGTTGAAAATTGGAATGATGCAGGATTTTCGCAACCCTAAGGAATGGCGCAGACCCAACCCCGAACTATACCGCTCGATCCTCGACCAGATTGTTCGGGCCGAGGAGCTTGGTTATGACAACGTGTGGCTGACCGAGCATCATTTCGCCGACGATGGTTACAATCCTTCGCTGCTGCCGACCGCGGCGGCGATCGCTACGCGCACCCATCGCATACGAATTGGTACGTTTGTACTGCTGTTGCCTTTTCAGCATCCGGTGCGCGTTGCGGAGGACGCGACCTGCGTTGATATCTGGTCCAACGGGCGCTTCGATCTCGGAGTTGGCCAAGGCTATTCATACAAAGAGTTCAACGCTTTGTGCATGCGGCGTGAGGAGCGTTCCGCTCGCTTTGCCGAGGGCGTCGAAATCCTGAAGCGGCTGTGGTCGGAAGATCGCGTCACCTTCGACGGCAAATTTACAAAAATCAAAGAGTTGGCGCTGTCGCCGCGTCCGGTTCAAAAACCGCACGTTCCGCTGTGGCTCGGAGCGCGCACTGAAAAAGCGACACGGCGCGTTGCCCGTCACGGATGCCATCTGCTTGCTACTATCGGTCCCGATCCGGCGCCGTGGTATCTCGACGAACTTGCCAAAAGCGGTCGCAATGCGGCTGACTTTTCCATCGCGCAATTGCGCCTCGTCTATGTTGCAAAATCCGAAGATCAGGCGTGGGCGGATACGCAGGAGCACATTTTCAGCATGATGGAGTTTTACGGCGACATTCTGGCCGAGGCGAACGATGCGCCCGGCGACAAGGATGTGTTCCAGTTTAAATCGCCCGCGGAACTGCGCCACTCGGCGATGGGGAAAGCGATGATGATTGGGACGCCGGATCAGGTTGCGCGTCAGCTTGAGCAATTTCGCAAGGATTTCGTCTGCACGCATCTCATCATGAGCACGCAACTGCCGGGCCTCGATCCGAAAAAGGGTACTGCGTCACTGGAACTGTTCGCCAAGGAAATCATGCCATCGCTGCGAAAATGAGCAGCCTCAACCATTGAACGCGCCTGTGTTCTAGCGATGTTACGCGGAGGCCTGCGGAGCTTGGGCGCGAGATCGGATTGAATTCAAAGTGAGTATCCAGATGGGCGCTGCCGATTCGTCGATTGTAGCTATTTGTAAACGGCTCATTGCGATACCCAGTGCCGGCCCGGAGGGAACTCGCCGAATCGCGGAATTCTGCGCCGCCGAGATGCTGGCTCCTAACGGAATTGAAGCTCGCATTATACCATCGTCGCACGAGGGCCTTGACCAAGTGACGTTGGTTGCTTTCATCGCCGGAAGAAACCGTGACGCCACGCCATTGGTGCTGAACACTCATTTGGACACGGTACCGGCGGGCGATCCGGCGTTATGGACGGAATGTGACGGGAAGCCCTACGTGGCGACAGTCCACAACGATCGCATATACGGACTCGGGGCTGCAGATACCAAGCTGGATTTCGTCGCCAAGGTCACTGCGCTCGCTCAATGCGGTAGGCCCAACCGAGACGTTTTGCTAGTCGGTACTTTTGGGGAAGAGCACGGATTGCTCGGTGCGAAGGAATTTGCCGCGAGCGGGATGCTGCCGCGCGACGCGATCGCGATGGTCGGCGAGCCGTCGCACCTCCAACTGATTACCGCACACAAGGGCTTGATGGCCTTCGAACTGGCTATTGGCTTTATACCCACTCGCGTTCCCGACGAGATCGAAGTGCGCAGGGTTTTTCATAGCGGGAAGGCGGCGCACTCTAGCACGCCGGCGTTGGGCGACAACGCCATAGCCAAGGCAATCGCGGCGATCGACGGTCGAACGAATGTTCAGGTTGTTTCCATTAATGGAGGTGACGCAGTCAACAAGGTGCCCGCCCAGTGCGAAGTTATCCTGGCAGCCGACTCCGCCGACGTGTTGACGAATTCTTCCAGGGAAATAATCGGCCGGGCAACGCACGTGATTCCGGCTCAGACGATTACTACAACCTCGCGGTTCATTCGCTCGCTTGACCAATTCGCTCGTGCGTCGGGTCCAGCCGAAGAGGATTACGCCGCGCCCACGCTAACCTCTAATGTGGGCGTCATTAGTACTCGCGACGATTCGATCGTTCTGCAGTTCGAGCTACGCCCGCCGCCGTCACTCGCCCTCGACGTGGTTCGCGAAGGTGTGGACCGGATAGTACGGGAACTTCCCTCGAGCGCTGACAACCTTCAGCTGAAACTTACGGAGAGACGTGCTAATCCGGGTTTTCGAAGCCCGAACGGCAGTGAAGCGGTGGAGCTTGGGATGGCCGCGCTGGCGCGCGTTCAACTGCCATTGGAGACCGGCGTGAAGGCGGGATGCACCGAGGCGGGTGTGTATGCGGCCGCCGGACTTCAGCCGATCGTCTTCGGGCCGGGCCCTTCAACCGGGGTAATTCACGCCCCCAATGAATACAACCTGCTTTCAGAAGTCATGGCGGCGGTACGCTTCTATCGCGCACTCCTGGAGTAGCTATCCGCGGGCATCAAGCTCATGGCAGTGGCAAGCTATCAACCAATGCACCTTCACCAACACTGAGTAAATTGAGTATCTGTGAACTGACTACTATCCGTTGTTTTGCGACGACTGCGTTTGCCTGCACCGCGCGGAAGCCTTCGACACCGCCGCGCGCCAGTAGATACGGCCGCGCTTTTTCCTCCGCCGGTTCTCCGATCAAGGTCCTCAGCGAACGATACTTCTTTAGCGGCACCAGATCTTCGACTCGCGCTCCGTAATAAGGTCCGGCGTCAAATGGGTCTATTTGGTCCAGGAATTTCATTCCGGCTTGTTCGAGCAAGCGCACCGCGCCGCGAGTTGCTTCGGCTACTTGACCGACCGATCGGACCACTCCGTCAGGCAGTAGAAATGTATAGAGCGGCGACTCGGGGAAAAGTGCGCGGATGAACTCCTTGTCGCGAGACGAAAGGATGTCCGCCTCGCGATAGGACATTCCTGTGACCAGGCCGCCGTAGTAATCCCAGAATTGATTTCCGTGATTTGGCGTGGACGGGGCAAGCATTTCGGCGATCAGCCGCTGCTCGAACCGCGCGCGATGCGTCGCGATATAGAGGAACCGCACCCACGATATCTGTTTACCGATTCGTTCCGGATGGCCGCGCATCGCCGGATCAACGATCAGCCCGCCGAGTTCCGAAGGTCCGTCCATGGAGCAGCGCAGGCGTAGAAAGGGATGCCGGAACATGCGCTGCAACGATTTCGAATAACGCTCGTCGGTATCCACCGCAAAATAGTAATGCGGCGACTCAGGCGTGCCGTGCTTTCCGATGATCATCGAAACGGCCACAATGCGACGCGTCTCAATCTCCTCAGCACAAAAAATGTAGATCGTATTTGCTCGGCGCCGCAGCGTGCCCTTGAAGGACTTCGTCGAGCGATCCAGTAGCTCAGCTAGTTGCGCTGAAACTGTCGGCAGATTTATCGAGTCAAGTTCGCGCGCCAGGCGAAGAATCTGACGACGATCGCGCGAGTTCGCCTGGCGTATGAGGAACGAGGGTTGCACGAGCTTCTACTATAGGTCTGATAGTCTGCGACGCTCCTGCAAGTTCGATTGACGAGCGGTCTTGAACTGTATTCGCCTCAGCGCGCGACTCCCGACTTTACCGATTCTCCGGGAAGATCTGCTGATAGCTGTGCTGCGCGCGAAACTGATCCACCTTCGAGCCCATCGGTAGCTCGCTGGTAGGACCCACGTCAAGGATCATGCACTTGATTGAACCGCCGCCCTTCGCGAGAAACTCACTTACATCAATGAGTACCGGCTCGACCCTTCGCTCGCGCAGCTTCCCGCAAAGATCCGCACTCGCCCCTAACGGCATAAACTGGTTCAGGCGACCCTCATGCTCCACCTGAAAGGAATTCGCCGCGTAGAGAGCCGCATCGGCGTGCGATAGTTCGATCAACGCTTCGCCGAAAGATTTCCGCACTCGCCGCTGCGATTCTTCGGTCATTCCATCCATGTACGCGAGCAGAAATTCGCGCTTCGCCCCGAAGGAGCAGAGGACAGTATCGCCATGGTAATGGGCTTCGAGCCGCAGTTCGAGAGGAAGGATTGTTCGACCAGCGGCGAGTTTCGTCAGTTCATCGAGGGCGCGCGCATCCGAACGAAAGCCGTAAACCCGCTTCCAGGGTGGCAGCGCGAAAGCCGGCTTGAAACGCTGCCGCTCGATCCGGCCGTGAGTGAAGATCATGAAGTTTCCCGCCGGAAAGAAATCCGCCTCGCCCTCAAATCTCGCGCGAATCTCGCTCGTGAGGAATCCAAGTGATTGGAGAAACGGCCGATACACATCACGTTCGCCTGCCCGCGTTGGCAAAAGATTCGCCAGGTAAAACGCCTTGCGATCCGCCGTGGAATTCTCGAGCGGATAAAGAAACCCTGCGTTTGCGGGATAGACCAATCCTGAGAGGTTCTCGTGCGGCGGAATCACAAGGACCTCCACGCCATAAGTGATCAGCGCCTTGGCCATCGCATGCCATTGCTCGCGCGCGCGAGTTGCATCGACCGTCTTCTTGATGCCAAGCGCGTTGCGAGTATGAGGATTTGCCCCGCCTCTGACGGAAAAGAATCGCGGATCGCCCATGAGGATAGTTCGCGACATCGTAGTTCCGTCAGTGTCGCATTCCGGCGGTTCGACTGTGAAGTGCAGCTAAGTCGATATTACCGAGCCCCCTCAATCGGATCTTAATGGTAGGCCTGGCGAGCGCACAGCGCAAAGTCGTTGACGCGAGCGACCGATGCAGTCTAGAGAGAGAAGAGATCTGCAATTCGATCGATGGAGTTTCATCCCATGAGCACAAGCGATCTCGAGAAACGAATCACGGTCCTCGAAGACATCGAAGCGATCAAGCAACTGAAGGCGCGCTATTGCGCCATCTGCGACGACGATCACAACCCGGATAAAATCGCATCGGTGTTTGCCGAGGACGGAATCTGGGAAGGCGGCGATTTCGGCCAAGCCCGAGGGCACGCCGCGATTCGCAAATTGTTCGAAGGCTTCAAGAAACTTATTAGCTTC
The DNA here is from genome assembly GCA_036489375.1 of Binataceae bacterium (SeqCode). Taxonomy (GTDB): domain Bacteria; phylum Desulfobacterota; class Binatia; order Binatales; family Binataceae; genus JADMIL01. Next base: position 6,517 of record DASXFX010000037.1, on the reverse strand, counting down.
TCCCAGCACAACCTGATGAACCCGATTATCGAGGTCAATGGCGACCACGCGAAGGGTACGTGGTACCTGCTGGGCCCATTTACCTTTCGCGAGAAGAATGACGCGCGGTGGATTGCCTGTCGTTACGAGGATGACTACGTCAAGATCAACGGCGAATGGAAATATAAGCATCTGCGCGCGATCATTCGGGTGCACGCCGCCTATGATAAAGGCTGGGCGAAAACTGACTGATACGCGTGTCGATGATTCCGTCCAACCGCATCGCGCCTGACGCTCACAAGGCCGCACCGACCTTTATGGTTGGTGCGGCCTCATCTTATATTGCTGTGCGAGTGCCGCTGCTTGCTGTCGCTGTCTTCGGCGATTCGAAAAAGATCTCGCGTAGCTTCCCTTTACCGAGATATTCACTGATTTCCGCCAGCGCGAAATACATCGCAAATATCACCGTGATGCCCAACGCCCACGCCAATAATTTGTAGATACTCGCCTGCTGAGCTACGTATTGTGCCGCCGCCTCCAGGTGATGCGTTCGATGCAGTGCCTCGATGTATCGCTCGAGGTAGCCGAGCATCAATGTAATCGCGCCATATAGCAGCGTCTTCGCGGTGACTGCGACGATTCGCCGATAGCGATCCAGATGATGTGCGAATGGCGTCTCATCAAGAATCAGCACCGCCTTGGCCGCGAACAGCGCGCCGACTATTGCTTTGGGCAATAACGCCACTGTACCGACCGAGAAGTTCACTAACACGAGCTTGATGATCGAAAGCAACAGTAGGAACGCTATCAAAAAGAAAATAAACACCGGCCGCGCCGCATCGACTTCACGGCGAAGCCATCTGCCGACCGACGCGAATCCGCTGAGCACCTTGTCCAATGTGATTCCTCTCTCGCTTCCGATTCCGCTGTCGATACCTAGTGGCTACCGCCCTGTTGCTGAAGCTTCTCCATTACCTGATCGATCGTAAAGCTGGCGGCCTTCTGCCGCGGCGGATACTCCGCGAAAGTTCCAAGGAAATTCGCAACGAGCGCCTGCGCCGGTACCATCAGGTAGATGTGATTGATTACCCAGTCCCAGTAGGTGTTCGAGGTTATATCTGCCCGCTCATAAGGATCCGTTCGCAGGTTAAACAGCTTCGGAAATCGTAGCGACACCAATGGCTCCTGCCAGATCTGCAGCGTGCCGGGCACTCGTTGCTCCATGAAGATCATCTTCCAGTTGTCGTAGCGCAGAGCCATCAGGTCGCCGTCATCGGAGAAGTAGAAATACTCCACGCGCGGGCTCTTCTTCGCACCCTTGAAGTGCGGCAGGTAATTATAACCGTCCAGGTGTACCTTGTAAGTCTTCTTCCCGGCCTGATAGCCCTTCAGTAGTTTCTCCTTGACGTCGCTCTCTCCCGCTGCAGCTAGTAGCGTCGGTAACCAATCGAGGTGGCTTATGATCTCGTTCGACACCGTGCCTGGTTTGATCACTCCCGGCCATCGCACCATGCACGGTACGCGGAACGCGCCTTCCCAGTTAGAGTTCTTCTCGTTGCGAAAGGGCGTCATGCCCGCATCCGGCCACGAGTTCATATGCGGCCCGTTGTCGGTGCTGTACATCACCACCGTGTTATCCACGATGCCCAGTTCTTCCAGTTTCTTGAGCAACTTGCCGACGATTTCGTCGTGCTCGATCATGACGTCGTGATATTCCGACTGCCAGCGCCCCGATTGCCCCACGATTGCGGGCTTGGCATGCGTGCGGAAGTGCATGTGCGAGGTATTGAACCAGATAAAAAATGGCACGTCCGCTTTCACCTGCCGCTCGATGAAGTCAACGGTTTTCGCGATCACCTCATCGTCGATCGTCTCCATCCGCTTCTTACCGAGCGGACCGGTATCTTCTATCGTCTGAGTGCCGTCCGCATTGGCCTTGCAGTTCAGTACTCCGCGCGGACCAAAATTTTTCTTGAAGTTGGGATAATCGGCCGCCGGCGGATAGTCGGCCATCTCCGGTTCTTCCATCGCGTTCAGATGGTAAAGGAACCCAAAGAACTCGTCGAAGCCGTGCATCGTTGGCAGGAATTCGTCCTTGTCGCCGAAATGATTCTTGCCGAACTGTCCGGTTGCGTAACCTAGCGGCTTCAGCAACTCCGCGATCGTCGGATCTTCCGCACGCAGCCCCAGATCGGCGCCCGGCAGTCCCACCTTGCTCAGGCCGGTGCGAAAAACGCTCTGCCCAGTGATGAACGCCGCCCGTCCTGCCGTGCAACTCTGCTCCCCGTAACTGTCCGTAAAGAGAATTCCTTCCTCTGCGATTCGATCGATGTTGGGCGTCCGGTAGCCCATCATCCCCTTGCTGAAAACGCTCAGGTTCGCGGTGCCGATGTCGTCTCCCCAGATGATCAGGAAATTCGGTTTCTTTTCAGTGGCCATTGATTCCCTTCTTTGCCAAAATTATTCGTGCGTTTTTTCCGGCTTCCTTGCAGGCGTTCGATTCACATCGCAGCTTCGTCGCCGGACTCTCGGATTTTCCTGCGAATCGATGCTTCCATTCATAGTGGAATTTGCGGTCCTTGGCGATGCCGGCAACGTCACCGGTTCGTAACAACCATACAGTGCGTCTGGCCTGTCCGATACGCCATCGTGGCTCCTCTCATGGCGAGCCTTTTGCCAACCTCTTTTTTTCCTCAATCTTTGATTCTTCGCGCGGCAGCCTGTGATCTCGGTGCCTGCCTGCGGTGTCGGCTTCGAGAGTACGCGGAGAAGCCCGCGGCCAGCCATCAGCGTGGCCCTTATCTCGCTCTTTTAGCGGCTAGTCCGTAACTGGCGTTGAATGCTACAAATGCAATCGCGTGCTTCGTCAGCCGGATGCGTCAATGCGCTGCTCTAAATGCGGGACGAATAATCCTTCGACCAACAACTTCTGCGGGAAATGCGGCAACCCGCTGGCGAAGCTCTGCACTAACTGTAAGGCGAACAACCCTGCCACCTCCGCCTTCTGCGGTAACTGCGGCACGCCTCTCGGTCATGCTGGAGTCGCCGCTGCCACCTCGCCTCCGCCCGCAGCGGTCGCCAATGTGCGCGTCACGCCCGAACAAAATGTTACCGATGCCGGCACGCTGGAGGGCGAACGCAAAACTGTCACCGCACTTTTCGCCGATATCAAGGGCTCTACCGAACTGATGGAGGAACTCGATCCCGAAGAAGCCGGCGGTATCGTCGATCCCGCGCTGCGTCTGATGATCGATGCGGTGCGGCACTACGACGGCTATGTCGTTCAATCGACCGGCGATGGCATTTTCGCGCTGTTCGGCGCCCCCGTCGCCCACGAGGATCACCCGCTGCGTGCCCTCTACTCGGCGCTGCGGATGCAGGACCAACTGCGCCAGTACGCCGCGGAACTTCGCGCCGAGGGCAAAGCGCCGATCGCGGTCCGCGTCGGCGTGAACACCGGCGAAGTCGTCGTGCGCTCGATTCGTACCGGCGACGGCCACACCGAGTACACCCCGATCGGCCACACCACCAATCTCGCCTCGCGCATTCAGAACGTCGCGATGCCGGGCTCGGTCGTCGTCAGCGAGAACACCCGCAAATTGTGCGAAGGCTACTTCCTGCTCAAGCCGCTCGGCGCTACCAAAGTCAGAGGCGTCAGCGGGTCGGTTAATGTCTATGAAGTGAATGGTCTCGGTCCGTTGCGCACGCGGTTGCAACGCTCTGCCGGGCGCGGTCTGACCAAGTTCGTTGGACGCGAGCACGAGATCAAGGCGCTCAGGCACGCGGCCGATCAGGCAACTGCCGGGCAGGGCGAAATGGTCGCGGCGGTGGCTGGGGCCGGAGTAGGGAAGTCGCGCCTCTACTACGAATTCAAGGCCCTCGCGCAGTCCAATTGGCTGGTCCTCGAGACCTTCTCGATTTCCCACGGCAAAGCCTCTGCCTTCCTGCCGGTGATTGATCTCCTGCGCAACTATTTCCGCATCGGCAGCGAGGACGACGAACGCACGCGCCGCGAAAAGGTCGCCGGCAAGATCGCCATCCTCGATCGCAGCCTCGAAGACACCTTGCCGTACTTCTACAGTTTGCTCGGCATCGTCGAGGGTGCCGATCCGCTGGCCCAGATGGATGGGCAAATCAAGAAGCGTCGCACGCTCGAGGCCATCAAGCGCATCGCCCTGCGCGAGAGTCTCAATCAACCCTTGATGATCATCTTCGAGGATCTCCATTGGATGGATATCGAAAGCCAGGCGCTGCTCGATGCGCTGGTGGATTCCATCGCCGACGCCAGGATCCTGCTGCTGGTAAACTACCGTCCCGAATACTCACATCAATGGAATAGTAAGTCCTACTACACCCAGCTACGACTCGATCCGCTCGGCCAGGAAAGCGCCGACGAAATGCTTTCTTCGCTGCTCGGCAATGGTGATGATCTCACCGCACTCAAACGCCTCATCATCGAAAAGACCGAGGGCAACCCGTTCTTCATTGAAGAGATCGTGCAGAACCTGATCGAGGAAGGTGCCTTGCTTCGTAACGGCGAGATCAAGCTCGCGCGCCCGCTCAACGCAATCCAGATCCCGCCGCTGGTGCAGGCCATTCTCGCCGCGCGTATCGATCGCTTGCCCGCCGACGAAAAGGAATTGCTGCAAACGCTCGCGGTCCTCGGCAAGGAATTCACTCTGAGTCAGCTCAAGACCGCCGCCGCCAAAAGCGATTCCGAATTGAAGCGGCTCTTGGCCAATCTGCAACTCGCCGAATTCATTTATGAGCAACCGGCCGACAACGACGTTGAATACACCTTCAAGCACGCGCTGACTCAGGAGGTCGCCTACAATTCGATCCTGTTCGAGCGCCGCAAGCAGATCCATGAGCACGCCGCGCATGCGATCGAAGTGCTCTTCGCCGCCAGCCTCGCCGACCACTACGACGATCTCGCGCACCATTACGGACGCAGCGGCAACGCGCCCAAGGCGATTAGCTACTTGCGCCTGGGCGCGCAGCAGGCCATGTCGCGGTCGGCCTATGTCGAGGCGCGCGATCAACTGGCGGCCGCGCTCGACCTGCTCAGCCGCCAGCCCGACACTATTGAGCGCGATCGGGCCGAGATTGCGGTCCGGATTAACCTCGCCCTGTGCACCACCTTCGTCATCAGCGACGGCCTCGCCTCAACTGCGGTTTCCGACATCCTCGAGGGCGCGCGCGAGTTGTGCCAGAAGATTGGCGACGACGCGCGCCTTTTCGAAGTCCTCGAAAACCTTTCCTTCCAGTTCAGCGGCCAGTTCGAACTGGCCAAGGCCCGGACCCTCGGCAATGAACTTCTGCGCATTGCGCTGCGCACCCAAAACCCCGAAATGGTCGGCCGCGCGCGCTTCGATCTCGGACGCACCTCGATGTGGCTGGGAGATTTCGTCGCCGCGCGCAAGGAATTCGATCAAGCCTCCGAGCTAACGGTCGAGGGCATGCTGAAGGAGGAGACCTCGTTCGGCAACTGGCAGGTCCGCAACCGTTCGCTCGCATCGCTTACCTTGTGGATCTCGGGCTTTCCCGATCGTGCGATGGTCACAGTCAGAGAAGCGTTTCTCATAGCGAGCGAGAAACGCGCGTCCCCCGCCGACTTGATCTTCGCCCTCTACTGGTCCGCCGTGCTCAATCTGCGGCTCGGCGATCCGCTCGCCTCCAGCCGGCAAAGCAATGAGGCGATCAGGCTTATCCAGGAACGCGGCTTAATGTCCTTTCTCGAGCTCGCCGGGTTCTGGCGCGGTTGGGCGCTCGCGCAATCCGGACAGGTCGCAGAAGGCCTTGCCGAAATGCAACGCAGTCGGATGGGCTTCGCCACCGCCGCCGGCCTCATTCGACCTTTGATTTTCGAAGGCCTCGCCTCCGTCTATCTCGCCAACGGTCATAGGTCCGAAGGCCTTAAGGAAGTGAATGAAGCGCTCGAACTTATCGAGCGCAGCGGCAGCATGATGGTCGAAGCGGAATTGCGGCGACTGAAGGGCGAATTGCTCTTGCTCGGCAACCCCGACGCTGCACCGCAAGCGGCTGAATCCTTTCGCGAGGCGATCGAGCTCGCCCGCCCGGAGGCAGTACCGCTGCTCGGCAACTCAGACGCAGCACGGTTGCTCGGCTACCCCGACGCAGCACGGTTGCTCGGCAACCCCGACGCGGCACCGCTAGCGGCTCAATCCTTTCGCGAGGCGATCGAGCTCGCCCGCCGTCAGAGCGCGAAATCGTGGGAATTGCGCGCCACCACCAGCCTCGCTCGATTGCTTGCATCGCAAGGCCGCCGCGACGAAGCGCGCACCATGCTCACCGACATCTACAACTGGTTCACCGAAGGCTTCGCTACCGCCGACCTCAAAACCGCCAAAACCCTCCTCGACCAGTTGACGCAATAGCTCCACCGCCAAGTGCTCGCCACCGCTCGCGTCGCGAGGCCGCCGCGATGAAGCCGCTACAGTGCTCGCCGAGGTTTACAACTGTTTACCGAAGGCCTCGCTCCCCCCCGACCTCAGAACCGCCAAACCCTCCTCGACCA
>DASXFX010000197.1:0-16923 GCA_036489375.1 Binataceae bacterium (SeqCode) | reverse complement strand
TCTAATTCGAGTAGTCATCGGCTCCATTGTTGAAAGTGATGAAGTTACTATTGCGATCTCACATCCACCGTCGGAACCCGGCCGATTCCGTATCCGGGCCGAACTCGCTTCGCTCCGATGACATCGTGGTCATTACCTAGTCCCAAATTTGGCGCAAGGCAATTTGTCGTTTCGATGCTTTGGGGGTAGCGTACGAAAAATTGAGCGACGTCAAGGTGAAGGTGGGTAGCAGTATGGCTTCAGGAGCGGATTTCTCCGGCAAGGTTAATGAAGCGTGGCTGGCGCAAAAGCGCGAAGAGATTATTGAGCCCGACTTACCGATAATCGATCCGCATCATCATTTGTGGAGCCACTCCGGCAACGTCTACTTATTTCCCGATCTGCTCGCGGATCTCTCGAGCGGCCATCGAATCCGCGCGACGGTGTTCGAGGAGTGTGGATCGATGTATCGCGCCGATGGGCCCGAGGAATTGCGTTCGCTGGGCGAGACGGAGTTCGTCACCGGCGTTGCCGCGATGAGTGCGAGCGGCGGCTTTGGCCCGGCGCGGGCGTGTGCTGCGATGGTCGGCAACGTAAATTTGCTGCTGAGCGCGCGCGTCGAGCCGATCCTCGAAGCGCATATCGCCGCCAGCGGTGGCCGCTTTCATGCGATCCGGTTCTCGACCGCGTGGGATGCGGATGAACGCGTGCACAAGACCGTGCCGCGCCCCGCGATGCTCGCGGAGGCCAAGTTCCGCGAGGGCTTCCAGTATCTCGCCCGCTTCAACCTCGCATTCGACGCCTGGGTTTATCATCCTCAGTTGGGCGAGGTCGGCGCGCTGGCCTCCGCCTTCCCGGATACGCCGATAGTGCTGAATCATTTCGGTAGTCCGATTCTCGGTGGCCCTAATGCGAGTCGCCCCGCCGAGGTGTTTGATGAATGGCGCGCCGGGATGACCGCGCTCGCCGCTCATCCAAACGTCAACGTCAAACTGGGCGCGCTGCCGGTACGGCGTTCCGGACCGCGCCAACCCGACGCGCCTCCGCTTTCGTCGGAAGAGATCGCTTCGACATGGGCGCCGTTTGTCGAAGTTTGCCTCGAATTGTTTGGCGCTCGCCGCTGCATGTTCGAGAGTAATTTCCCGGTGCAAAAGCGCTGGTGCAGCTACGCCGTGTTCTGGAACGCCTGCAAGCGGCTCGCCGCCGGAGCCTCTGCTGCAGAGAAGGCGGCGCTCTTCAGCGAGACCGCCGCACGGGTATATCGCGTTCCGTCGTAGCTATGGTTCTTGCGTTCGTCCGCGACTCGCATGAACAACTTTGTAGTGGAGCACTCATTCGATGAAAGTTAACTTCGCGATCAGTATCGATCCCGGCGGTCCGCTGCTCGCCCGTGCCGATGTTGACCGCTACGCGGACCTCGTCAAGATGGCCGAAGACTATGGCGCCGTTGCCATCGGCACTTATGATTCGGCGTTTATCGGCGGCGATGCTTTCGTCAGGGCGACGATCATCGCGCGCGCCGCGAGTCGCGCGAAGGTCGGCTTGCGGCCGACCAATCCGCTCACGCGCGAACCCCAGGTGATGGCGTCGTTTCTCGCGTCCATCGATAGCCTCACCGAGGGACGCGCCTTCATGGACATCGCCAGCGGCGATAGCGCCGTGCTCAATATCGGCTACAAAATCGCATCGCGCGCGCGCATCGAGGAGTACGTGACTTGCGTGCGAGACCTCCTCGCAACCGGCAATGCCACCTACCGCAAACGTCCGCAGCGAGTCCGCTGGCATGCGACCGCGGTGCGTAATCGGATCCCCATTTCGATCTGCGCCGAGGGTCCCAGGATGTTGCACCTGGCAGGACGCATCGGCGACGGTGTGATAGCCGGGACCGGCCTCCTGCCCGAAGTGATACACGACACTATCGCGCGGGTTCAGGCCGGCGCGCGCGAAGCGGGCCGCGACCCGGCATCGGTCGATACCTGGTTCACCACGCGCACTTCGCTGCACGAGGATCGCACCCGCGCGATCGAAAACGTCAAAGCGTCGGTGTCCTCAATCTTGAATCATTCGATGCGCTACAGCCTCGCGGACAAGTGCGTACCTCCCGACTTGAGCGCGAAGATTCAGACCTACGTCGATGGCTACGTGCTCTATGATCATGTGCTGCAGGCCGGTCGCAATCCGCAGCGGATGGACGAGCTGGGACTGACTGACTATGCGATCCGGCGCTTCGCCCTCGCCGGTAACGCGAGCGACTGGATTGCGCGGATCGAGGAGGTTGCTCAAGCTGGGGCTACGCAGTTGTGGGTGAGTCCGGGCGGCGGCAGAATCGAGCGGCAGTTGCATTACATGCAGATCCTCGGAAAAGAGATCATGACCCGTTTCGTCTAGTGGCGGTCGGCTACGGACCTCAGGAGATTTATTCGTGGAACCAAGAAATGCGAGCGTGGCGGTGATCGGCGCCGGCGATTACATCGGTGGCGCGATCGCTAAAAAATTTGCGGCCGAAGGCTTTACCGTATTCGCGGGACGGCGCAATGGCGAGAAGCTGGCGCCGCTGGTAGCTGCGGTCGAGTCCGCTGGCGGCCGAATTTCTGCCCGCTCGCTCGACGCCCGTATCGAAGAGCAGGTCACCTCATTTTTGCGCTCCGCTGACGACGAAGCCCCGCTCGAGGTCTGTATCTTCAACGTCGGCGCCAACGTCAATTTCCCGTTGCTGGAAACCACCGATCGCGTTTTTCGCAAAGTCTGGGAGATGGCCTGCTATGCCGGCTTTATCGCCGGCCGCGAGGCTGCCCGCCTGATGCTGCCGCGCGGACGAGGATCTATCTTCTTCACTGGCGCCACCGCCAGTGTGCGCGGCGGTATCGGTTATGCCGCCTTCGCAAGTGCGAAATTCGGGCTGCGCGCGGTCGCTCAAGCTGCCGCGCGCGAGCTTGGCCCGCAGAATATCCACGGCGCTCATCTCATTATCGATGCCGGAGTCGATACCGCGTGGGTGCGCGATCGGATCAAGGAGCGTGAAGGCGATGCAGCACTGAACGACCTCGATCCCGGCCGCTTGATGAATCCCGCCTCAGTCGGCGAAACTTATTGGCAGCTCTATAATCAACCCCGCGACGCATGGACCTTCGAACAGGAAATCCGTCCGTTTGGCGAAAAGTGGTGATGTCATGGCAAGCAAAGTTGAATTTCATTTCGACTTCGGCAGTCCCAATGCGTACCTGAGCCACCTGCTCATTCCCGACATTGAAAAGCGCACCAAAACAAAATTCGAATACGTGCCGGTCCTGCTGGGCGGGGTTTTCAAGCTCACCAACAATCGATCGCCCGCGGACAGTATGCGCGGTATCAGGAACAAGCCGGAGTACGAACGGCTCGAAATGCGCCGCTTTATCGAACGCCATGGCATCACCCGCTTTCAATCGAATCCATTCTTTCCGGTGAACACCCTGGCACTGATGCGCGGTGCGATCGCCGCACGTTCGCTCGGCATCTTCGAGCGCTACGTCGATGAGATTTATCGCCACGTGTGGGCCGAACCCAAAAAGATGGACGACCCCGAGATAATGCGCGCCGCGTTCACCGAGTCGAAGCTGCCAACCGATCGAATTCTGGAGTTGAGCGCGACCCCGGCGGTCAAGGATGAGCTGATGGAAAATACCCGGCTATCGGTTGAACGCGGAACCTTCGGCTCACCGACCTTTTACGTTGGGGACGAAATCTTCTTCGGCAAGGATCGTTTGCGCGAGGTCGAGGAAATGATCCTGACGTCGCAATAAGCACCAGCCAGCTTGCCTCGTAGCCACTCAACAGACATAACGGGCCTTAACCAGCTTCCAGTGATGGGACCGGAAGTTGGGCGCGTCGATGGAGGTCGAGGACCCTGAAGGTGGCGAATATCCCGCACGGGTTGGCGCTGCTGCGCGATCCGCATTTGAATAAATCGACCGCCTTCACCGAGGCCGAGCGCGAGGCGCGGGGTTTGATCGGCCTGCTGCCCGAGGGCATCGACACCGACGAAACCCAAATCCAGCGCGTGCATCTGCAACTCGCGCAAAAGCCCAACGATCTCGAAAAGTACATCTACCTGTCGCAACTGCAGGATAAGGACGAAACGCTCTTTTTTCGCGTGCTGATGTCGGACCCGGCGCGCTTCCTGCCGTTGGTCTATACGCCGACCGTCGGGGAAGCGTGTCTGCAGTTCGGCCATATTATCCGGCGCCCCCGCGGCCTTTACGTGTCGATCAAGCGCAGGGGCCGGGTGCGCGAGATCTTGCGAAACTGGCCGCAACGCGATGTGCGCTTTATCGTCGTGACCAGCGGCCAAAGGATTCTGGGGTTGGGCGATCTCGGCGCCAACGGAATGGGAATTCCCATCGGCAAGCTCGCCCTCTACACGGTATGCGCGGGCGTTCCGCCGGAGATCTCGCTGCCGGTGCTGATGGACTGCGGAACCAACAACGAGACCCTGCTGCGCGACCCGCTCTACCTGGGCTTGCGCCAGACGCGCCCGACGATCGCGGAACTCGATGAATTCGTCGAAGAATTCGTCACCGCCGTGGCCGCGGAGTTTCCCGACTGCTGCATCCAGTTCGAGGATTGGGCCGGCACCGATGCGGTGCGCCTGCTCGCGCGTTACCGCGACCGGATGTGCTGCTTCAACGACGACATCCAGGGCACGGCGGCAGTTGCCCTCGCGGGAATTCTCGGAGCACTGCGAATCACCGGCGGGAAACTTTCCGATCATAAATTCCTGTTCCTAGGCGCGGGTTCAGCCGCTATTGGAATTGCAAACCTGTTGACTACAACCTTGATCGCCGAGGGGATGCTGCCCGACGCAGCCTCCGATCGAATCTGGCTGTGCGACATCCACGGACTGCTCGATTCCACCCGCAATGACCTCGAGGATTTCCAGAAGCCGTTCGCGCATCGTCAAACACCGACCAAAGATTTTGTCGAGGCGATCGAAACGCTCAGGCCGACCGCGATCATCGGAGTCAGTACCGTCGCCAAAGCCTTCGACCAGCGCGTTATCGAAGCGATGGCGCGAATCAATCAACGCCCGATCATCTTTCCCTATTCGAATCCCACCTCGCACTCCGAGTGCACCGCGGAAGAGGCGTACCGTTGGTCCGAGGGCCGCGCGATCTTCGCGAGCGGCAGCCCATTTCCTCCCGTGCGCCTTAACGACCGGACCTTTATTCCTGGACAGGGCAACAACGTTTACATTTTTCCGGCGATCGGCCTCGCCGTCTATGCGACCCGCGCGCGCCGCGTGACCGATGAAATGTTCATCGCTGCGGCCGCTGCGGTGGCCGAGCAGGTGACGCCGGATGAACTCGACGCCGGCCTGATCTATCCCCCGCAGTCAACGATACTCGCGACCGAGCTACGCACTGCCGAGCGGGTGGCCGAGGTGATTTTCGCTCGCGGCCTCGCGCAAGTCCCGGAACCTGCAGACCTTCGGGAATTCATTCGATCGCATACTTACAAGGCCGAATATCGCTCGTTAGTTTGAGGTTCCACATTGCCGTGAGTGCTTTTCGGCGCGCACAACGCGATCGAGGCCAGTTAACCCAGCCTGATAGCTTTTACTTTCGCGCGTAAATGTCGGATAAGATCGGTTAGAGAACCACATCATCCAAGCGGCGGAAAGAACGCGCATGCTGCGGTCGCGTCTCCCGACCAGGAGAGGAAAAATGTCCTACGATATAATCATTCGTGACGGCACCATCGTCGATGGCTCCGGGCTGCCGCGTTATCGCGCCGACGTCGCGATAACGGAAGGGCGAATTGCCGCTATCGGCAAAATCGACGGATCGGCGAAAGAGATCATCGACGCCGAAGGCCATATCGTCGCGCCTGGCTTTATCGACGGCCATACCCACATGGACGCCCAGATTTTCTGGGATGCGCTCGGCACCTGCTCATGCTGGCACGGCGTCACCACGGTAGTGATGGGCAACTGCGGCTTCTCGCTCGCCCCATGCGCCGAGAAAGACAAGGGGCGGGTCATCCGCAATCTGGAACGCGCCGAAGATATCTCGCCGAAAGCGATGGAAGCCGGCATCAAATGGTCGTGGGATACCTTCCCGCAATATCTCGACACGATCGACCGCCTGCCCAAAGGAATCAACTACACCGCTTACATGGGGCATTCGGCGCTGCGAACCTACGTGATGGGTGATCGCGCATTTACCGACGAAGCAAGCTCCGAGGACCTGGCCGCGATGAAGCGCGAACTGCGCACTGCGATCAAAGCCGGAGCGGCGGGCTTCAGCACTTCGCGCAATCGCAATCATGAAACGCCCGACGCCCGTCCGGTCGCGAGCCGCCTTGCCAACTGGAATGAAGTCAGTGAGTTGGTCGGCGTGATGGGCGATCTCGGCGCCGGCGTGTTCGAACTCGCGCAGGAGGATATCGAGCGCGACCCCGACCGCATGCGCGATTTCATGGGCCGCCTGCAGCGTCTCGCGCTCGAAACCCGGGTGCCCACGACCTTCGGCGTAGTATCGATGCGCAAGGCGCCGCATACCTGGCGTCCCTACTTTCAGATGATCGATGAGACGGTCGCGGCTGGCGGCAGGATGCTCGCGCAAGGCACCAGCCGCTGGATCAGCTCGCTGCTCTCATTCGAGACCGCGATGCCATTCGACAAAACCCCGGTCTGGTCGGACATGCGCAAGCTGCCGCTCGCCGAGCAGGAGGCCGCATTGCGTAATCCCGAGTCGCGCCGCGCACTGCTCGAAGCGGCCCGCGAGTACATGACGAAGCCGGACCGCGCGATCGGCGCCGAGGCGCGCAAGCCCAACTTCGATTACCTGTTCCTGTTCGACAAGCCACTCCCGCCTTATCGTTCGATCGCAGAACTTGCAAAAGAGGCGAACAAGGACCCCCTCGAACTGATCATCGACCTCGCGCTCGAAAAGCATCTGAAGCAGTTCTTCATTCAGCCGATCGTCAACGAAGATCAGGATATCGTGCTCGGCATGATGCGCCATCCGCGATCGGTCGTAACCTTCTCCGACTCCGGCGCGCACGTCTCGCAAATCATGGATTCTTCCATCCAGACGCATCTGCTTGGTCACTGGGTGCGCGAGCGCCAGGCGCTGACGCTCGAGTATGCGATCCGCAAGATCACCTACGAGCTGGCGTCCTTCTGGGGATTGCAGGGGCGCGGGATGATCCGCGAGGGCAACTTCGCCGACTTCGCGATCTTCGATCCGGAGACGATTTCACCGACGATGCCGACGCTCGAGTACGACTTGCCCGCAGGTGAACGCCGCCTCAAGCAGAAGTCGGTCGGCATCAAGGCCACGATCGTCAACGGCCAGGTTCTGATGCGCAACAACGAGCATTCCGGCGCACTGCCCGGCAAGTTGATTCGCGGACCGCTGGCCGCCGGCGCCTAGCAGCTATCTCTCGTACGACATCGCGGGCGGAAGGACTAAGTTCTTCCGCCCGCGATGTACACAGAGCGAGCGCGATATCACCGCCCGCTGACAGCTACAAGTTCGTTCACGCTACTCGAACACCAACGCGCGCAGGGACCAAAGCATCATCAATGCTCCGGCGCATCGGCTTGATTCACTCCCCGGACTTGAAACGCGACCTGATCGATGACGCGATTCTCCGCGCCAACGAGAGCCAGCCGATGCATACCCGGAACGGGCTGCCACAGACACGATGACGACACGGCGCATCGTTCGCGCCCGTCCAGGATCCATCGCGCCCCGCTCGCTCCGCGACCTGCCTCGAAGTTCACGCGCTGCAAGCCGGCGGGTATATCCGGATCGATTGCAATGATGGAGCCCTCGGCCGGCGACTCGATGCGCGCGTCGTTTTTGTCCAATTCGGCCAAGCCCTGCGCAGGTTCGGTCCCTTGCGCGAACCACTCATTGCGCGCGGCCTCCACCGAATCCGGAAACGAGACGCGCCGCGTCAGCACTCCCATCGGTGCTCGCGGCGTGCCGCTGCCGTAGCGCGTATGCAGGTAGTTCATGACGTCGAGCCACACCGGCGCCGCCCCCGTGATACCAGTAACGTCGCGCATCGGCGCGCCCGTCACGTTGCCAACCCATACCCCCACCGTGAAGCGATCCGTGTAGCCGACGCACCAGTTGTCGCGCATGTCCTTGCTCGTCCCCGTCTTCACCGCGCTCCAAAAGCGCGTGGCGAGGCTGTTTTCGAGACCGAAGGTTTCACTGCGGCTCGCGCGATCCGCCAGTACATCGGAAACGATGAAGGCCGTCCCCGCCGAATAGATTCGACGCGACGCGAGTTCTGCTGCGGATGCGCGCGAGGTTCGCAGCGGCGACCATACCCCGTTGTTAGCCAACGCGTGGTAGGCGCCCACGAGGTCCCACAGCGTGACGTCCGCCGAACCCAATGCGATCGCTGCCCCGTAAAAATCGCCATCCTCGATCACACTTGATAGTCCAAGCTCACGCAGATGCGCCGCGAACGCCTCGACTCCCACCAGTTCCGCCGTGCGCACCGCCGGCACGTTGAGCGATGAGGCGAGCGCCGTGCGCATCGACACCAGCCCGCGAAATTGCCGATCATAGTCGAGCGGGCGATAGAGTCCGCGCTCCTCGGGTAATTCGAGCGGCGTGTCCTCGACTAGCGATGCGGCCGTCAGCAGATGACGCTCCAATGCGAGCGCATAGAGAAACGGCTTCAACGCCGAGCCCGGCTGCCGCGCCGCGTGAATCGCATCGACCCACGGTGCGCCCGACGCTTCACCGGCACCGCCCACGTATGCCCACACTTCGCCGGTCGCATTCTCCACTACCAGCACCGCGCCATCGTTGACGCCCCGCTCGCGCACCTCCGCCACGTGCGCCGCGAGCGATTCGACCGCCACGCGCTGCAGATCACGATCGAGCGTGCATCGCGCGGTCCCGTGAGCTTGCGTCAACATCCGTCCCGCCAGATGAGGCGCGAGGTTCTCCCGTGCGATCGCGCTCGAATGACGACCGAATGCACTCGTGACCGCGGCCTCGACGTCATCGCGCGCCGGCCCTTCGAGCCCCATCGCAAGGCCTAACGCGAGTGCGCGCCGCGCCACCATCTCACGCCGTGCGTTCGGCGCCCGCACCAGCGCGGCCATCACCGCCGCCTCGCCGGCGGTCACTCCCTGCGGCGCCTTGCCGAACATCACGCGCGTCGCCGCCGCAACGCCCTGTAGTTCGCCGCGCCATGTGACCAGGTTGAGATACGCCTCGAAAATCTCGCGCTTCGACCATCGCCGCTCGAGTGCGATCGCCGCTCGCATCTGTCGAATCTTCTGCGCGAGCGATCGCCGATGCCCACCGCGCCCGAGCGCCGGATCGATCATCGCCGCAACCTGCATCGTAATCGTACTGGCGCCGCGCGCGTGTCCTCCGATTGCACCGCGCATCATCGATCCCGCAATCGCACGCAAATCGACCCCGCCATGTTCGTAAAAGCGACGGTCCTCCGACGCGATCACCGCCCTCTCCAGCGCCGGCGAAATCTCATCGAGCGGCATCCACGCGAGACGCCGTCCGTGTAAATCGATGCGTCGTTGGTAGAGCGGATCGCCGTTGCGATCGATCAATTCCACGTCCGACGGCCGCCATTGCGCCTTGACCTCCGCGAACGACGGCGGCGCTTTCGGCGCCAGTGCGAGCCACCCCAATGCGAGCGTTATCGCGGCAGCGCTTGCCACCGCTGCTATCTTGCCGCAACGCCGCATCAAGGCCCCACCGTAAACGGCGCGTTGGGTATTTCGCCGATCATCTCTGGTTCGTACAGGGCCGCGACGTGCGTCGGCGGTAGCTGAAATGTGCCGATTTGATTGAGCCGAATCGTGTACTCGATCTCAAACGTGCCCTTTGGAACGTAGTCGTAGTACGCGTGAAATCCGTTGAACGCGCGCTCGGTGTACGCCGGCCACACGTAGCTCTGATTGTTCGCGTTCTCACTCGCGGTCGCGATTTGCGATTCCTGCGCGAGCCCGATTCCCAGGTGCGACGCGCCCGCCGGAATCGGATCGTCCACCACCACCCACGTCATATCCGTCTGCGCGTCGATCTTCAGATGCACCCGCACCAGGTCGCCTTGCTTCCATCCGCCCGCGTGCGTGCTATCGACCGGCGTCAGCGTCTTCTCGATCGTGTAACCACTCGAAAATGGCGTCTTCAACGGAATTGCCGCACTCGTCCGCAGTTCCGCCCATGGGCTCCCAGAGCCTGCGTGCGAGATCGCGAGATTGCTCTGCGCCGACGGCCACGCAAAATCCAGCGAGCCTCCCGCGGGATTCTGTGCCCAATCGAATCTGTCGTTGATCGCGCCGAGGCTCGCAGTCGTCACCCCCGCCACCGGCGACGATTCGAAGGCGGCCGCGAATTTCTCGATCGCCAGCGTGCCCCACGCGTTCGTGATCGTGCCCTCCCACGCGCCTCGCTGCTGCATCGCCAACGCGCCCTGCATGATCTTCGGCACGTCGTCGTGCCACGCCTTCGCGTCGATCAGCGCCAGCGTCAGCCGCACCATGTTGTCCGCGGGCGAGACCATCAGCCACCACAGGTCGTTGCGCGGATCGCTCGCCAGATGCATCGCAGTGCCCTGCTCGTTGAGCCGCGCGCGCATCACGCGTTCCGCCTCGTCGAGCCGATCCGCCCGTTGCGGCAGCGCCGGCGTCCGTTCGAGCGTGCTCAGCCAATCGATCACCGCGGAATCCGGCCACAGATTCGGCTCGATCCGCAGGCTGCCCAGCATCGACGGCGTCACTTTGCCGTAGCGCGAGAGCGCCTCGATCGCGTCGAGTTTGCGCAGCGGCAGATCGACCACCGCGAAAGGTTCGTCGCGGATGAGCTTGCCGCCGATAAAATCCGTGAGCGCCGATTCCATCGCGGTCTGCGCGTTGGCCGGCAGCGCCAATCCCGCTTCGTTCGCGATCGCGAGCACGTACGCAGTCAGCACATCGCTGCCGTCGTGCATCGACGGAAAGTACTTCAGCAAACCATCGGCGTCGGTGTACGACTGCAGGTCGGCGACGATCGCCGCCCACATCGCGGGGTCCTTCAATGCCACCGCGCGCGACACTCGCTGCTCCAGGCACACGTACGGGTACGCTCGCATCCATGCTTCGATTCCGCCCAGCCCCGCCGTCAGCGACGGGCTCAAACGCACCGCCACACCGCCCTGCCCCGCGATCGCGTCCGTTGGAATTGCGACCGGCTGCGAAACCGGCTTATCGATTTGCACCAGCGTCGCCTGCCACGTGCGCACCGGTACCGCCGCGATGATCTGCTGCGAGATCGCCAGATGGTCCGACGGCCCGCTCGGCACCACCGCGTCCACCCGATACTTCAGCGCCGAAGTACTGTCCGGCACCGCGATGTTCCAGCTCAGCGTCTTGCCGTCGCCCGGACCGAGAGTGATCTTCTGCGGCGGCGGCTGCGTCGCGAGGCCCTCGACCGCGCCCGTCACGTTCGCCTCGAACGCGCGATCCGACGCGTTGCGGATGGTGAATTCCGCGGCGAAGGAATCGCCTGTCCGCGCCATCGGCGACACGCCGGAGAAAAGCTGCAAATCCTGCGTCGATCGGATCGTCGCCGCGCCGGTGCCGAACTCTCCCGTACCCGCCGCCGCGATCGCGACAATTCTGAAACTCGTCAACGAGTCGTTCAGCGGTACCTCAACTTCGGCGTCGCCGTTCGCATCGAGCGGCACCGTCGCCTTCCACAACAGCAGCGTATCGAACAGCTCGCGCGTCACACTCTTGCCGCCGCCGCCACCCGGCGGAATCGCCTTGAGCCCGTAATGTCGTCGGCCGACCACCTGCATCTCCGCGGTCGAAGTTTCCACCTGGTAGGGCCGCTGATCCATCATCGCTTCGAGCAGCTTCCAGCTATCGTTATGCTTCAGCTCGAGCAGGCCCTCATCGACCGCCGCGATCGCGATACTGCTGCCCACTGGCGGGGCCGACCCGTCGGGCTCACGCGCCGAAATCTTCACGTGGGCCTTTTCGCGCACGTGATAAACCAAGCTCGACGGCGTCACCACGACCTTGATCTGATGTTCATGCCAGCCGACACGGATCGCCGCGATACCGAGTTTGAATGCGGGCTTGCCCAGATCGACCATCGCGGTCGGCTGAATCCCGGCGACGCGGCCGCGCACTGCCAGCACCGAGACGAACACGTTGGGCGCGTAGTCGCGCACCGGCAGCGTCACCACCGGATTCTCCCCGCTCAGATGAACCACGCTTGCCGCGATAATTCCCTCGCGCTCGATCGTCACCAGCGCGGTCGCCTCGCTGAACGGCATCCGCACCTGGAAGCGCGCGTTCGCCCCGGGTTGATATTCCGGCTGCTCCGCGACCACGTCCATGCGATCGTCGTCGCGCCCCGGGAACCACAGCCGCGTGCGGCCCTGCACGTACGCCGACGTATTGGCGACCGCCGTATTGCCGGCGCCGTCTGTCACCGCGACCTGCACTACCGCCTCGCCCGTGAATCCGGGCTTGCCCTCGCAAAAGAACAGCCCGCGAATGTTGGTAGTGCCGCTGCACAACGGACCGACGCGTTTCACCTCCTCGGTATTCTCGTAAGCGTAGAAGCCGCCGATCAGCCGTTTGCGATAGCTGTAGAAATTGCGGCTCAGCGTTATCGCCTGCACCGGCGCGTTAGCGACCGGCTTGCCGTTGTCATCGACTACCGCGATCTCGGCGCGAATAATTCCCGGCTCCGACGTCCAGTCATCAATTCGGATGCCGGGCAGCCGGCGCGCCGGCCAGATCGTGACGGTGTTGGAAACGGTTTGCGTCTCTCCGTTCGGATCGCGGAACTCGATCTCGGCGCGCACGTCCTGCGGCACTTTCGACAGCGCGATATCGCTAATCTCGGTGCGCGCGCCGCCCGCGGCGTCGAGCGTCAGATCACGCCGCTGATGGACGCCCGGGGTCTCCGCCGAATTATCGCCACCCTCGGAGTCCTCCGACTTGCGCACGCCCTCTTTGACCGCTCCGTTCGCAAAGGTGAACTCCTCGAAATCCGGAAAGCTCGGAAACACCGTCGGCGTGATCTGGCTTTGCAGCACGATCGGCAGCCCCTTCGCCGCTCCTCCGGAAAGATAGTTGGCGCTGACGTCCAGCGGAATTTGCGTCGCGCCGACCTGCGGCTCCGCCGGCATTTTGATCGCCGCCTTCATCAGCGGGATACGAAATTCCTCGACCTCAAACGTGCCGGACTGCACTTCGGCGCTCGCAGTGTCGGCGCTCGAGGAATCGGCGTCGCCGCCCGGCGTCGGCGACGGAGTTGTCGCGCGCTGCCGCGTCAACACCACCTGGTACTGGCCGAGCTTCGCCTCCTTCGGAATGTTCCAATCTGTCGCCGCCGTGCCATCCGCATTCCACGCCAGCGGGAAATCGTAATGCTGATCGGTATCGGCAAAACGAATCGATACGGTGTCGGGCAGTTTCCCCGCACTCAGCAGGCCGAAGCCGTTCAGCGTTTGCGTGCGCACGTAATGCTTCATGTGCACGGTCTCGCCCGCGCGCAAAAGCGTGCGATCGAACACCGTATGCGCCAGGTACGGGTTGGACGAGTAGTCCGTCGGCAGATGGAAGCGCCACGATTCCAGCCCGTTCTTCCAGCTCGAATGAACGAAGCTGAAATCGTCGCCGCTCTGCGCCGTCACGATCACTCCGCTCGTTAGATTACTCAGCGGCGCCTGGTCCGATTGGTCGTCGCTGATACTGTCATCACCGCTGTCGCAGCGCGGCGGATTCGTCAGCACCTCCAGATGAGGCGTCAGCGCGATCCCGCGATAGTCGGTGCGTCCGCGCCAGATTTCGTTGCCGTTGCAATCGGCGATCGTCACGTCTGCGCCGCTCACCGGACGCGCGTCCTCGAGCTCTGTCACCCACACCAGCGAATTGGCCTTGCCTTGCTTGAAATGCACCGCCAGGTTCGTCACCAACGCCGCCGTCGGCACGTACATCGGTTTCTGTTCGCCCAGCAGCACCGCGCCCAGCCGCTCGCTCTTGAGCTCCACGATATACAGTCCGCGCCGCTTCAGCGGTATCGCCATCACCTCAAACGCATTGGGCCCGTTGGGCTTGGGCACCGCAAACGAAGTTTCACCGCCCTGCGGAGCGTCGCCGAAAATCGATACCCTGCGCTTCGCGGCAGACACCCGCTTCAGCCAATCGAGCACCGATTTCGGGTCCGGTGCCGGCACCCGCCACAACGAGGCATAGACTCGCGCGACCAGTCCCCCTATTCCGCCACCGTCCGCAGCCGCTCCCGCGAGCTTGAGTTCACCGCCATGAATTTCCGCTTCCAGGTTTCGCACGCTGATCGGCAGCATCGGATCGGCCGACTCGATAATTCCGAAACGCGACGAGAATTTCGCCAACGGCGGAAACTCGCCGGTTGCAACCGGGTAAGGAAAGCTCGCCGCGTTAATCAGCACGCGGCCGGTTTCGTCGGCAAAGTTCGGCGGCAGCTCGATCTTGTACGTCGCCGATTCAGCGAATGGCGCCGTGAACTTCAGATCCTTGACGTCGCCGCTATTGTCCTCGATCGTCGGCGCAATCCGCGTGCCGTCGGGCGCGATCAACGCCACCTGGTGCGCCAGAGCGCTCGTCACCTCGGAGGTGAAATGAAGCTGGATCGGCGTCAGCGGAATACATCCCGCCTTGGGATTCTCGCGCTCGCACCTGATCTTCGCTTCGAACGCCTTGCGCACCTTGAAGTTGATCTGCTGATCTTCCGTCGTCGCGATCCCGCTCTGCGATCGGATGCCCTTGCCCCACGTCAGCGTGATCGCCGCCCCGTCGGGAAAGCTTTGCCGCGCCTGCAGGATCACGAACGGCCGCTTGTCGATCGCGCGCACGAAGCGCTTCGCCAGCACGTCGAAATCGGCGCCCTGCATAACAGTGACGCCGACCGTTTCAGCCACGCCTTCGACACTGAAGCTTGCATGATCGGGAATCGAAGCCGCGTCCGCCGCGGTGTCGAGCATCAGCACGAAGGCCTGCTGCTCATCGATACTGTCGCTGTCCGACCACGGCCGCGATTCGAGCACCGCGGGTCCGCCCGTATCGAATGTAAACGGCGCCGCGCCCGCCACCGCCTCGCCCGAAAGCGCCTTGAGCCCCGCATGCAGCGTAAAAGTGCAACGCACTCCCGCCGGCAAATCGCTCGCGAAGTCGTACGACCAGTTGAAGCTGTCGATCCATCGCGCCGAGCCCTTCGGCGCACAGTCGATATCGAATGGCGTCACGCTCGCGCGCGGATCGCCCAGCGGAACCATCGCCTGCGAGAACCGCGCGGTCACCTGCCGGATTTGCTTGACGGTGCCGCGCGGAGAGAACTTCGTTACCATCGGAGCCGCGGCCGCCAACGCCGATGCGTTGGCAATCACGACCACCGTAAACGCAATCAGCATTGCGAGGAGCCCACGGCCCTTCTGCGTTGGTAGCTCGATCGGATAATTGCAGGCGCGCGACGAGTGCCGCTTAAACGGCAGCCCTCGCGGGCGCGCCCGATTCATAGACTCCCAGCAGCACTGCAATCGGGTGGTCGCTGTTGGCCTGCGCAGATCAGTTGAACAGACGCGGTCCGCTCGCGCAGAGATTTGTTCGTTCTCGCTGGATCGAACGCTTGCGTCCAGCCCGCCGGCGCCCGCAGCCCTATCGCGATCCCCGAGCTCATCTGGCTCGTTCGCCAGGTTGTCGCGCACGATAGCGTGGAGGCGGTCGCTTACCCCCTCGGACACGGCGCGCTTCAATTGATGGAAGTGTTGCGAGCTCCCGCAAAAGCGCGGTAACCGATTCAGTTCGTGAGCGCCGGGCCGTCGGCTCATACTCCCCCCGCACGGACAAGTAAGTCCGCCACACTCTACGTCAGCTACCGATTGCTAGTCACCCGCGAAGATCGCCGCCCCGACCGTGCACGACAGGCCGAGCTGACTTGATCGGAACCGGCCGTCGCTGGCCGCGATCCTGGAAACCAGTCGCACCCGCGACCCGCCGACTTTGCCATTGCGGGCCGCCACCTTGTGACGTGGATCGAAGAGATCTGTCGAACCAATTTTGATCGGCTTGAACTAATGCGCGAAGGAGTCCGCAGCGACGTCGTTCACGTCGAGGAGGTTGAACAGTTCGCTTCGATCCATGTCGCAGGGTCGCGGGCGACGAAGGCTGGTCCCCGCCAAGTCGGTTCGACCGATGGAATCGGTGTCAGCGACGCGTCAAGTCGGTTCTACCTCTGCCTCAAGGCAGCGGCCTGAGTGCGCCGTGCAAGGAGTTACTCAAGGCGGCGGTGAACGGATCCCGCTCCGAGCTCGATAAGGGCCAAAGGTAGGCGCGATGGTCTGGCGATCACGGCTTGACGGGGGCAGTAAGACGAGCGGCTAAAATGACGAGTCCGACGCGCCTATTGAATGATTTCACCCCGATTTTGCCCTGACCGGATTAGCCCGCTAAAAGGCGTCAAACCGTCATATAGCAGATTGGTTAGTGCGGGTGAAATATTTCACGACATTACCGCGACGCGCTAATCCGCGACATAGTATTAGCTTGGACTTACGCGCACGCGGCTTCGGCGGGCACCTCCACCGTTCGTTCGCTCCCTCCGCAGAGCCCGCTGGTTCGTCCGCTCTTCCCACCGATGCAATGACCGTGATGGAGCAGTCATGCCGAGCAGCGCCGGTCGAACGAACTGCGGTCCTCGCGCGGTTCGCACGGAGGCCAGCAGTTTGCTCGCTCTCCGTCCGGCGTCCTTCCCGTCCCCCTTCCGGTCTTCCCGAAACCCTTCCGCTCTCCCTAAAAGAAGATGAAGGATCGGACCACCAGGTTCTTGCGGCAGGGCGCACCTTCGGGCGCCGTGGGATCGGTGCAGGCACTGTGGAACGACCAGCGCGAGACCGAACCGTCAGTGACCGAGTCGTAGCACTTGAGCATCG
>DASXFX010000178.1:0-4559 GCA_036489375.1 Binataceae bacterium (SeqCode) | reverse complement strand
CCGCTGACCGATTGCGGAATTTCGGTCGTGGTTGGCGGTTCGCTGGCTTGAGCCGGAGGCGGCTCCGGCGCCGGCATCGAATCGGGGACAATCACCGTTTTGGTGACCATAGGCTCGGTGGCAGCGGGTTCGGTGGTAGCCGGCGAACTCGATGGAGCGGGCGAACCCGTCGAAGGTGAAACGGCGGCGGCTGTCGTCGAGTCCGCGACCGGCGTCGTCGAGGCCGGCACGATGAAGGTTTTGGTGCCGACGGGCTCTATCGGGGATGGCGAACTTGCAGGCGACGCGACCGCAGGCAACGGAGTAGTGCCATCGGGATTGACCGCGGGGGATGCGGTCGTCGCGGAAGCGCTCGCGGATGATGCAGCGGAAGTAGCAGCCGTCGCAGCGGAAGTGACCGGAGTAGATGCGGTCGGACTCGATGCGGCGGATGGATCGGCCGCAGACGAGCCACTCGAAGCTGAACTGGCAGCCGGAGGAGTCGCGGCGGAGCCGGTTGTAGGCGAACTCGCGGAGGAAGCCGGTGCGGGTGAAGCTGCGGGCGACGACCCGCCATCGGAATCGGGCGAAAATGGCGTGTAGAGAGCGCCAGCGGCGGCAGTGTCGGCGGCCGACTCCTGCGCCGCAGCCGGAGCATACGCGCTACCCAACGCGATCAGAGCAGCGGCGGAAGCTGCAATCATCGCATGCGCGGAACGTCGTCTAATTGAGCCTCCAACGATTCTCATGTTCCACGACCCGGCCCTCTTTTTTGAGTTTCCTGAGATGCGACCGCATCGACTGCGAGGCCGCGGGATACAGGAACTCGGGCACGTCGGTGTAAATCTGTTTGACGATCTCGATCACTTCGCGCGGCCCCTCCTGGAGCGCGCCGAGGACCTGGCGTTCGCGCAACTCGCGATGGGCGATGTATTCGCGAATCTTCTTTTTAGCGTCGCGAATCACGTCGCCGTGCGCCGGGTAGATAGTTTCAACGTCGAGTTCGAGCAAGCGCCTCAACGAGTCCATGTAGAGCCCGAGGTCGCCGGTATCGTCGGGGATAATAGTGGTGCCGGCGCCGAGCACTACGTCACCGGTGAAGAGCGCCTTTTCTTCGACCAGTAAGTAACACAGATGATCGGGTGCGTGACCGGGAGTGAAGACAGCGCGCAGCGTCGCGCCCTCGGTCGTGACCTCGGTATCGTGATCGATCGCGGTAATCGGCACTCCCGCGGGTTCGTCCTGCCCGGGCCATGGACGCTTGAGCACATCGGTCTTGCCGAACAATCGATGCGCGTCCTTGACCCCGCCGATATGGTCGCGATGGGCGTGCGTCACAACGATGCGATCGAGTTCTTCGGCGTGGCAAAGCTCGCGCATCCCGATCGGCAGATTCTCAGCCCACTTGGCAACGCCTATGCCTGTATCGAGCAGAATCGGACGGGTGCCGGTGCCAACCAGGTAGGTATTCGTTCCGGGGCCGGTGAAGGGGCCCGGGTTATGCCCCAAAACGGTCGCTACTCGTGGCGAGAGCCGGGCATGGTCGGGGAGCTTGAGCCCCATCATATTATCGGTGACAACGCGCCTGGGCTGTTCCATTGAGATCTCCTTCCGAGGTTTCCCTTCAGAGGCGCCGGTTGCGTTCGAAGATCAGCCTGAGACCCTTGAGGGTCAGGAACTCGTCAACTTCTTCGATCGTCTCCGACTCAGGCGCAATCAGATCGGCAAATCCGCCGGTGGCGATTACGCGGGTCTTCTCTCCCCGCTCTCGTACGATACGTTCGACCAAGCCGTCAACCAGGGCGGTGTAGCCGAAGATCAATCCGGATTGAATCGCGCCAACGGTCGTGCGGCCGACGACATCGCGCGGGCGTGCCAATTCGACCCGGTATAGCTTCGCGGCATGCTCCACCAGCGCATTCATCGAGATGCCGAGGCCGGGCGCGATAGCGCCGCCGACGTATTCGCCGCGTCCGGTGACGTAGTCGAAGGTGGTCGCGGTGCCGAAATCGACCACGATCGAGGCCATCCCGTAGCGCTCGAACGCAGCCACCGCATTGACAATACGATCGGCGCCGACTTCCTTGGGATTCTCGTACAGAATCGGCATTCCGGTCTTGATGCCCGGCCCGACCATCAAGGGCTGGCAACTGAAATAGCGCTCGCAGAGCATCTCGATGGTCTGGTTGAGCGGCGGCACGACACACGCAACAACGACACCTTCGGGCTTGAGCGGCGTAGTCAGCCCGCCGCCCTGCAGCAGCGCATTGAGCATCACGCCATGCTCGTCCGTCGTGCGATCCGCTTCGGTCGAAATGCGCCAATGCTGGATCAGGCGTTCCCCTTCATAAATCCCGATCACGGTGTGGCTGTTACCCACATCAATCGTTATCAGCATAGTTGGGTTCAGCCTCTGAGCGGATTAAATGCTTGGGGATCGTGCGGCATCCGAACTGCCGTGAGGGATCCTTGATATACCGAATCCGGTGTAGATGGAATGGCTCCTCGCGCAGGAATGAGCATGGGCGCGCGAATCGCGAGATGAATAAGTCGCAGGTAGATCAACGACCGCGGCCAAACCCTCCGCCAGAAAAATGCATCGAACCGCGAGGAGCCATAAACCCACCCGAGAAGATCCGGCTGCGCGGGAACATTGGACTGGTGGGCATAATTGCGGAATTCATGCCGCCGCGAAACGGTCGCAGGGACGCGGTCGATGGAACGAAAGGTGTAAATCCCGGCACGAAGCCGGTGCCGAAGCCCGGGCTGAGCGCCGGCGATTGGAAGACATTCATCCCGTATGGGCTGATGCCAACCGCACCGAGCGGTACCGGCACCACGAAGACGCCGACAATCGCACTCTCCTCCTCGTCCTGGTAGTCGTCGATGCTCCCGACTTGTTCGGGCGGCGGACTTTGATCGGCCGACTGATTCCCGTCGTTACCGCCATCGGGCTCGGTCCCGTCCGCATCGACCGACGGCGGCGGCACTGGTGGGAGCACCTGTGGAACCTCGAGGACCTTGTCCGACTGATCGCCGCCGGGAGTATCTTCGTCAACGTCACTGACCCGATTCCAGCCGGAGTGCGGCGCAGCCGCAGCGGAACCGCTGGCGCCGGCTGCGACGGGTTTTGCCGATGCGTGCGAAGCCGTCGCGGCCGCATTGCTCGAAGCCACGTCGCCGCCATCGTCGGAATCCACGTCCGCGTCATCTGGCGCCGGGTCGCCCGGAATCGAAGGTTCGACCAGCGAACCGCCTGAGGGCGGCGGCACTGCGTAATCGGTCGGCGGAGCGGAGGAGGAATCGAGAGAAGTCTGCGCGAACACAGGAGCGGCCAGTGCGAGCGCAACGAACGCAATCGCCGTCCAAGCCCCCACGAAGGGGGGGATGCCCCTGATGAGGCCGCTAGCTATGAAACCGCCCGACCAATCCGGCAACAAATTACGGCTCATCACGCAGCAC
Organism: Binataceae bacterium (SeqCode); assembly: GCA_036489375.1. Classification (GTDB taxonomy): domain Bacteria; phylum Desulfobacterota; class Binatia; order Binatales; family Binataceae; genus JADMIL01. The sequence continues at coordinate 1,118 of DASXFX010000178.1, read as the reverse complement.
CGTTCCTGTGATTGGAGACGAGTGAAAAGCTAACACCGTCACACGACGTCGCCAAGAGCATTTTTTCGTTGACGCAAATATCGCTGCCAGCTTTGCAGAAAATCGTCGCCAAGCTAAGATGCGCCCCATGTCAGAAGCGAAAGTCGCATTGATTACGGGCGCCGGGCGCGGCATCGGCCGCGACATCGCGCTCAGGATGGCGCGCGAAGGATACGCCTGCGGATTGATCGCACGCACCAAGTCGCAACTCGATGAAACGGCTGACCTGATTCATCAGGCCGGCGGCAAAGCGTTCGTCACGCCGACCGACGTTTCCAAGCGCGATCAGGTGGTCGCCGCGGTGGCCACGATCGAGCGTGAGCTCGGGCCGATCGCGGTGCTGATCAACAACGCGGGGGCGTATTTGCGCAAACCGTTCGTCGAAATCACGGAAGAAGATTTCGACTTCCAGCTCAAGGTGAATTGCTACGGCCCCTTTTTCTGCACGCAGGCGGTGGTCGCCGGAATGGCCGCGCGCGGCAGCGGTACGATTATTTTCGTGCTCGGTTCGGAATCGCGCAGCGGTCCTTTGCAGTACGCCGCGTACAACGCTTCGAAGGTTGCGCAACGCGCGCTGGCGGAGTCGGTGGCGTACGAGTTTATGCATCGCGGCGTGCATGCGGTCGCGCTCGACGTCGATGGGGCTGTCGGATTGCCACGCGTGACCGATGCCGCGCACGACGAGGAACCCGATCATTTCGTGTCAACCGACTCGATCTGCGGTGAGATCGTTCACGTCATCAATCAGCCGCGCAACGCGTGGACCTTTGCGGTGGATTTGCGATCGTTCTATCAATGGCGTCCGCGGGTGGCGGCAAAAAAGAAGGTCTGACGCGCGGCGGCCTGCTGCTGGAATAGCGGCCCACTAACGACAGCCTCGCAGGCGGAAGTGATGGGCAAAGCTCGCCACTGCGATGGTCGTCAAACGGGCGAGATAGTTTTCGGCGCGGCGCTCCCGCTATACTTCAGTCGCGTTCGCGGGAACGCTCTTTCATCACGGTCGGGGTGTGGCGCAGCCTGGTAGCGCACACGCTTGGGGTGCGTGTGGTCGCCGGTTCAAATCCGGCCACCCCGACCAA
>DASXFX010000152.1:0-27872 GCA_036489375.1 Binataceae bacterium (SeqCode) | reverse complement strand
CGCGCTTACTCTGCGCACGCCCCGGCGAGACTGCATACAGCCACGCTGCGGCGGCCCTCGCGCAGGTCGTTGCGGTCGAAGCCGTTGGTCAGGTATCCGAACGAGATGCCGGTGGCCGGATCGGCCCATCCAATCTGTCCGCCGAAGCCCGGATGGCCGAACGCCTCGGCCGAATTGGTCCGCCCGAAGCCGCGCAGATTGGCTTTGCCGTCCCCGCCCGCAACCACGATTCCCAGCGCCCGGTTCGCTGTCATGCCGCGCGCCGGATCGATCAGGTTGCCGCTGCGAATTCGTCGCGCCTCGCGCAACATCTCGGATTGCCAGACGCGGGTGCCGTCATGCGCGCGCCCGTCGTTGAGCAGCGCTTGGTAGAACAACGCGATGTCCCCCGCCGTCGTCATCAATCCGCCCGCCGGGAAATCCGCATCGCGCACTTCGGGATCGTTCATTTCGAGCACGACGCCCTCGTTGATCGAGCCCATGTTGGCGCGCGGTGGCGTCACCCCGAGCTTCTTGTATTCCTCTTCCTTGGCCGGCTCTCCGACCCATTTGACGTCGGCCATCCGCGCTTGCAGCGCGTGCGGCAATCCGATCCGCAGGTCGGGCAACCCCAGCGGTTCCGCGATTCGTTCGCGCACGAATTCGCCCAGTCGTTTGCCGCTAATCCGTTCGATCGCTTCGGCAATCGGCCAATAGTTCGCGTGGATATGGTAAGCGAACTTCTCGCCCGGCGTATGGTCCGGACGCCACTGCGCGAAGCGCTCCAGCCGCCGCTTGCGATCGCCCCATTCCTTGAACGATCCGGGCGCGACCGGGATACCCGCCGTATGAATCAACAAGTGCTCGAATGTCGTCGTTTCCTTGCCGTTGGCGCCGTACTCGGGAACGTACTTGACGACCTTGTCGGCCGGGTCGATCTTCCCCTCCTGGATAAGGATCCACAGCGCCGATGACGTAATCGCCTTGGTTGCCGACATCGCCACAAAGAAGGTTTCGTCCGTGGCCGGCTGCTCGACGCCGCCCTGCACGGCCCTTCCAAATGTCGCCATTGCCGCGATTTTGCCCTTGCAAGCGATCGCGAGCTGGCAGGCGGGCAAGATCCCTTCCTTGACGTCGCGCTCGGCGCGATCCATTAGGGCCTGTACTTTGTCCGGATTCAGTCCGACTTGGGCAACGGTATCGGCGAAGAAATTCTGCGATGGCATGGTGTGAGGTCTCCTTCGAGACTGCGGCGTTGTATAACGTCGCGATAATCCACCACTTTACCCCTCGCGCGCAAGGAAAACGGAGTTCTTTTCGGGGTATAAACTTGACGCGAAGCGCCAGATTTTTTTCCTGCTCACTCTCAGAGCGCGAGGATTCACTCTGTTCATTCAGAGGGATTCCATCCCCTTCCCTCGATATCGACCGGACCGACGGCACGCGAAGGATCTGCGATTCATTCTGCGAACCTGCTCAACCCTCGACCCCAGTATCGAAGTTACTATTGCCATTGGCATCACCCTGACCCGTTGCGCCGACTCGAATCGCAACATAAAGCACAGAAGCGCTATAAGACTCTGAGTACGACACGCGCTTACGTCAGTTCTTTGAGGATACGAGCAGAAGGATTCTCGAGAACGGTTTCCACCGTGGCCGCCTGCGGCCTGGCAGAGGACGATCGGGAAGGCGATGGCAGATAACGGCTGCTCCAAAAACAAAGCATCACTCAACCGCAATGCAACGCGCGGTTGTCTTCGCGCTCTGACCATACTGGCGATGCTTCTCGTCACGTACTCGGTGTGGGCCCGTCCCTTGGCCGCGGCGGAAAAGGCCACCACGAGCGTAACGTCCACCGCCTCATCACTCTTCAAGCGCCAACCGCTTGGCTTCGACCAACAGACCATGGACCGTATGGCCGCCACGTTGCGGAACCTTCCGCGCGAAGCCCCAAAGCTGATCGAGTTCGCGCGCGGCCAGCGCCGCGTTCTTGGGCACGGCGGCGTCGCCCTGATGCTGCTATTGGCGCTCGCTATCGGCTACGGGATCTATGGACGGGTCCGACTTGCGCATTGGATCAAGGCGGCGCTCGCGCCCTTGTTTGAGCGAATCCCAGTGGCCGGAAAGGCGTGGCCGACTGCAATCTCGGAACTCCTCGCGGCGACGCTGTTGCCGATTTCCTTGTGGGGCCTATGGGAGTTCGTCAAAGCACTTACCGATTTTCATGGGCCGCTGTTTATGATCGCCGGACAGCTTCTGTTGGCGTGGACCGTTTACTCATTCGCGCTAACTGCCGTGCGCGAACTGGTGATCCGTCCGCTGCTTCCAATCTCGCCCGAGCACGGCCGTTATATTTTCAGATTCTCGCGTTTGCTGCTGGCCTACGCAATAACACTTACGGTCTGCACGAACCTGATTGCCATTTTCGGCGCGCCTGCTGACGTGGTCGCATTGATTGATACTGCTCTGCGCCTCTCATTGATTATAATGCTGGCCGTCATCACCGTGCGCCGACGTGCGGTGGTCGCACTACTCCCCGATCTTCCTAACTTGCTTTATCGCGGATTTGTTGCGGCGTTTGTTCGGTTCTATCCCGCGTTGTGGGCGCTAACGATAATAATTGCGCTTATCCAATTGATCGGATTCGCGACTCTGGCGAGTTTTCTTTGGGCTCGTACCTGGCTGCCGATTGGCCTCTTCTTACTGGCGGTCACGCTTAATCATCTGAGCATCCGCGCACTCCGCGGCTCTTTATTTCCCGATAGTGCACCGCATCAAAACGCAGTTAATCTTTATCGCTCACTAGCCAGACTGATCAGATATACCATCACGATCGCCGCATTAGCCTGCTTCTTTCACTTAATCGGGGCCTATCACCCGGTTTACAATCTCGCCTCGCGGCCCATGATGACGGTCGGAACTCAGAATGTTTCGATCATCGTGCTAGGTCGAGCGATCCTCATAGTCGCGCTGTTCTGGCTGGCCGCGACGCTTATCCGGGACTATTGCGAGTTCCGCATTTACCCACAACTTAATATCGATCCCGGCGTCGCCAACGCGATCAATACCTTCATCGTGTACGTCATAATAGCTATCGGCGTGCTGGCCTCCGTCGAAGCGGTAGGGCTGGGAATGGGGACGATCACGCTGTTCGCCGGGGCTCTGGGCATCGGACTTGGAATGGGACTGCAATCGATGGCGAATAATCTTACCAGCGGCGTCACACTGATTTTCACCCGGGCCCTGCGCAAAGGCGACGTCGTCACCACTGGCGATACCCTCGGTATCATTCAGGAAGTCGGAATTCGCGCGACGCGGATGAAGACCCCCGATGCGATCGAGTATCTCGTCCCGAACTCCGAATTCGTTGATGGCAAGCTCGTTAACTGGACGCGGTCCGATCCATACACCCGCGTCCATGTGCCGATCGGAGTTTCTTACGATGCCGATCCCCAAGTGGTGCGACGGGTCATGGAAGAGGTCGCGAGTCACACGCGAAACGTTCAGACCGATCCGGCGCCTGAAGTGCGGTTCGCGAATCTTGGAGATTCGAGCCTGAACTTCGAATTGTTGCTTTGGATCAACGTCAAAGAGGTACAACCAGAGCAGGTGCGCAGCGACCTTTACTTTGGGCTATTTCGAGCTCTCAAGGAGGCTGGGATCGAGATCCCCTTTCCGCAGCGCGATATCCATATCCGCTCCAGCGAAGTATTAATTCCCGAACATAATTCCCGCAAGGCGAATTAGTGTGAAAGTAGGAGCTTCAGATGTAAGGTGATGCAGGAAAGAGATTCCGACAATCAAATGCCGAAGCGATACCGTCAACTAATACAGCATCCCGGAATTCTTCGCCCGTAACGGACCTCGAAACCAAATCGAACCAGATTGCCACCATGGACTACAGCAAGAGATTCGTCGTCAAGCCCGGCACGAAGGTGCATCTCAGCAAGATCAACCCGGCGTTCAAAGACCAGCACGAATCACAGGACAGCGCCGCGCCGGAAATTCAGAAAAACGTCGAGCGCATGGCTAAGCTGCAGTACCTGCTCTATGCCGACGGCAACCAGTCCCTGCTAGTCGTGCTGCAAGGTCTCGACGCCGCCGGTAAGGATGGCGCGGTGCGACATGTGTTCAGCAGTATGAACCCGCAAGGCACTTCGGTCTCTTGCTTTAAACAACCCAGTAAATCCGAAGCGGCGCACGATTTTTTGTGGCGAGTACACTTGCGCACGCCGGCCAAGGGGGAAGTCGTAATCTTCAATCGATCGCACTACGAAGACGTGTTGGTGGTGCGCGTACACAAGTCAGTTCCCAAGCGGGTATGGTCGAAGCGCTACGCTTTGATCAATGACTTCGAGAAGATGCTCTATAAAAATGGCACGCGTATCCTGAAATTTTACCTCCACATCAGTCCCGAGGAACAACTTGAGCGCTTCAAGCAGCGGCTCGACGATCCGAGCAGGCAGTGGAAGATCAGCGAAAGCGATTACTCGGAGCGCGAGCTTTGGCCCCACTACATCCGCGCTTTCGAGGATGCCATTACGAGAACAAGCACCAAGCATGCTCCATGGTTTGTGATCCCAGCCGATCATAAGTGGTTCCGCAACCTGGTCATCTCGAACATCATCTCTGAAACGCTGGACGACATGAACCTTAAGCTGCCGCCGACGCAAGTGGACATCGCGGAAATTCGTCGCAAGTATCACGCGGCAGCTAAGCAGGCCCCAGCGGATCACAAATTAGGCAAACGCTAACTAGCTCAAGCTGGTTAGTTACTTGATGCCGTTGAAATCGCGTCCGATGCCCTCAACTTACTGAGCCATGTAGCCGCCATCGACCGGCATCGGCAATCCCGTCACGTAGGAGGCGCGATCGGAGCACAGCCAAGCCACTGCCTCGCCGACTTCTTCAGGTTGACCGATACGCTTCAGCGGTTCCGAACGGGCATAGCGCGCTTCGACATCGGGTCGCTTCTCGAAGGCACCCATCAGCATTGGAGTATAGATCGGCGCCGGGCATACAGCATTCACTCTAATCCCGTGGCGTCCATACTCCAGCGCCGCGGCCTTGGTCAGCCCAGCTACTCCGTGCTTTGCGGCAGTGTAGGCTGGCACTCGTATCGCACCCGTCAGCCCCATGATCGAGGAGGTGTTGACGATTACTCCCTGGCCCTGCTTGAGCATCTGGGTGATTTCCGCCTTCATGCAAAGCCATACTCCGGTCAGATTGATCGCGATGACCCGGTTCCATTCCTCCTCGCTGTATTCATGCAGGAGCCGTCCTGCCCCGCCGATTCCGGCATTGTTAAATGCACAGTCCAGGCGCCCGAAAGTTTCGACCGCCTTCGCGACGGCCGCTTCCACATCGTGAGATTTGGAGACATCAGTCCTGACGAAGATCGCCTTCGCCCCGGCCTCTGTAACCATGCGCAACGTTTCCTGCCCACCCGCTTCCACCACGTCGGCCAGGACGAGCATGGCCCCTTCGCGCGCGAAGATCATGGACGTGGCACGGCCGATACCGGAGCCGGCGCCGGTAATGAGCGAAACCTTTTGATCTAATATTCCCGCCATGTTCTTTTCCTCTGTGCCTTTGGATGGCCCACCGCTAGAATGTTTTCGCGAATAGCCTATTAAATATATCGCTGGCCATTCGAAGGACAAACTGCGCGCTCGGTTCAGGCTGGCGACATCAATCTCTTTGGGAGCACAGATGGCAGGAAAAGACGCACAACTTGAACAGGCCGGTCGCGTCAAACCCGGCACCTACAGTGATGGGCATCCACTCGATACCGTCCATTACCTCGAATCGAAAATAATCCTCAAGCCCGATCGCTTCGTTGCCCCTCCTACATTTCGCGATTTCGGCAAACTGGTTCGGCAGGCTGCCGAAAAGCTCGATATCGGTTTTTCGACCGTCGACTTCAAAGAACTCCGGCCGCGCATCAGGGAGGTTATCTTTCTCGATACCAAGGACTTCAGCCTCTACAACAATTCCTTTATCCTGCGGCGCCGAATCACGTATAAGGATGGCTTCCCGGTCGGCAATCCTGAAATCGTCTTCAAGTTTCGCCATCCCGATCTTCAGACGGCTGCCGAGATGGACGTGCGCCCGAACATCCTCGGCGACTATCTGGTCAAGTTCAAAACCGAAGCATTGCCGCTCAAGGACAAGCTCGGCGGATGCCGATTGCTATACTCGCACAATGTCGAATTCGAACTACAACAGGATATGCACAGCACTTCGATAGCGGCGCTCGCCGAGTTCTTTCCCGCGTTGAGCGTCCTCAAGAAGTCAGCGAAAAAGGTTGCGCTGGTCAACCACACTATCGTCGAGGAAGTACTGCAGGATCTCGGCGTGCTCGATTTCGGCAAAGGAGTCACCGCCAAGTCGAATGCGGCGCTATGGCGCGAGCGGGGCGATCACAAGCTGCTCATCGGCGAATTCGCGTTCGAATGTAAATTCAAAAGGTTCGACGATCTTCACGAGAAGGCCTTGGCGCGAGTCAGACACTTTTTTATTCTGCTGCAGGAGATCGCAGGCGATTGGATCTCTCTTGGCACTACCAAGACCGGCATCGTCTATCGTCTCAAAGGAAATCCGCCGCAGAGTCACGAGTAGCTGAATAAGTGAACGACCTCTGACGGACTTCGGTTCGATGACATTTTGTCGAAGCTAGTCTATGGTAGCCCGATGCTAGCGACTTCAAAAGAGTTCCTTCAGCACGTGTTTCGCGATTTCTCGAGAGACGAGTGCCCGTCGATGGCCGCGGCTCTGGCCTATGGCACACTCTTCTCTCTGCCCTCGCTCTTACTGATAATCATCTACATCGCGGGCCTGGTGCTCGGTCCGCAAGCCGCTAGCGGCCAAATCGAAGCAAAGCTGAGCGGTGCGATGGGCCCGCAGGCCGCCGCCCAGATCCAGACCATGGTCGGCAACGTCGCTCACAACCGGACTGGTGGCTTAGTCGCGACCGGCTTGGGCTTTCTCGGATTGATACTGTCCGCGACCAGCGTCCTGCTGCAACTTCAGCAGTGTCTCAATAAGGCCTGGAAGGTAAAGACCGTCGGTTCGGGCATCAGGAATTTCGCGATGAAGCGCGTTCGCTCGACCCTGCTGCTAGCCGGAGCCGGCATCCTCGCGATGGTTTCGATCGCGGCGAGTTCTGTTATTTCAGCCTTGGCGAAGATGCTGCCCTTCCCTGCCGCCGCGCACCTGGGAGAGATAGTTACATCGCTCGCGATGTTCGCGCTGGTCTTTGCAGCGATTCTAAAATCGATACCCGATGTACAACTTAGCTGGAGCGACGTTTGGGTCGGAGGCCTGTTTATCGCCGCACTTTTTGTGATCGGGAAATTTCTGATCGCGATTTACCTCGCACACGCTGGCAAGGCCAGCATGTACGGGGCTGCGGGGTCGCTTGCGTTGATCCTGCTCTGGACTTACTACTCCGCTCTGATCTTTTTGCTCGGAGTCGAATTCACCCAGGTCTGGGTGCGCCGCAATGGACGGGAGGTCTCGCCCAAAGCTGGCGCTGTACGACTGGATCAGCCGGCCTGAAAGATAACCTCCCCAGTACCGCGACCGTCGATCTACTGCGGCGCCCGCCAACTATTCACCAGGTTGGTCACGTTGACCGTCCCCAGACCCGTCGCAAAGTCCCAGCCCTTGTTCGCTGGATAAGCTACGTTCGAAGTTGTCGAGGACGTCGAAAGCACTCCATATCTGTCCCGCGTAGGCGTGTAGCAGTTGGTCTTCCCACTGCACACAACGTCGTTGTCTCCTGCGGCGATATCATAGAAGGTACAGGCACTGTTCACGCCATTGCCATTACTGGACTGGCAATTCTGTAAGGTCGCTCCGGTGCTACTACTGCTGTATTCGGCTCCGGCCATCGCATAAAAGATCGCATCAGGATTACCCCAGGTCTTGCCCGTGCTCTGATTCACCAACGCCTGGATACCCGCAAAGGCTGGCGCTGCGAAAGAGGTACCGCCCGCGCTGTTAGAGACCGCGTTGGTCGAATTCGTGTAGGTACAGGCTTTGCCTCCCTCGCGCGTGTCCGACATGCAGAACAGTAAGGCATGGCTGTACAACCCATTTGCGGCAAACAGCGAGACGTCTGGCAAATCGCGCTTCTTATCGTTGGGTACACCGAGGACGCCCGACTGCCACGAGGGCTTGGCGTTGTAGATCGAGCTAGGACCGCCACTGCCGGCAATCAGATCAAGGAAGTTTCTACCACCAGTCGAGTTGCAGAAGAGCGCACCACTCGCATAGCCCATGTAACTCGCCAGGATGCCGCTGGCGCACGAGTCATTCCACGGGATCTCCGGAACATAGGACAAGGCTGACGCGCCGCCTGCTCCATTGGTGGTAGTCCAATAGCTACTGATATCGTTGTTAACGAAGTCCTGAAAGTCGGTGCCGCCCACCGCGACGTTGTTGGGGGTGGAAGCGAATCCGCTGACCGCGATGCCTTGGGTCGCATACGATCCACCCGCATTGCAAACCGCTGCGCCCCAGTCTCCGGCGGCGACGTACACCGAAGTGCCTTCCGCCGCTGCTTGTGCCCAAGTAGTGTTGAAGGCGGCGTTGCCGCTGGCGCCAAGCGCACCCTCGCACTCGCCGTAACTCACGCTCATGATCGTGGGAGGCGTTTTACTGTTCAACAGGTTCTGGGCCGCGATCAACCCGCCGAACGTGGAACGGGTGTTCGCACAGGATGCCAGCTCGATAGTCGCGCCCGGCGCCACCGCACTTGACCACTCCGCGTCGAGCGCCGCCTCGATCTCGTCACCATTGGTGCCCGGATTGCTGCAATTGTTCGCGCCCGATTTCGGTGGAGGCTGAACCTGGGTCAGCGTGCCGGGATAGGCCGACAGTCCAAAGGCCGATCGGAACGTGGTCCAGTCGGCAGCATTAACATTCGTGTCTTCGATTACTACAATCGTTTGGCCCTGTCCCGTGTTCGTCGTAGCCCACACTGGAGCGATATTGTAGATCTTCGCGAAATCCAGCGGTCCAACGTCGTACTGCTCGCTGTTTTGATACGAGAACGAGTAGCTGGGATCCCATCCGGCCGGCTTCCACTTGCCGCTCTTCGAATCCTTCGTGACCTCGCCAACATTCTCCACCGCCGCGCGCGGCATGAAGTCGTTGAGCGAAGCGAATCCCACCACCAGCGGTGCGAGTGCCGCAGGTATCTGCGGGTCGGCCGCATTCGCGATGTGATTTACGCCATCGACTCTGTAGTTGTGGATCTCCGTATGAAACGCCTTCCGCACCTGCTCCGCGGTACCCGACACATCGATCATCATGCCACTGGGATAAACCTGGTTGACGCGGAAGCCGTGCGACTTCAGCCATGCGGTGACCGTGTCGATATCCTGCTGCGCGGGACCGAACTTTTCGCCGAATTCCTCCGCCGTCAGCCACTTGTGGTAGTTGGCGGACGATGGATCGTTCAATTCTCCGAGCAGCGTCTGCAGCGCCTGTTCCTGCTCCGGGCTCCGCTTGAGCTGTAGCAGCATATGGTCCATCGCGAGGTTGCCCGCCACCGCTCCGTGGTCGTATTGAGATTGCGCCAGTGGATGAATGTTGCCCTTGAGCTGGATCAGGCTCGCTTCGTCGATCGCCCCGGCGATTCGCGGGGCCGCAAATGGCGAACCCTGCGCCAAAGATGTCACGCCGGTGGCGACCAGACATACCAACGCGCACAATGCAGAGGTTATATATCTCATCGGATGCCTCTTGATCTCCCCGCTCTACCTATCAAAGTTTAATTTCGGACTCGGCGCGCGATGACGACGCACGACCCTCAATTATCGACTTTAACGGACCTTATTATTCACGAGGTCGCACCAAAAGGGAAATGCGAATAGATTTTAACCAGCGAGTCTGGCGGGTCGGACGAAACCTCCGCGCTGAAAGAACGTTTCTCAATTCAGTCGTACAAATGGCCGTCACTCCTATGCAAATCCCAACAGAAGGAAACCACCGCCACCGATGAGGCGTCTCTATCCATTCTTGGGCATGGCTCTCGCCCTAGCATTGGCGGCCCTAATCGTTGCCGTCCATCTTGGTCTGCTGAAATAAGCCACCCTCGCACTCCGATACATCGCCTCAACGGGCGCAGCATCTAAACGCGTGCGCTCGAAAGCTGTGCAAAACCTCTCCGTTTGCGCCTTCCGTAGCGATCAGTGTTCACAGCCGATCGGCCTCCGCTCGCGACTCCCTTGCGCGAACCAAGGGCCTGTATTAAAGCTGTTTTCCATTCAATTGGGTAATCGCGTCATTTAGTGCGCGATTCCGTCTAAAAAGGAAACGATGCGGGCCGCTCCGAGACTTAAATCCCGACAAGGTTTCGAGAGGGCTGTGCGCCCGTGACCGAGCCCTCCTTATCAACCTCGGATCAGAGTGAGCGGCAAATCGTGAAAGGGGAAAGGTCGCTCGAATACGCGGTGCCGATGCCCCCCGCCGCCGGACCACACGGACATCTCGTCACAACTCGGTGCTGGCGGATTGCGCTCTGACGAATGTTCTCTAAAGTGCCATCTGCACCTCTGACCCCGTCCAGTCGAACGGCGGCCTGCAAGTACCGCCTTTCGATGGCGCGCCGCCCCGCAATCGTCGCGCTGCTAATCGCGTCGTCGTTGCAGGCGTGCATGATCGGGCCCGACTATAAGAGGCCACCCGCGCCACTGGCCAGTAAGTGGGAACAGGCGGCAAACCCCGGCGTGGACACCAGCCATCTCGCTTACGCTGACTGGTGGTCGGTCTTCAATGATCCCGTCCTGACTCGGCTCGTCGGTATTGCGTATGCCCAGAATCTAAATTTGCGCACAGCCGGAGTGCGAGTACTCGAGGCTCGCGCACAGCTAGGCTTGGCGATCGGAGAGTTCTATCCGCAGCAACAGACGGTTAGTGCTTCGCTTAGCTACAATCGGATTCCTGGCTCGTTGCCGTACAACATCCTCAGCAACGTCTATGCATCGGATGCGTTTGGCGCGCAGGCCGCGTGGGAAATTGACGTCTGGGGCAAGTTGCGCCGAGGCATCCAGTCGGCCGACGACGCCTTTCTTTCGTCGGTTGCCAGTTATGATGATGTGCTCGTAACCCTCACCGGCGACATCGCCAGCACTTACGTCGAGATCCGGACTTCCCAAGCGCAAATCCAGATTGCGCACGACAACGTCACCCGCCAGAAGACCGCGGTCAAAATCGCCAAGGCCCGGCATGTCGGCGGAGTTGTGACGGGCCGCGACGTCGATCAGGCCGAAAACGTTCTCGGCGCCACCGAGGCTACTATCCCGCAACTCGATATCCAGTTGCAGACGCAGAAAAACGCCCTCAGCGTCCTGCTCGGAATGGCCCCTGGCGCGGTGGACCCGCTGCTTGCAGGTAAGACTGGCATTCCCGATGCGCCAGAACGGGTAGCCGTTGGCGTCCCTGGCGACCTGATGGCGCGGCGGCCCGATATTCGGCGCGCCGAACTCGACGCTGCCGCACAATGCGCCCAGATCGGCTTCACCAAGGCCGACCTTTTACCCGCCTTCACCTTGCTCGGCAGCGTCGGCACCGTCTCTTCTGGCGTCGGCAAATCGAGTCTGAGTGATGTCTTCACCCACGCCAGCCTGATCTATACGGCCGGCCCCTCATTCCAGTGGAACATCCTGAACTACGGACAGATCACCAATAATGTACGGGTTCAGGACGCCAAATTTCAGGAATTACTGATCAGCTTTCAGAACACCGTGCTCCAGGCCCAGCAGGAAGTCGCCAACGGCATGACAACCTTCATCGGAGCCCGCGCCGCCGTCGTTTATCTCAAGGCGAGCGTCAAAGCGGCCGAAGGCGCCCTTCGCATCGCGATGATCCAATACAAGGAAGGGATCGCAGACTTCACTACCGTCCTCACCGCCGAACAAAACCTTTATGAGGCCCAGAACAACCTCGCCATCTGGAGTGGCCAGGTTCCGCTGGGTTTGATCGCTGCCTATCGTGCGATGGGCGGCGGCTGGCAGATTCGCGAGGGACACAACTTCATCCCTCCCGATACCGCCCGCGAAATGGAAAACCGGACTAACTGGGGAACTCTGCTGACGCCCGACCTGACTCAACCGCAGGCGCCCGGACTCCCCTCGACTCAGGATACGGGACCGCTGATACGGCTGCCCGAATGGTAACGATCATCGACGCAGCCGAGGGCGCTCGCCAATGCGATCGCGTAGCGCGGCGGAGGACCAAGCTTAATGCTGGGAGTGACTGGTGCGATTTATTCGGGGCGGGATTCCGGGGTCCAATGTCAACCGTGAAAAATTTCCCCGCAAACGAACGGCGAATTGTTTCACGTGAAACAATTCGTCGTCCGTTCGTATTTTGCAAGATAACTCTAAACGTAGCTCGCCTCGCGATGCTGCGAACGTCAGCGATCGCGCGTTCGCGCCTGACCACGCTCGCGCTCGCTCTGTTCGCGATCGTCATCGCTGCCGGATGTGGCGGCGAAAAGACTCCTGTAGTAACGCCGCCGGCGGTTACCGTTGCCAAACCGTTGATGCAGAACGTCAACGACTATCTCGATTTCAGCGGCAACACCGTCGCCGTGGATTCCGTGACTCTGGTCGCGCGAGTAGAAGGCTATCTCGACCAGGTGCATTTCGTTGACGGAACGCTCGTGAAGAAGGGCGCACTCCTCTTCACCATTCAGCAGGCACAGTACAAAGCCCAACTTCAGCAGGCCATCGCGCAGGTCGCCGCCGAGAAGGCCGCGCTTTGGCACGCCAAGACCGAGTTAGTCCGATACAGCGGATTGCTCAAACAGGATGCGGCTACACAAACCGAAGTTGACCATTGGCGTTTCGAAGAGGAATCGGCGGAAGCCGGACTAAGCAGTGCGCAAGCCCAGGTCATTCTGGCCAAGTTGAATCTCAGCTACACCGAAGTAAGAGCGCCCTTCGATGGGCGTATCGGACGCCACCTGGTCAATCCCGGCAACCTGGTCGGATCGCCGGGTCAGCAAACGGCACTGGCGCAAATTGATCAGCTTAATCCGCTGTATGTCTATTTCACGATCAACGAAGGCGACTTACTCAAGCTCAGAACTCGTTACAAGGACACCGCTGCTGGCAAGCCGGTGGGCCAGCGCATGTTGCCCTGCTACTACGAGCTCGCCAATGAGACCGGATTTCCGCATCAAGGCCGCTTGGATTTCGCGGCCATCGCCGTGGCACCGACCACTGGAACACTACAGTTGCGCGGCATTTTTCCCAACGATGGCACCGTGCTGCCGGGTCTCTTTGTTCGCGTTCGCGTCCCACTGCCGGAGCCACGGGAAGCATTGTTGGTCCCCGGCGACGCCATCAGCTTCGATCAGCAGGGAGAATATCTCCTGGTCGTCGATGCCAAAAATGTCGTTGAGCGCCGCAGCGTGAAGGCCGGCTTTCAGGTAGGCGACATGATGGTGATCGACGACGGTCTGCAAGCCGGCGATTGGGTTATCGTCGCCGGGTTGATGCAGGCGATTCCGGGAGCCGAGGTCGCCCCGCAGCAAACCACATTGACGCCGCCGCCAACGGCCAACGGCAAAAGTTGATCATCGACTGAGGATCGGACGTGTCTAAGTTTTTCATCGAACGACCGATCCTCGCCAACGTCATCGCGATCGTCACGATCGTGCTGGGGTTGGTTTGCCTGATCAACCTTCCGGTCGCGCAATACCCTAACATCGTACCGCCGACGATCCGGGTGAGCACCAGCTATCCGGGTGCGAGCGCCGACGTTATCGCCACGACCGTAGGGATTCCGCTCGAGCAAGGTGTGAATGGCGTCGAAGGTTCCATCTATATGCAATCGACGAGCGGCAGCGACGGCAGCTACGCGCTCACGATAACCTTTGCGGTAGGTACCGATCTGAATGGGGCAATTGCGCTGGTGCAGAACGCGGTAAATGGCGCCTTGTCGCAGCTTCCTGACGCCGTTCAACAGCAAGGCGTGAGTATCCAGAAGGTCAGCACCAATATACTTCTGATCGGAAGTCTCTACTCGGACGACAATCGTTACGACGAAACCTTTCTAAGCAACTACGCGATCATCAACCTGCAAAATCCTTTGGCGCGCCTGCCCGGTGTGGGGCAGGTGCAGGTGCTTGGCGCCGGACCGTACAGCATGCGGATATGGCTCGATCCGGTAAAGCTGAAGGCCTACGGCCTGACCGTGCTCGAAGTTCAGCAAGCGATTCAAAACCAGAACATCCAGGTGGCGGCAGGACAAGTAGGAGGGCCGCCGGTAGCTGCCAGCCAGATCTTTCAGTTCACCGTCAAAGCGATGGGCCGTCTCTCGGACGTCGCGCAGTTCGAAAATATCATCGTCAAGGCACGGCCGCCTTCGACTGAGGCGAGCGAGACGGAAGATCCTATACAACGGGGCGAAACGGCGACGATCGTGCGCATCAAGGACATCGCCAAGGTCGAACTGAGCCAGGAGTCCTTCTCGACCGTGTCAGGACTCAGCGGTAAGAAGGCCGCCCAGATGAACGTCTATACCCTGCCGGGAGCCAATGCGCTCAAGGTGTCGCAGGAAGTGCGCAAGCTGATGACACAGATGAGCCAGAAGTTTCCCGCCGGCCTTAAGTACGACGCGCTGCTCGACACCTCGACCTTTATCAAAGACTCGATTGGCGGCGTGTACGATGCATTGCTCGAGGCGGGGATTCTCGTCCTGATCGTCATCATCCTGTTCTTGCAGAACTTCCGCGCGATGCTGGTGCCGGCGACCACCGTACCAGTAACTATCATCGGCGCCTTCGCCGCGATGGCGCTACTCGGCTTCACTGTCAACCTGATGACGCTGTTCGCACTCATCCTTGCGATAGGAATCGTCGTCGATGACGCGATAGTCATCGTCGAAAACGCTTCGCACTATATCGAGCAGGGACTTACGCCCAAGGACGCGGCGATCAAGGCGATGAGTGAGCTCACCGGACCGGTGTTGGGAATTACGCTGGTATTGACGTCGGTGTTTCTGCCGGCGTCGTTTCTGCCTGGCATTACCGGACAGATGTTCCGGCAATTTGCGCTGGTGATCGCTTCGACGGCAATCATCAGCGCGCTCAACGCGTTGACGCTGAAGCCTACGCAATGCGCGCTGTACTTGCGGCCGATCGACAAGAACAAGCAGATCAACTGGTTCTATCGCGGATTCAACCGGGTCTATGACTCCGTGGAGCTGCGTTACATCGGCGTCGTGCGCTGGATGGCCGGGCGACCTCGGCAAATGGTCTACGTGTTTATCGTGATCGTGGGATCCGCGGGCGTGATCTTCGCGTTTCATCCATCGGCGTTCCTGCCCCTGGAGGATCAGGGCTACTGTCTAATCATCGCGCGCCTACCGGCCGGCGCGTCGCAGCCGCGGATGCGCGAAGTCGCCGCCAACATCGACAGCGTGTTGAAAGGCATGCCCGGCATCAAAGGATGGGTCACCAGTGGCGGCTACTCGGATCTCGATTCCGCCAATCTTGCGAATGTTATCACCGAATATGTGATGTACGAGGATTTTGCCAAGCGGCCCGCCGCGCTGACTCAAGACGCGATCGTCGCCAACCTGCAGAACAAGCTGCGATCGATCCAGAAGGCCGCCTTTTCGGTCCTGGTTCCGCCGCCGATACCGGGACTAGGTCAAGCGGGCGGCTTTCAGATGATGATCGAGGATCGTGGCAGCGTCGGCATCGGTGAACTACAGAAAGGCGCGCAACTGATATTGAGAAAGGCCGCCGCAGATCAAAGCCTGCAAGGAGTCACGACCACCTTCAGCGCTGATAGTCCGCAACTCTACATCGATATCAACCGCACGATGGTGGAATCGCTCGGCGTCTCTATCAATGACGTCTTCCAGACTTTGCAAACCTATCTCGGCTCGACTTACATCAACCTGTTCAACAAGTTCAATCAGAGCTTCCAGGTACGGGTGCAGGGCGAGGCCAACTATCGGCGCGCGCTGGAAGACATCCAGGATCTCAATGTCGCCAACCGCAACGGTCAGATGGTACCGTTGGGCACGATGATCAGCGTCCACCGAGCGCTCGGATCGGAGCTGTTGACACGCTACAACCTTTACCCGGCCGTGCCGATTATCGGCGGTCCCGCACCCGGCTACAGCACGGGACAGGGATTGGCCGCGATGGAGACGATCGCCCACGACAACCTGCCGTTGGGAATGGCCTACGACTGGACCGGACTCTCATATCAGGAAAAACTCATCGGCAGTCAGGCCTACTTCATTTTCGCACTCTCGATCACGCTGGTGTTCCTGGTCCTGGCCGGTCAATACGAGAGTTGGACCAGCCCCGCCGCGGTGGTCATCACGGTCCCGATGGCACTCGTCGGCGTGATAGTCGCGCTGGTCGTGCGGAACTTTCCAACCGACCTGTACACGCAGATAGGCCTGGTGCTGATGATCGCGCTTGCAGCGAAAAACGCCATCCTCATAGTGGAATTCGCGCGCGATCTGAAGGCGGAAGGCATGAAGACCGCCGAGGCCGCGGTCGAGGCAACGCGCCGCCGCTTTCGTCCGATCCTGATGACCTCGATCGCCTTCATCCTGAGCGTCGTACCGCTGCTGACCGCGACCGGCGCCGGTGCGGCTAGTCAACAGGCGCTGGGTACGGTGGTATTTGGCGGAATGCTCGCATCCACCTTGCTCGCCATTCCGTTCGTGCCGATTTTCTTCATCGAGATGGAAGGCATCACTGAAAGACGCGAAGCGCGTCACGCGGCCGCAATCGCCCCGGCAACACAAAGTCAAAGCCGAGACTGAGTAGCAAGTATCGTAGCATTTCGTAAGCAGACTGCATGTCCAAATTTTTCATCGAACGGCCGATCCTGGCTAACGTCATCGCGATCGTCACGATGTTGCTAGGTGTGGTGTGCCTTTACAATCTTCCGGTCGCGCAGTATCCGCAGATAGTTCCACCTACCATTCAGGTCACTACCAGTTATACGGGAGCATCGGCCGAGACCGTGGCGCAGACCGTTGGCATTCCAGTCGAACAAGCGGTCAACGGCGTCGAAAACTCGATCTACATGCAGTCCACCAGCGGCAGCGACGGTAGCTACACCCTTACCGTCACCTTTGCGATCGGGACCGATCTGAACCGGTCGTTGGCGCTGGTTCAAAACGCGGTCAACAGCGCGCTGCCGCAGTTGCCGCAGTCGGTTCGATCGCAAGGCGTCAACGTCAAGAAAGTAAGCACTAACATATTATTGATTGAAAGCCTTTATTCCGACGACAGCCGCTACAGCGACTCCTTCCTGGCGAACTACGCCATCATCAACCTGGTAAACCCGCTCGCCCGCCTGCCGGGAGTTGGACAGATTTCGGTCTTTGGAGCCGGACCATACAGCATGCGTGTGTGGCTGGATCCGATGAAGCTCAAGTCTTACGGACTGACCACGCTCGATGTCGAAAACGCCATCCAGCATCAGAATATGCAGGTGGCGGCCGGCCAAATCGGCGGACCTCCCGCACCCGGGGGCCAGGTCTTTCAGTTTACGATCAACGCACTCGGCCGGCTCTCCGACACGAAGGAATTCGAAAACATCGTCATCAAGAGCGAGGCTCCGACAACGACCGCCGCCCAGGTGAGTGACCCTTCGCCGTCGCACCAGACCTCGTCGCTGGTGAGGATTCGCGACGTCGGCCGCGTCGAACTGAGCCAACAGATGTACACGGTATTTTCGGGGCTCAACGGTAAGAAGACCGCTCATATTGCAGTGTTTGCCCTGCCCGGTGCGAACGCCTTACAGGTCGCCACTGAGACGCGCCAGTTGATGACGCAGATGAGTAAGACCTTTCCGCAAGGTCTGAAGTACACCACACTCTACGACACCACGCTCTTTATCAACCAGTCGATTAATGCGGTGTACATGACCTTGATCGAAGCGGGAATCCTGGTCCTGATAGTAATCATCCTGTTCCTCCAGAATTTCCGGGCAATGCTGGTACCTGCGACCACCGTACCGGTCACAATCATAGGAGCGTTTGCCGCGATTGCGCTGCTCGGTTTTACGATCAACCTGATGACGCTGTTCGCACTTATTCTTGCGATCGGCATCGTCGTCGATGACGCAATAGTCATCGTTGAGAACGCGTCTCACTACATCGAACAGGGATTGACGCCAAAGGACGCCGCCATTCAGGCGATGAGTGAATTGACCGGGCCCGTGCTCGGTATCACCCTGGTTTTGACTTCGGTATTCTTGCCGGCATCGTTCCTACCCGGAATCACCGGACAGATGTTTCGCCAATTCGCACTGGTCATCGCATCGACTGCGATCATCAGCGCGCTCAACGCGCTTACGCTCAAGCCGACGCAATGCGCGCTGTATCTGAGACCCATACCCAAGGACAAAAAGCTCAACTGGTTTTTCGCGGGATTCAACCGAGGCTATCAGGTAGTCGAAGACCGCTACATCGCGATAGTTCGATGGATGGCGTCGCGGCCGGGACGAATGGCCATCGTCTTTTTTGTTGTAGTCGGCCTGGGTGCCGCTGCATTTGCGGTTTACCCCACGGCGCTGATGCCTCTCGAAGATCAGGGCTACTGTATCGTTATCGCGCAGCTACCTTCCGGTTCCTCGCAGCCGCGCGTGCGTCAGTTGGCTGCCGACATCGACGGCGTCCTCAAGCACGTGGCTGGCCTCAAAGGGTGGGTGACGATCGGCGGCTATTCGGCGATGGACTCGGCCAAGATGTCCAACGTCATCACCACCTTCGTGATGTTTCAGGATTGGGGCAAACGCCCGCCTGGTTTTACTCTGCCCAGCGCGTTGGCGGAGCTTCAAGGGAAGTTCCGGATGGTGCCGGAGGGGCAATTCAACGTGCTGCCACCGACGCCTATTCCTGGGCTGGGTAATGCATTCGGTTTCCAGATGATGGTGGAAGATCGCAGCAGTCTGGGCCTCGAAGAGTTACAGAAGGCGGTGAAGCTTATCCTCGCCAAGGCGCACGACAAGGCCGGCTTTCTTCGCATTGGGTTTACCACATTTAGCGATAGTAGTCCGCAAGCGTATGTCGATATCGATCGCACCAAGGCTAAGTCGCTCGGTGTAACCCTTAACGACGTCTTTAATACTCTGCAGACTTACATGGGTTCGAGCTACGTCAACCTGTTTAACAAGTTCAACCAGAGCTTTCAGGTTCGCGTTCAGGCAGACACTGACTATCGAAACCAGGCGAAGGATATTCCTCAACTTTACGTGGCTAATCGCGACAACCAGATGGTGCCGCTTGGCGCAATAGTCAGTGTGCACCCCGCGTTAGGATCGGAATTGGTGACCCGCTACAACCTTTACCCCGCGGCGACTATAACCGGCATCGCAACGCCACGTTATAGTTCGGGCCAGTCACTCGACATAATGCAGGGCATAGGATCGGAAGTACTGCCGCATGGGATGGACTATGAATGGAGCGGCCTTTCGTATCAGGAGAAATTGATCGGTAACCAGGCCTACCTGATCTTCGCGCTGTCGATTACACTCGTCTTCCTGGTACTCGCGGCACAGTACGAAAGCTGGACCGACCCGGCGGTCGTGATTCTGGTCGTACCTATGGCGCTGGTAGGAATCGTCGTCGCATTGGTTATTCGAAAGCTGCCAGACGACCTATACACCCAGATTGGATTGGTCCTGATGATCGCCCTGGCGGCGAAGAATGCGATCCTGATAGTTGAGTACGCGCGCGAGCTACGCGCCGGAGGCATGTCCACCGCGGACGCGGCAGTCGAAGCAGCGCGGAGGCGCTTTCGGCCGATCCTGATGACCTCGATCGCCTTCATCCTCGGCGTAGTCCCGCTGGTAACCGCCGACGGAGCCGGCGCCGCCAGTCAGCAATCTCTAGGCACGGTGGTGTTCGGCGGCATGATCGCCTCCACATTACTGGCAATACCTTTCGTACCGGTCTTCTATGTCCTGGTTCATCAAGTGAGCGAGAGATTGAGCCCTGCAACGGCAACCGCGAAAAGCACCGCGGCACCAAACCCTTCGATTTGATTGGAAAACTAGATCGATTTCGGCATTGCGCGGCGCATTAACCGAAGCTTAACTTCCGCGTAACGGTTTTGGCTTATGCTAATCCGCTGCATGGGTAAGTCTGAACCCGGATGCGGCTGACCCGCCGCGAGGTTCTACAAAAGTCCCGCCTCATTGCAACCGCTCTTATCGGCTTACCCATCGACTTCCACCTGGTCGGGGCAAGGTACTGCACAACGCCAACGTACCGTCACAAGCGCTGCTGATCCCGAAAGCTGGCACGTGAGCGAAATGTTGTCATCCAGTCAACCGCATTTGCGGTTATCAAGGACAAATCAAGATAACGTCTCTAAGCGTTCTTCAAGATTCATTAAAATCTTGTCTAACCCGTAAAACCAATTCCGATGCTCCTTAACCTGCATACGTCATCCTCCCGCCATGGGACGAATCCCATTTTTTGGCGTTTAAGGAGGAGGGATAATGCACCAAATCAAAAAGAAAAAGTGGATCTCAACTCTCGCAGCAGGAGCTATGCTGTCAGCCCAACTCGCGATGCCGTTATATGGCGCCGCGCAGGAACCTGATAACGATGCTTCCTTTCGGAAAAACTTGATTGGTGGCGGACTGTTGAGCAATCCGATTCAGATTCCGCCAACGGCGCTGCGGCTATTCGATCCGCTAGATCGCAGCAATGCAACCAAAACTCCAATTAAACACGTGATTTTGATCATCGGTGAAAATCGCACGTTCGACCACGTATTTGCGACTTATTCGCCGCCCGCCGGCCAGACGGTCTCGAATTTGCTCTCCAAAGGCATAGTGACTACGACTGGTGCGCTGGGTGCGAACTCTGGACTCGCTACCCAATGGCAGGCGTCCGACACGACTACATTTTCACCTAGCCCTCCTAAGACCACAGCTTTTCCCCAGTTGCCCGCAATCAACACCGATGGAGCTCCTCAGGCGCCGCACTTTCCCAGCGCTTCGGCCGCCGAGGCCTTCGAGCCGGCGTTACCGACCGCGGACTATGATGAGCTCGCGAACGGCGGTTCAGGGTTGGCGGGTGATGTAGTTGATACGCGATTTCCCTTCACTGTCAGTGGGTCCAACGTAAATTCCTACCTCCCGAATTTCAACGGTCCGCTCGATATGGACCCCCCGCTCTCGTACGACGATTATGCGAGCAGCCCTGTCCATCGTTTTTTTCAGATGTGGCAGCAGCTCGACTGTGACGCGGCCAAGACCACCAAGAGTAACACTAGTGGTTGTCAGAACGACCTGTTTCCATGGGTTGAGACTACCATCGGCGCCGGTAGCAATGGTGCTGCTCAACCGAACCCATTTACCAATCAAACGACCGGTGAGGGCTCCACGGCGATGCAGTTTTTCAACGTCGCCAACGGCACTGACGTCCCTTACTTTACTCAACTCGCACAGCAGTACTCACTCAGCGACAACTTCCATCAATCGGTCATGGGTGGCACCGGTGCAAATCACATCATGCTGGGATACGGCAGCCTGATCTATTACGCCGACACTCACGGGAATCCGGCTATTCCGCCTGCAGGCCAGATCGAAAATCCTGATCCGCAACAGGGCACCAACAACTACTACACCGATGACGGCTATGGCAGCACGGTCACGGGGAAGGGCGGATCCTACGTCAATTGCTCCGACAATACCCAAGCCGGCGTCGCACCCATATTGGCTTATCTTAACGCGCTTCCATACCATCCCTTCCTCGCCGGTGACTGCCAGCGGAATGCCTACTACCTGGTTAACAACTACAACCCGGGCTACCTGGGCGATGGTACGCCTGCGCCGCTCGGTGCAACTCAGTTTACGATTCCGCCTACTACCCAGAACAACATAGGACTTCTGCTCTCCAAACACCACGTCTCTTGGAAATACTACGGCGAGGGTTGGGACGGCGGTAAAGAGGATGGCGAAGGCGGGACTTTCTGTAACATCTGCGATCCGTTCCTCTATTCGACGCAGATTATGACGAATCCGTCTTTGCGCGCCCACAACCAGGACATCGAGGACCTTTACTCGGATATCAGCAGCAACACCCTGCCCGCAGTATCCATTGTAAAGCCCGACGGTTTGCTCGACGGCCATCCGGCGTCATCGAAGCTCGACCTGTTCGAAGGCTTCTGTCAGAAGATCATCGAGATGGCTCAGGCTAATCCCCAGGTATGGAAGGATACAGCGATCATGATCACCTTCGACGAGGGTGGCGGTTACTGGGATTCCGGCTATGTTCAGACCATCGATTTCTTCGGCGACGGCACCCGAATTCCGCTTCTCGTGGTGTCGCCCTATTCGCAGGGTGGCCGCGTAGTTCATACTTACTACGATCACGTCTCCTTCGATAAGTTTGTCGAAGCGAATTGGAATCTTGGCGAGACCATCTCCAAGCGTAGCCGCGACAATCTGAATAACCCGATCACTAAACCGAACAATCCGTATGTGCCGCTCAACAGCCCGGCAATCGGGGACTTGATGGATATGTTCAACTTCCATCACAACCCGATCTAGTGAACGAATGATCGAGGTGGCACCCATCAAGCCGGAAAGTGGCTGAACTGTTCGTAACCGCGGAGCGGCACCAGTTGCCGCTCCGCCCTTTAATCGAATTCGCGTAATCGCGTAGGTGATGCGTTATGGGTTGCAGTAAGAGTTCGTCGTGTAGGATGCTTGGGGCGGCTGCGCTTTTGGCGGTCTTTTTTGTCAGTTTATCGTTTTCGCAATCGCTCGGTGCTGACGACGAATTCAAGGCGCTGCCTGGCTTATGGAAAACGACGTATTCCCCATACGCTCCACGCGCGAATCCGACAGTTGACTGGCATTGCGTCTTCGAAGATTCGGACCCGTGGACCAATTTCGCTTATTCCCCAACTCCGCTCGATAAATCTTGCAAGAGTGAATATTCAAAGCGCACCGGCACCTCACTGAAGTGGCGCCTCGATTGCAAAAGCCCGTCGGCAATTACCAGCGAAGGTTCGATTATTTTTAGCAGTGCCGACCACTACACTGGTGTAGTCGAATTGCGCGGCACCTTGATGGGCTATCCGATCGATCAGACGATATCCGTCGAAGGTAAGCGCCTCGCTGCTTGCACTAGTCCCCAGGATTAAAACAACAAGAAGAAGGCGACGGCGTCGGTCGCTCTCTTCGCCGCATCGAGCACTCGCTGCTTGGCTCGATCGACGCTGGCTCGGCTTATAGCCGCGATCCGGATGGTATTTTAGTCGAACTTACTACAGGTTATTGACCCTTTCGCGAACCGTACCGACGCGATACTGCGCCGCCGGATGAGGCGCTCGCAGCCGCGCGCGGCCTGGCCCCATTAGCTTTTCGCGCAGGGTCCCTTCCTGATATTCGGTTTGCATAAGCCCCCGCTTTTGCAAAATCGGCACGACCCCGTCGACGAACTCGGTGAACGATCCCGGCGTAACCATGTAAGCCAGGTTGAATCCGTCAACTCCCGCGTTTATCCAGTTTTGAAAGACGTCTGCTAGCTGCTCTGGCGTGCCCATCACCAGCGGACCGCCGCCACCGAGCCCGACTCGCTTCATCAGGTCGCGCACCGTCCACACCCGTTTCGACTCATCCGTCCGGATAAACGCCTGCATCAGCGATCGCACCGCGTTAGTCTCGACGTACTCGACCGGCTTGTCCAGATCGTACTTGCTAAAGTCGATCCCGGCCCACCCACTTAGCAATGCCATCGCGCCTTCGTAACTGACGTTTTCAAGATAGTCATTGTACTTGCGCTGCAGAGTCGCCTCGGTGTCCGCAGTTAGTACCTTCGCGTAAAGGAAAAAGAGCATGTCCGACGGATCCCGGCCAAACTGGCGCGCCTGTTCTCTCGTGTCCCGAATGACTTCGCCCACCTTTACCGGATTTGATCCCCCTACGAACACACACTCGGCGTGACGTGCCGCAAATTCACGGCCTCGCGGTGAACCGCCGGCCTGGTACAACACCGGCGTCCGCTGAGGTGATGGTTCCGATAGATGACAGCCATGACTGCTGAAGTATTTGCCGTCGTGATGAATGTCCCAGACCTTCGCCGGGTCTGCATAGATGCCGAGCTCGCGATCTTTGACTACCGCATCGTCTTCCCAGCTTCCCTCCCACAATTTGTAGCATAGGTTGATGTAGTCTTCGGCCACGTCGTAGCGCTCATCGTGCGGCAACAAGCCCGGATGACCCAGGCTCCGGGCGCCACTCTCCAGGTACGAAGTAACTATATTCCAGGCTATCCGGCCCTTGGTGAGATGGTCGAGCGTGGAAACTGTCCGCGCAAACGTGAACGGATGAACTTGCAAGGTCGAGCTGGTGAAGGCGAACCCTAGGTGCTTGGTCGCATAAGCCATCGCCGGAATCAGCATTGCCGGATCGTTCACCGGTACCTGCGCCGCCTGGGTAAGCGCTGCCACCCGGTTATTGCGATAGACGTCATACACTCCGACCACGTCCGCAAGAAATAGCGCATCGAAACAGCCACGCTCGAGCAGCTGGGCTAACTCCACCCAGGTTTCCAGTTCGTTGTATTTCACCATCTGATCTTCCGGGCGCACCCACAGCCCGGGCGATTGATGGACCACGCAGTTCATGTGGAAGGCGTTAAAGTAGATGCGTTTGTTCATTCGTCTCCGCGCCGTTTCGAGGTTGCGAGTTGTTTGCCTTGAGCGCCCGCCCTCGAAGGTTTCCGCTAGCTGGCGGCACTCCGAGGCGCGACGCTGCTCTCATCCTCACGGCGCGCTATCTCCCTTCGCACGATCGGGATCAATTCTCGGCCATAATCGATCGCATCTTCAAGCGGGTCGAAGCCGCGAATCAGGAATGTCGTCACTCCAAGTTCGTAGTAGGCGATCAACGACTCCGCAACCTGCGCCGGAGTTCCTACCAGCGCCGTGGTATTCCCGCGCGCACCGGTTGCCGCCGCGACCGCGGTCCATAGTCGCTGATCGAGCACCTCGCCTTTGGCCGCCGCCGCGAGCAGTCTTTGCGAGCCCACATTTTGCGGCGCTTTGCCCGGCGCACCTAACATCGCTCGGCCGCCGGTTTCTCGAATGGTCTCGAGGATCCTCCGCGCTCGCGACCACGCCTCCTCTTCCGACCGCGCCAGGATTGGGCGCATCGATAAGCTGAACCGCACCTTCCTCCCATGCAGCGCCGCCGCGGCCCGCACCCGCGCAATCGTCTTGGCCGCCTCTGCCAGCGGCTCTCCCCACAGCGCATAGACGTCTGCGTGCTTGCCCGCGATTGCGATCGCTGCGTCCGAAGATCCGCCAAAGTAGATCGGCGGGTAAGGCTTCTGCCTCGGCTTCACATCGGAAAACGATCGTCGAAAAGCATAGTAGCGGCCCTGATGGTCCACCGGTTTGTCCGCCGTCCATATTCGCCGCAGGACCTCGACGTACTCGTCGGTCCGCGCGTAGCGCTCATCGTGCGCGAGGAAGTCGCCGTCCTTGTTTTGATCGGCGTCATCGCCGCCCGAGATGATGTGAACTGCCAGCCGGCCGCCGCTGAAGTGATCGAGTGTTGCGAGCTTGCGCGCCGCCAGCGTCGGCGCGACGAAGCCCGGCCGATGCGCCAGCATCAGGCCGAGCTTTTCTGTGACAAACGCAGCGTACGAGGCGACGACGAACCCGTCGGCCCCATTCGAAAAGTAGCCGATTAGAATTCGATCGAAATCCGCCTGCTCATGCGCTTGTGAAAAACGCCGCACGTAATCGACGTCGATCGCCGCTCCCCGTGGCGGATGAATCTCCGACGCGGGCTGCGTGCCGATCATCCCGATAAATTCCACGCTCATGCCTCGCTCGTCTCCTCGCGTGCGACTGAACACCGGCCCTCCGGGATCTCACCCCGAGATTGGAACTCCGGCTCGGCTCCGCTCGAATTGGATTGCGCCCCACCCATACCATCAGCGCGCCGGACAACGGAATCCAAAATTCGATCCCGATAATCGAATTATTCGATGCTCTAACTTGATTTTTACCCGACGGCTATCGCAGCACTCGCTCCAACATTGATTTCATATCAGCCGAGAATCAATCGTTAACCCGAATGCAACTCCGCGCGAAACTGGTTCCGCCGATTATGTCTTCGTCTAATTGTTCTCGAGTGCAAGCGCGTGAACTGGCTCAGACCACAAATTTGCTGGTCGCTGTGGGTGCCGATTGGCCGACGCGCGTACCGCTGAGCGCGAGACCGCCATTCTCCGATCTCGACGTCGCTTTGATTCAGGACGACGACCAGCCGTCCCCGCTGTCGTTCGCGTTGGACGATTGCGCGCCCTTCAATCGCAATTCAATCAACCGGAGAGCCCGAAGCGTTGTCGTCCGAACCGAGCCCAGGACTCGCCGCGACTTTGCCTGTCACCCGCAGTAGATGAATCGCCAGGGCACGCGCTTGCACCCGAATTTCGGGCGTCGCCGTCGTCTCCCATAGCGACCCTTTAATCTGTGGTCCCAACCCGAACAATACCGGCGACGGCTTGTCATCGTACTGAATCAAAGCGAAATCGTCGGTAACCAATAACCCCAGGTTTTCGCTATCGAGTTGGATCAGCTCGCGGTCGATAAGGTCGCGCACAACTGGCTGCGCGGCCTGGCGGAAATCCGGTTCGGGACCAGTACACACGATCACTCGGTGTACTTTCAAATCCAGCAGACGGTTCGGGCTTGCGCTGGCTATCGTCACTCGCGCGAGACCGTCGTCGCTGCTCCTGAGCTCGATTACCCGGCCACGATGAGTTGTAAGCTGACCCCGTTGATTCAAGCGATCGATTATTGCCGCGGCCTCCGGCGGCATCCGATGGCGATGGATTTCCCACAGCGGCCGCGCATGACGCAGGAATCGCCGCCGTTCGCGCTCAGGCCAGTACCGCCAGATTGGATTGATCTGCGGCCGCAGTTGATCGAAGCCGATTTGCCATGACTCCCCCGCCGCTTCATATCGCCGCGCTTGCATTCGCAACTCACGCAAAATCGCGAGCACCGAACCGCCTTCACTCACCGCCATCGGAGCCAGCGTCGTGGGCTGCGGATTCGCGTGGACCAATGGCCAGCGGCCGTGCATGGAAACTACGCGAATCCGCCCGCGATGTTCTCGCTCCGCCAGCGCCAATACCGCATCCACCGCCGTCAATCCTGACCCGACGATCAGCACCGTGTCGTCTTTCGCCACCCCTTCCGATGCGGCTGCCGACCATCCCGAAAGGATCTCTACGCCGTCCGGATTAGCAAAGGGCATGGCCGGCGGGTTATTGCCCAACGCGACGACGACCGCATCGGCGAGTACGACCGAACCGCCTTCCAGCGTCACCCGCGCGCGTACGACTGACCCACCTTCCCGCGTCACCTCGGCTCCGCCTCTGCTATCGAGATCGATTCGCTGCGCGCGACCTCTTATATGTTCGAACCGCACTCCTGCTGCGGCTCCTCGTTGAGCGCTTGCAAGTCGCTCACTCACGTACGCTCCGAAACGTTGGCGCTGTGCGAAATCCTCCGGCGCCAAATTGCTCAATTCGGTAGTCCGCAGATAGTTCAGAAAATCTTCCGGCTGCTCCGGAAAGATACTCATGTTCCCCGTGCGGACATTCAGCAGATGCGCTGGCGAAACGGTCGAGTAGGCGACGCCCCTTCCCACTTCAGCCCGCGGTTCGATCACTACCACCCGCAGCGGCGACGAGGCTCTTTGCAGAAGCTGGATAGCAACCAACGCGCCGCTTAGTCCGCCCCCAACGATAACGATCGCTCTTGAAGTTTCGTCAGCCACAGGGTCGGAACGGGTCATCGTGCTTTTCGCTACAAGTCATCGTAATGTTCGGCCCAAGCCATCGTGGTGTTC
>DASXFX010000101.1:0-3215 GCA_036489375.1 Binataceae bacterium (SeqCode) | reverse complement strand
GAAGGTGACCGCCGCCGGCAGATCCGGTTTCTCGATCCTGACTCCGGTTTCATCAACCTGCGCGACAAAATCCCGGTGTATCTTGCTGGCAGCGGCCCAAAATCGCTCGAACTGGCAGGGGAAATAGGCGACGGCGTCATCCTGTTTGGAGTAGTCGGCGACAGCCTGCTCGACTACACCTTGAGTCATGTTCGCCGCGGTGCCGAGCGCGCAGGCCGTCGCCTTGAAGATATCTATATCGTCGCGACGACCGTCTTCCATTTGACCAAACCGGGTGAGGCCTTTGCCGACGTGCAACGCGCGGTTGGCCCGCTGGTCACCTCCGAGTGCAACATCTTTGCGCTCTCGGTCAAAGACCCGCACGAGCTGCCTGCCGATATTCGCGAGGGTCTGATGAAGTTCAAGGACGCTTACCGGACACCGAACACGCCGATTGAAACGCGTCACCTCGATCTCTATTCAGGCTATTGCGCTGACTTTAAGCCCGAGCATGCGCCGCTCGTGACGGACCGCATGATCAAGGAAACGACCCTGACCGGCTCGGCCGAAGAGATTCAGGTGCGGATTCGAAAAATGGCCGCGGCGGGCGTGAGCCAGGTCGCGATCGTCGGTGAGCGCCGCGTGATCGACGAGTTCGATTCGCACGTTATCCAGCAGCTAGGCTGACATGTCATTTTTTCCGTGCGTCGGCTCGGATCACGGTAGGGGTTCTGTTCCGCACAATGAAAAGTGAAATGCCGGGTCGCGAACGAACCTAACAGCAACTCTTAAAACTCGCAGCGCCTGACGGTCCGGGATCAGGCTCCCATCCCCACGTCCGCGGACCCCATTCGGGGGCGAAGACCTCGCCGCGTTTGAGCGTCACCGCCGGCATCACGGCCTTCGTGACATGCAAACTCGCGCCGAGGACGTCGTGAACAGTCCAGTCGCCCTCCTCGACTCGCAACACTGAAATATCCGCGGGCCGGCCGACCGCGAGGCTGCCTAGCCGATCCTCAACCCCGATCGCTTTGGCGGGATTGGCGGTGCACATCGTAACCACCTGTTCGAGCGTGAATCCGAGGCCGAGGAAGCGCGTCATCATCTCGGTCATGCTGTGTACCGCGCGGATCCGTCCCGGCACCGTGAGATCGGTGCTGATGCAATGCGGCAGCAAGCCCTGGTCGATAATGCGGCGGCCAATATCGAAGCTGAAGTTCATCTGGCCGTGAGCGGTATCGAACCACACGCCGGTTTTTTCCGCCTCCCACGCTTCCGGTACCAGGCGCCCGTTGCCATCGAGGACGCCACCGGGATTGGCGGTGAAGTAGTGCGTGAGGATGTCGCCTTTTTCCAGCAGCGGCAGCAGGCGTCTAATCACGGTCGGGTCGTAGCGCTTTTCGGTGTCGCCGATGTGAACCATCAACTTGATGCCGCTTTCGCGCGCGGCGCGTTTCGCCAGGCGCGGCATCTCCATGCCGAGAATCTCGAGCGCAGGCGAGACCATCCGCGCCTTGATTCCGCGAATGAGGTTTTTGTGGCGATTGGCTACGCGCAAGGTCGCATCGAGATCGATACTGCCTTCGGCGATGATGTCGGGGATCGTCGCGAGGCCGGTTTGGCAGATGTGCAGAAAGGGAATTATCTCGGTATGGCAATGCGGCAGAATGTGATGCGTGAATCCCTCGAACGTTGCACTGCCGGAACTACCCGCATCAACTATGGTGGTGACGCCCGCGTGCACGCCCGCGATGTCGGGATTGACGCCGAAGCGGGTGAATCCTTCGAACACATGAGCGTGCAGATCGATCAGTCCAGGCGTGACGATGCGTCCCTTAATGGTGATCACCCTTCGCGCTTCCTCGCCCGGAATCTCACTTGCGATTCGCGCGATCGCGCCGTTCTCGATCGCTATATCGTGAGTGCCGCTCAAGCCTTGCGAGGGATCGATGAGCGATCCGCCTTTCAGAATGAGATCATACATCGTCTTTTCTCACTGGCTATTCAGACTTCACCGCAACTCGAATGACTATCGGGTCGCAACCGCAGGATCGCTCAGCCGCGGCAACCGGAACCAAATCTCATTGCAGAACTCCATTTCTTCCGCGTCGAGCTTTAGTTCGACCGCCGGCACCGATTCGCGCAACTGGGCGGCCGAGGTTGCGCCAACGATCGCCGAGGTCACATCGGGTTGCGCCAGAACCCACGCAATAGCTACTCGGGTGAGCGATTTGTCGCGCTGAGCGAAATACTTCTGCAGATGGCCCACCGCCTCAAACTGGGCATCCTGCCAGTAGCGCTTATGGTAGATGGACTTCGTTGGTCCGGTGAGAAAGCCGAACCGCGTCTCGCCCGAGGGTTGCGCGCCGGCCTGGTATTTTCCCGTCAGAAATCCACCGGCCAGCGGGTTATAGGCAATGACGCCGATGCCGTTATGGTGGCATAGCGGCAATAGCTCATTCTCGATTTCGCGAAATAGTATGT
This sequence comes from Binataceae bacterium (SeqCode), assembly GCA_036489375.1. Classification (GTDB taxonomy): domain Bacteria; phylum Desulfobacterota; class Binatia; order Binatales; family Binataceae; genus JADMIL01. Next base: position 752 of record DASXFX010000101.1, on the reverse strand, counting down.
TGTAGCGCGGCTGCACACAGTCCATCCGCGCGAGTTCATGCTTCTCGCTCAGCGATAGCGTCGTCGCGAGCAGCCATGCCTTGAAGTTCGAGCATCCGATATAACGAACCTTGCCCTGATGGACGAGGTCATCGAACGCGCGCAGCGTCTCATCGATCGGAGTCTCGGGATCGGGCGCATGGGCTTGATAAAGATCGATGTAGTCGGTTTGCAAACGGCGCAGGCTGGCCTCGACCGCGTCGAAGATATGCCGCCGCGATAGCCCGCCGTCATTCGGTTTCGGACCCATCGGCACCCAGCACTTGGTGGCGAGAACAATCTGATGACGGCGCCCTTTCAACCATTTGCCCACGATCGTCTCGGTGCTCCCGACGGTCTCCAGCGTACCACCCATCGGATAGCCGTCTGCAGTATCGAAGAAATCTATGCCGAGTTCGCTCGCGGCGTCCATGATAGCGAAGCTGCTCGCCTCATCGCACTGCTTGCCGAAGGTCATCGTGCCCAGGCAAATCTCCGACACCTTCAGCCCGGTACGTCCCATTCGTTTGATCTTCATCGTGAATCTCTCACTCCCGCCGATAAGTGATTGGAGTACCACTTAGGTCTCAGCATCTAATTCGAGTAGTCATCGGCTCCATTGTTGAAAGTGATGAAGTTACTATTGCGATCTCACATCCACCGTCGGAACCCGGCCGATTCCGTATCCGGGCCGAACTCGCTTCGCTCCGATGACATCGTGGTCATTACCTAGT
>DASXFX010000091.1:0-24502 GCA_036489375.1 Binataceae bacterium (SeqCode) | reverse complement strand
CAACAGAAAAAAGAGATGTCGAGGCTCTCGATTCAATCGTCATGAATATTGGGTTCGCGACGCGATTGAAAGGAATTTATGACGAAGCGGATGCCGACAAATACAAAGCGCAGAATATCCTTACAGCGATCGAGAAGATGGACAAGAAATTGTTCAGAGACAAACGGCTCCGATTAAGCGCCACCTACGAATTCTTGTCGGAATTCGCTCACCCCAATCATCTCGGTCTTCATGGTCTCTATAACACTGAGTTCCATCGTGAATATCGAAACGAATTCGGAATCACGGCGAAAAAGAAAACGGACATACTTCCGAATTTGCGGGTTGCGCTAAATATGGTTTGGCTCGTGAATATCGAGGCAAAGGCTTTCGACGAGATGATGCCGACGATTTTGGATTTCTGCAAAAAATAGAAATCGCCGCCGGACCATTCGGCGGCGCATCCACTTAGCGGGAGGTGGAATTGGCGCCGAGGACGCCCAGGTCGGCCTTGCCCAGCAAATCGAATAGCTGGTCGGTGCGCAGCGGATGGAAAGGGCCGCTGCGCGCGTCGCGATAGAGCCGCTCGATGACGTGGCCGCGGCGATAGCTGCCGCCGCCGAGCACCCGCATACACATATCCACGACCTGGATCGCGTTCTCGGTCGCGACCACCTTGGGCGTTTCCACCAGCACCATCCGGCGAAAGCGGTCATTGGTGGTGTCGATGCCGGCGATCAGTTCCTTGCAGGCGCGCTCGAGCACGGCGCTCATCGTTTCGATCCAGACCTGCATCTGGCCGAAGCCGACCTGCACATAAGGGAGATCACGATAGCGGACCGAGACCGGACCGACCGACGGTCCGGTGCTGGGACCGACCACCGGACCGGTGAATTTGTCGATCAGCGCCGAGCGGGTTTCCTCGTAGGCCTTGCGCGCGAGTCCGAGGTAAACGGCGGCGAAGGTCAGCGTCTGCCATTCGACGGTCTGGTAGATCGACGAGCGAAAGGTGCGCGAAACGAGGTCGTCGTCGGGCACGAACACTTTCTCGAAGACCACGGTCTCGGTGCCGGTGGCGCGCATCCCCATGGTGTCCCAGGTCTTGTCGATGCTGAGGCCGGGAGCGTCCTTGGGGACGACGAACATCATTTCGCGCTCGGCCCTGACGGAGAGGTCGGCTGGCAGGGAGCCATCGGGATCGGCGACGGTGGCAGTGACCGAATGGAAATCGGCGACGAGCGAGAGCGTGCCCCAGGCCTTGCGTCCGGTGATCTCGTAACCGCCGCGCACCGGAACCGCGACGGTATCGGCCAGGCCGGAGACGCCCGCGCGAATTTCACTGTAAACGCCGTCGAAAATATGGCCGTGGCGGGCGATACCGGGGAAGTAGCGCTGCTGATGCTCCTCGCTCCACATGCCGCGAAAGAAGCCGATGACGCCGAGGTGCATGTTGTAACCAAGCGCGCAGGCGGGGTCGCCTTTGGCCAGTTCTTCCACGCAGCGGACGGTGGTCCAGATGTCGCCGCCGAGGCCGCCGAAGCGCTTGGGCACGTTGAGCGCGACGAGCCCGCTGTCGCGAAAGATCGGCGCCAGCTCGTAAGGAAAGGTGTTGTCGCGATCGTGTTTCGCGCCGACGCGATCGAACTCCCGCGCGACTTCGCGCGCGATCTCGATAGCGTGCGCCTGCTCGGGCGCTGTCATTTCGACCGTGTGGTCCATAGGCGCGGCGCAAGCTCCTTCAGGCCGGCTTTTTGGCGGCGGCCATTTCTTCCTGCCGCGCTAGAACGCGGCTGCGCAACGGCTCGGAGGTCAGATCCCACAGCGGCCGCGCCAACTGGAAGACCTCGACCAGCATGCGATGGACATCGAGGTCCTCGGCGACGATCGAATCGAGGGCCGCGAAGTAGCGTGCGCCGTCCTCCATGTTGGGAGGGCGTTCGCCGGTAGTCTGCGGGTAGGCGAAGTCCGAACTCGCGGCGAGCAGCCACGGCTGTGCGATGACTTCGGCGGCGCGAGGAAAATAGGCAGCGCCGAGCTTATCGAGCGCTTCGGCCGGCGACGCTGTCGCGCGCTGGCCGAGGAGCTGTCCCAGCGCCTTGACCTGCAAGGCCGCGGAGCTCATGCCCTGGCCGTACACCGGATTGAAGCTGCTGATCGCGTCGCCCAGAACCAGGAAACGCTCGGGAAAGGCCGCCAGCCGCTCATAATGGCGCTGCACGCTGGTTGGAAATCGATGGTGAGTGATGTCGGAGATGCGCTCGGCGTCCTTAATGAGCTCGTAAAATCGCCTGGTCGGGAGGGACTTGGCGAAGGCAAAGAAGCCCTCCTCATCGGTCGGCGGATACTGGCCGAAGCGGCCGGCAAGGCTGACTATCCAGGTGTCGTTCTCGATCGAGCCGATGCCGGCGCCGTTGGTGTATTTGGGCGGCGGACCACCGAACAGCATCACCTTTTCTGGCGCATCGTAGTTGGCGGGCTTGCGAAATTTCGCACTGGTGTAAGCGAAGTCGCAGCCGATGGTGGTCTCCTCGGGAGTCTGAAAGCCCAGTTCCGTGAGCCATCGCGGGACGCGCGAGCCACGGCCGCCGGCGTCGATTACGAGGTCGGCGGCAATCGGCTCTTCGCCGCCATCGCGAGCGACGCTCACGCCGCGGACCTGTCCGTTCTCGTAGATCAGGCCCTGCACGGCGCTGTCGCCGACGAACGTGAGGTTGGCGAGTTCCAGGGTGCATTGGCGCACACAGTGTTCGAGGAGGCCGCGGCTCTGGCTGTAGCCATCGATGCCAAGGTCGCGCGCTTCGCGGACTGACCCGGTCGGGGTGTAGGAGCGTCCGCCCGGGAAGAAGAATGCGGCTTCGATACCGAAGCGGAAGCGCACCGCGCCGAGTCGCTGGAGCCGATCGGTGAAGCCGGGGTAGAGCGAGGAGAGCACCTGCTGTCCGCCGAGCATCAGAGCGTGCAGATGGTTACCCTGCGGCACCGACTTGTGCACTGCGGTCTGCGCGTCGATATGGTCGCGATCGAGTACGGTTACGCGATCGAAGTGGTCCGTGAGCACCCGAGCGGCCATCAGGCCCGCGATACTGCCACCAATAACAACGGCGTGTTGACCGAGACGATCGGGCATCAGGCTTCTCCTTGCGCCAAGCGACTCGCGAGTGCGGTCATCGGCTTCATCCTAGAGCTGCAAATATCATATATGCTGCCCTGCGCTATCTAAACAGAGATTCTGGATAACTATGCGAAGTTGCATGAGAGGCGTCCCAACTATTTGACGAGTGGAGGGTTCGGCGGCGGTCACTAAATTGGCTTTGTTTGCACAAAATTGGCTTTCGATGGCGCTGCGGGAGGTGCAATTTGGGTTAAATGCAGCAAGCAAAGGGCGATTACTGGTCGATTTACGGTTCGATTCTGTCGGTAATGGTCGTTTCGCGAAGGTTTGATGAGAATGGAAGCTCATTTGGATGGTTGTTCGCACGAGGATGGCCGCCGGTGGGAGGTCTGGGACCGAAGGGCTTTAGTTCTTCGGCAGGATCGGCGTCGGGTTGAGGGGTCAGGCGTGAAGACGGAGAGGAGCAGCATCTCCATCTCGTCGGTCTAGATACAAATTGTACACTAAAATTCATCGCCAAAACAGCCCCCGACCGGCACGGCGAATTCGGTGGAAGGTGGTTGGCTCGCGTGGTTCATTTAACGGACGTATCAGAAGAGGTACGATTCAAGCGCTCGGAAATGAAAGCAATTTGGATTGAGAGGTCAAACGCAGTTGCTTGCGCTCTATGGTCACCCCTTCTCTTCGTACACGCAGAAAGTGCTCATCGCGCTGTACGAGAACGGCACGTCCTTCGAGTTCCGTTGCCTCGGCGCTGATACACCGGAGCATTCGGCCGAGTGGCTACGGCGCTGGCCTCTGCGCAAGTTCCCACTGCTGGTGGACGGCGAGCGCAATATCGTCGAGACCAGCATCATCATCGAGTATCTGCAGATCGCGTATCCGGGGCCGGTGCGTCTGCTGCCCGCGGACGCGATGGCCGCGCTGGACGTCCGTTTCCTCGACCGCTTTTTCGACTTGCACGTAATGAGCCCGGTACAGCACGCCGTCGAGGGTGCGCTGACTGGTGATCCAATCAAGCGCCAGGATGGACTGGCCGCAGCTGTGAAAAAGCTGGAGCTCGCGTACGCCTGGCTCGAAGGACAACTCGCCGGCAAGAGCTGGGCCGCTGGCGTGGATTTTACGCTCGCGGATTGCGCGGCTGCGCCCGCGCTGTTCTACGCGGACTGGACGCATGGCATATCGGAAGTCTTTCCGGTGCTACGCGGTTATCGCGCACGGTTGCTTGCGCGCCCGTCCTTCGCCCGCGCAGTGGAAGAGGCGCGAGCGTTCCGGCCAGACTTCCCCTTGGGAGCGCCGGATCGGGACTGAAACGACGGACACCGGCCGGGAGTTTGTCCCGACCGGTGGCGTAAATTGCTAGACAGGAGACCGGGGGATTATCTCAGGACACCTTGGCCCCGAGGGGCAAATTGTCCCAGGGGGCGGTTGCGTCAGGATTTGGCTTTGTAGCTATGCGATTGAGCCTCGGTGACTTCGCCGACCGCGTTCTGGCTGAGTCCGAGCGCCTTGACCGAGATCTCGAAGCGATCCTGCATGCTGGCGTCGTCTGCGACGAAATCGCGGACGAGGCAGCAATATTCGAGCGAGATGCCGTTGGGATCCTTGAAATAGATGGACTTGGCCCAATTGTGATCGACGATATCGGTAACTTCGACGCCCTTGGCGGCGAGTTCCTGGCGTTTGGCTTCGAGTCCGGCCTCGGAGCCAGCCTCGAAAGCAAAGTGATAAAAGGCGGCCGGCACGCCGAGTCCGCGATTGATGCCGGCGTCGTACTCCAGCGGCACGCCCGGAACGCCGCGCGGTTCCATAAAAGCGAGCAACTGATCGCGGCCGGTATCGAAGAAAATATGGCGGATGGCGCCGCCTTCCTTGATCTTGATGGTGTCGGCAATTACGGGTTTGAAGCCCAGGATTCCTTCATAAAAGGCCCGGGTTTTATCCATGTCGAGGGTTGAGAGTCCCACGTGAGAGAATCCTTTATTCGCCATCGCCGGTTCCTCCTGTCTATTCCGTCGCCATGCGAGCATTGATGCTCGCGGTCATGATCGGGTCGATGCCTAAAGGCTTAGCACTTTAGGCGCCGACCATACAGAACAATTTCTACCGTCGTCAGCGGCAGCGGTTGAACCCAAGCCGCGGCCTTCGAACTGATCACAACCCGAGCGGTCAGGCGGCCTGCCACGGCAGGGGCATTGCCTGATCGTCGGCGTGACGGACTGCCACCGGGGCCATGCTGAGGGCGGCAACGATGACCATCGGGGTGTCGCCGCTATTGACGATTTGATGGACGGCGTCGGCCGGAATCACGAGCGTGGAATTGGGGCCGAAGCGGGTATCCTGACCGCTGACGGTCAAGGTACCGGAACCCTCCAGAACCACGATCGCTTCCTCGCAGACGTGGCGGTGCACGGGGGTGCCGGAGCCGGGCGCGATGACCTGGCCCCAGACTTCGAGGTTCTTCAGGCCATGCTCAGGGCCAGCGAAAGTACGATGGTTGAGTCCCGGCAGATCGAAGCTTTTCAAAGCCTGGTTATCGACGACTGGCATTGGATGATTCTCCTCTAGATGCGTTATTTCGCCCTGGTGATGGGATTCTTCGCCCGCTCAGAATGACGCGGCGGTCAGCTCCGGTGATCGAGCAGGAAATCCAGCACTGCGCGATTGAAGGCTTCGGGCTGTTCGATATTGCTGAGATGCCCGGCGCGTTCGATTAGCGTCAGGCGGGCGCCGGGTATGCGACGCTCCATTTCGCGCGAGACCGCCGGGGTGGTGAGGGTGTCCTCGTCGCCCACGACGATCAGCGTCGGTACGGCAATTTCCTCAAGCTTGAAGGGCCGGGCGTAGTTGACCGAGCCCGTAATGGTCTTGATGTAAGAGTCCTTATGCAGGGCCGTCATGCTGGCGACCAGGCGCTCGAAGCATCCGGGGCGCGGCGACTTGCCGAGCAGCGTGCGCGCGACGACCGGCGCAATATCGCGCGGCTCCTTGCCGGCGAGCAGCGGTTCCTGGCGCAAGCGGATGAATTCGCGACGCTGGGCTTCGGTCAAATGGCCGAAGCCGGGCATGGTGTCGCACAGCGTCAGCGTAGCGAGGCGATCGGGATAGCGCGCGGCGAAATCGAGGGCGATAACCCCACCCATCGAGAGGCCGACGAGATGGGCGCGGGGCGCGTCGAAGCGATCGAGGACGCGGATCAGATCGATGGCGAAGTCGCCGAAATCGAGCGGCCCGTCATAATCGTCGCTTGCGCCATAGCCGCGCGCATCCCAGGAGACCGCATGAAAGCGATCGCTGAAGGCGGGAATCTGGTCGTGCCAGTTGGTCCGGTTGCCGCCGATGCCGTGCAGGAAAATCACCAGCGGTCCGGCGCCGGCGTGATCGACCGCGAGGCGCGGCGTACCCGGGATTATGTCAGTGGTCCATGACGGCATGCGGCAACTCCTCGCCCGGCGGGCTTACCCGCGCGGGCCAGTGCGCTCCACTCGTATAGCGGGCTTTGGCAAGCGATCACAAGAATCGCGCGAGGCGCGGTCAGCCGATGCAGCAGTATGGGAATTAGTCGCAGCGCGCGGCATTTCAATGCAGACTCATCGAGCGGAACGGGTTGACGCAGGTAGCACCATACTGGTAGCGAAAATAGGCATGGATGAGAATAGAGAAATTGCCGTATTCGGGGGCGGATGCTTTTGGTGCACCGAGGCGGTGTTCGAGCAACTCAATGGCGTGACGTCGGTGCTGCCGGGCTTTGCCGGCGGGACGGTGAAGAATCCGACCTATCGGCAGGTGTGCACGGGCAGGACCGGACACGCGGAAGTCGTGCGGGTCGAGTACGATCCGGGCCGGGTTGCGTATCGCGACTTGCTGACGGTGTTTTTCGCCACGCACGATCCGACGAGCCTCAATCGGCAGGGGGCCGACGTCGGGACCGAGTATCGATCGGTAATTTTCTATACGACGGATGAGCAGAAGCGGCAGGCCGAGGCCTTCATCGCGGAACTGAATGCGTCGGACACGCGCGGAAATCCGATCGTAACCGAAGTGAGTCCGCTAGAGGCGTTCTACGAAGCGGAGGACTACCATCGCGAATACTTTCGCAACAATGCCGCACTGCCGTATTGCCAATTCGTGATCGCGCCGAAACTCACGAAGCTGCACAAGAATTTCAGCGAGCTGCTGAAAAGCTCGCAGATGGCGGCGGAGAAGAGCCGGATAATCGGCTGAGAATCATCTACTGATTGACGACGGCCGGGAGCGCGAGCGCGAGAAATTCGCGAGATAGCGGTCCTGGAAAGACAGCCACGCATCGACGCGCAGGCGATCGCGGGAAAGCTGGGCCTGGCGGGTGTTATCGGAACTAAGGTCGTGAGTTTCGGCGGGGTCGTGAGCGAGATCGTAGAGCTCGTCGGTGTTGCGATCGAAGTCGTGGATGTATTTGAAGCTATCCTCGACAAATCCCAGTGAGAAATTCCCTGAAGTAGAGAACAGATAGGCTCGCTGCGGCGAGTTATCGGCAAAGAGATTTACGCCCTGCCATGGTGGCGGCTCGTCGTAACCGAGCAAGCCGAGAATGGTCGGGGCGATATCGATCTGGCGGCCGATTCGATCGATCCGCATTCCACGAGGAAATAATTTATCGCTTACGAAGATGAGGGGAACGTGCACTTCCTCATCGTAAACACTGAAGCCGTGAACCATCTGTCCGTGCTCGCCGAAGGCTTCGCCATGGTCGCCGGTGATCACGATGAGGGTGTTATCGGCGATTTTCATTTCGCTCAGCATCCGAGCGAGTTGACCAATCAAAGTGTCGGTGGCGTGCACCGTATTGAGATACCGATTCATCCGATCATTGCCGGTACGGAAGTTCGTGGCGGAGGTTGAAAAGTACGGATGATGCGAATCCAAAGTCCAAATCGTCAGAAAAAAGGGCTTCGCGAAATCCGACCCGATCCAGCTTCTGGTAAGCGGGAGCAATGCGGAATCGCTCGGCGCAGGAGCATCTTCGTTTCTCGCGATTATATCGTGAAAGCCGTGATCGCGCAGGAACAATTTCCGGTTGTCGAGGCTCAAAGCCCCGGCGTGCACAAAGGCAGTGCGATAGCCCTTGCTCGCGAGTACGTCGCCCAATCCCGGCACATCGATATCCGGGGTGAGGCGCGGGATATTGAACCATCCGTGTTCCGGATAGAGCGAGCAAAACAGCGAGGCCATTGCGGCCGAAGAATAGGCCTCAGAGGCGTAGATGCGGTCGAACACCACGCCGTGGCGCGCGAGGTTGATGATTTCGGGAGTTTCGGGGTGAGGGGCGCCGTATAGTTGCAAGGACCGCGTACCCACCGATTCCATCACGATCATAAGAACGTTCAGCGGGCGCGAACCCGATGGCAGTGTTACGGCAGGCGACAGGGCAACGGTGGAAGCCCTTGCTACGGCCGGCGCCCGATCGCCTCGCGGACGAAAGTCGTCGAAGTAAGAAATCGGGATATTGGCAGGTAGTGTCACCTGGTGGCGATCGAAGAGCGAGGCAGCAAAGGCCCATTCGGGATTGGCGGCGGGGCGCAGGTTGCGCATATGAGCATGCACCCACAGGTCCGCACTGACTACGTAGATAGCGAGTACAAGAAGGCCGGGGAGTGAGAAGGAAGCTCGCTCCATTCGCGTCACGAGACGTGGCGCAAGCCGCCAAAGCGATTCGGCCACGGCGATCATAAGGACCACGGCGGAGGGGATCAGAATTTTTGCGAGCGGCAGGGCGCGGGCGATCGAGGCATCGATACCGTGGCCCTGACCCGAGGCCACCCACAGAAAGTAAGTCAACGGGCTGGAAGTTTCGGAGTAGATGATTACGTGAATCGCAGCGTAGGCGGCAGCGAGGAGGGTCACACACCATGCGGCGATCAACAATCCGAGGCCCGCGCGTGATCGCGGAAACCGTGCGAAAAGAGCGTGAAAACCCCATGCCAGCACGAAGCAAAACAACACGTCCTGATACATCAGCAACGGCAGAAATCTTCGCAGCGGCGGCCAATGGAGGATCAGAAAGCGAGCGGCCGTCATGACCGTCACGAGAGCGAGAAATAAAGCGAATGCATGCGCGCTATGGTTCTCGCGCACTTGGGACCGGGGACTTACTTCGTTTCTCATGGGCGGGGCGGCGGCCCTCGATAGAGATGAATTGGTGACGTCGCCGGTTGGAATTTAGACATAGTGGCGGAGTACGGGCAATTTATTTTCGCGTTGGTAGTCGGAAGCGGTCTTAGTTGGCATCGATGCCAAGCGGACTTGGCACTTGCAATGAGTCGGCAGTGACGCGGTGAGAGAAACTCATGTCTTTTGGGAGCATCGTTCGTTGGCAACGGGATTGCTTAGAGAGTCCGCGAGGCCGTTATGGAATTGCTGATTTTGCTGGGATTCGCGGGCGTCGTCATTGTGCTGGGCTTTCTTAGCTGTCTGGCAGGCGGGACTTCCGAGGGCAGTCATATGCGAGGTGGCCCTGGTCACGAACCGCCAGCGAAATGGCCCACGCGACGTTGAGCGATCTGCGAGTCAAAGCGGGTACATCTGTGATAGGAATGACGGGCGGAAGTTGCCAGGAATCGCAGCGGGGAGGTACGGATGAAACTTCTATTGCTCGCAGGGGTCATGTCACTCTCGATGGTCGGCGCGATAGTCGGTGGATCGGTTGCAGGAGCCGACGATTGCGACGCCAAGCTTACGGCTGACGAGCGCGCTACATTCGCCAGCCTCACGCCTGCAGATCAAAAGGCGTTAGTCACCATGAAGAACAAGGATGGCTCGCCTGCAACTTGCGAACTGCGCGGCGGGGTGCTCGATATGCTTGGGCATTACTCGGCCGACCAACGGCCTACGGCTTTGCACTACCTGATGAGGAACACGTTCGTTAAGCAGAACTGACGCGACCGCGGAAATAAGCGACGGTCCGGGGTTTCAAGTAGTCGCTCCGTGCGGTGTCTCGTAGTCCGCGAGCGGGACTATCGAGGTGCGGTATTGGATGCGCCGGGCTTGGGCGTTTTCGCGGCTTTCTTGGCTTGTTCGGCCTTTTTGCGGGCGACCATCTGCGCGACTGGCGAATAGCTTTGATCCGCGGGCGCTACCGCTGGGAGGCCGCGCTTTTTCCGCAGGTCTTCATGGGCGGCAGATTTGTCGTCGTATTCGGCGCCGCGTCCGAGCTTGTAGGCGGCGAAGCGTTCAGCCGATCGATCATCCATCCAGCACAGCCGCGCAAAGTCCGGGACCGTCGGGCGACCAGGCCGCCTTTGATGGGAATGACCGTTGTGGGCGTGGGCGGTTGGCGTAGCTCCGGGGCGCGCCGGCGAATGGGCGGGAGAATCGGCAACGGGAGTATCGCCGCGAGTTCCGGCGTTGCCAATCGCGAATGCCGAAACCACCCGGCGCGACGCGCGCGCGCATCGCGGACACGGGCGCTTGCGATTAGCCTCGGTGACCGGCGCGAGGATCTCGAAGGTGATTCGGCACGCCTCGCAGTAACATTCGTAAATCGGCATTTTGTATCAGCAACTATAGGGGCTCGCGCACCGCGCAAACACGATCACGCGGCGCACGAGCCATAACGTAATCAGATCCGAGAGCCCGCCCGCTATTCGACCTTATGTGGATGTTCCTTCCAATCCTCGGGGTCGTGCGTGATCCACATGGTCGCACCCTGAATATCGCGAATCGCCTTGATGCGCTGGATCGAAATCACCGACTGATAGGGATCGGTATCGATGCCCATCGTCGCTTCCTGGTTGACCGCCGCGCGCAGATGAACCGTGTCGCCAGTGAAGAGGAACTTGCGATGCGCGGTGTTCACCAGCACTGAGCATTCGCCGGGAGTGTGTCCCGGGGTATAGAGGAACTGCAACGCACCGTCTCCAAACAGATCGAAATCCTGGTTGAACTCGATCCATTTGTAAGCCCGCGTGGGCAGGTAGTCATTGAGGATGAAGGCCCAGCGCCGATCCGGGTCGGGCCAGTAGGCGTGTTGCATCTCGCCTTTGCCCGCGATGAAAGTCGCGTTGGGAAAGTAAGTCAGTCCGCCCGAATGATCGAGATGCGCATGCGAGAGGATGACGTACTTGACGTCCGACGTTTTGTAGCCGACGCCCTCGATCTGCTTGTCGAGCGTGTCCTGCTTGCTCCACTTCAAGGGCAGATGCTCGGCGACCTGTCCCCAGTAGCCAACCGCGTCGTCGATCACCTTGGGGTTACATCCGGTGTCGAACAGCACGAGGCCCTTGGGATGCTCGATCAGAAAGGACGGACACGGCAAGTCGAGCAGCGTGTCGTCGCCCCCGTGCATCAGCAAAGATGCGGGCGCGGTCAAGACCGCCCCCGGCAGTGCCCATAGTTTAGTTACTTTGCCCTCTGCCATGGCTCTCCTCAAACTGGTTGGCCAACTCCGCTGGCTGCGCGGTGGCGGTTTAATTCGCGGCCATTATCGATCAGTAGTAAAGCGAAGCGCAACGAGCAGGATAGCTTCGGCTAAACGTCACCTTCGTGCAGGACCTTCGCAGCGCGCAGTTCTTCAATTTCCTTGTCGCTGCGGCCCAGCCATTCGCGCAAAATATCGCCGTTGTGCTGCCCGAGAGTCGCGGCCTCCAAGGGCAAGTCCTCGGGAAATTCCGAGAACTTCAGCGGCATTCCGGGGATCTCGAACTTGCCGGCAATGCGATCTTCAATCGTGCGGACGGTGCCACGCGCCTTCAAATGCGGATGGCTCACGGTTTCCTCGATCGAGAGCACTGGCGCCGCGGGCACGCTGTGCTGATGCATCTTTGCGACCGCACTGTCGCGGTCGGGGAAAGTCGCCAACCAATCCTCGATCAGCGTGATCACCTCCGCTCGATTCGCCAGGCGGCCGGCGTCCGTGCCGAGCTTTTCATCGTTGACCAGGTCGGGCCGGTTCATCGCGGTACAAAGATCCTTCCAGTGGTGCAGGAAGGCCATGATTACGACCCAGCCACCGGTCGCCTTGAAAACGCCGGCGGGGCATACATAGTTCAGATGCGGGCCCTGGCGGCTCGGCTTCATCTCACCTTTGCTGCCGCTGAACTGGTGAATACTCACTTCGTGGCAATGGTAGTAAACGTCGAGCAGTCCGATATCGAGATGCTGCCCCTTGCCGGTCCGATCGCGATAGCGCAGTGCCGCAAGCACCGCCAGAGCGCCATGCACGCCCGTACTGACGTCGCCCACACCGACCAGTGGAATGTACGGAGTGCCGCCCGCCTCACCGATCATTGAAGTGACCCCGGAATAGCCCTGGGCAATGAAGTCGTAGCCGGGCAGTGACGACAGCGGGCCCTTTTGCCCGAGCGCAGAAATCGAGCACAGGATGATGTCCTTGCGCAGCTCGCGCAGGCGATCGTAACCGAGGCCCATCTCGGCCAGCGTTCCCGGCTTGAAGTTCTCGACTACTACATCGACCTTGGGGATCAGCGACGCGATAATCGCCATGCCGCGCGGATCGCGGAGATCGACGCAGAGACTTTTCTTGCCGAGGTTCTGCTGGACGTAGTAGAGGCTGCGCTCGTTGCGGATTTTGGACATCCGCCGCACCATGTCGCCACCCGGCGCGGATTCGACCTTGATCACCTCGGCGCCCATCTCGGCGAACATACGGGTGCAGGTCGGTCCGGCCAGCGCGCGGGTGAAATCGAGCACTCGAAGACCGGTCAATACGTGTTCCAGTGGTCCAGCCATACTTCTCTCCTCTACTACTGATTCACTGCGTCATCGCCGGCGCTCACGCATCCGACGGCGAGTGCGAGCCATCGTCGGTACGAATTGTCTGCACCAGCGAAGATAGCTCATGCCGCGTTCATGGTTTCCAGCGGTCGCAATCGAAACTGTCCGGCAATTGCACGAACATCACGCGCGCAGGACCCTCAAGCACTCGCGTCAGGTGACCCTTGCCGGTCAGATCATCGGCGATAAACGCCTGTCCGGCGCCACATTGCCGCTTCTGATCGTCGCTCGTACCGACTTCGATCTTGCCCGACAGCACCACTACGATCTGACGCGCCGGTGCATGATGCCAACTTTGGTCGAGACCGACCGGCAACTCGACGAAGCGGATGCTGGGCGACGCCCACGCGTTGGACTGCAAGATCGTATGTCCGAACTGATCGGGTCGCGGCTCGGTGATTGGAATTTCGACTTCCTGAAAGCGTGATCCGCCGTCGGCGGTTGCATGAAATCGGGTAACTTTCATCGTGCTCTCCACATCTTCGATCTTTCACTGGTCATGGGGATCGAGAATCTCGCGTTCACTGACGCTCATTGGACCTTGAGTTTCGCGCCGGTCGCGACCGACGCCGTCTTCGCCATTTTAGTACCGGCATCGTAATAACGCCGCGCCCAGATACCCGCATACGGCTCGTCTGCGGAGGGCATCCGCCAGGTCGTTACTTTGGCCTTCGCGTGATCGACTCCGATCAATGCGCGCGGCTGATCCTTGGTTTCGGTCAGGTAATAGTCGGCCGAGGCTTCGTCGATATAGCGACACGCGATGCGCCGATAGACGTCGTCCCATTTGCGGTCCTCACCCACCGGGTAGAGGATTTCCGCCTTACCTTCGAAGAGCACTTTGCGATAGCGTCCGGCGTCCTCATCGACGGTGATTGCGACGCGTGGTTCGCGTTGCAGATTGGTCAGGAACGCGGAATGCTTGCGCGGCGTGATCATCACCTTGCCATCCTCGAAGATGAACCAGACCGGCACCACGCTCGGCGATCCGTCAGCGCGCACTGTCGCGATCCGGGCCAGATGACCGCGCTCGCCGAGGAATTCGGTTATTTCGTGATCGGAGAGTTTCGGCATCGATCTGATCTCCTGCTGATCTCCTGACTCAAGGCCACACGCGAGCAGAACATTCGCCGGGCGAGATTAGCCGGTACCAACGGTCGCCGGCGCAACCGTGGTCGCCCCGAAAACGACTCGCGCGGGCGATTTAATCGCGACTATCGTGCGGAACTATTTTCCAAACGCCGAAGTCACCAGTTCGGTATCGAGGTACTCGGTGACTTCCTGAACCTTGCCGTTGGCGAAGCGAAAGACGTGGCAGTAAGTGTTGTCGTAGCGGCGGCCGTTCTTCGACAAGGCCTTGCCATGCGCTTGCATCGCGACGAAGTCACCGTCGGCGATCAGGTTGTCCGGAGTGATCGCCATGCCGCCTTCAACCTGCGCGTTGAGCGGCGCCAGCAGCCTGGTGATCAGTTCCTGCTTGCCATTGAAGGTCCCGGAGTACTTCGACGTGCCGATAATCGTGAAGCGAACGTCGTCGGCCAGAGCGTTGAGAAAGGCGTCGCCATTACCCTTTGAAAGTTCGGCGAACATGTTACTGATGAACTGCTTGTTTTCGGCCGCGCCCATGATTCACACCTGTTGATTATTTAGCGACAGGACGATCCCGTCTCTCGCGGACCTTACTCCCGCCGTCCGCCCGCCGTCAAAGCCGCATCACTCCGGGAGGAACGAGGGGCTGCCGGTCCGGGCAGTCTGGCCGCCGTCAGCGACATAGGCCGAACCGGTGACGAAAGACGCGAGATCGGAAGCCAGGAACAGTATGACGTTGGCCATTTCCTCGGGCCGTCCCAGACGACCCATTGGGATGACGTCATGGAACTTCTTGACCATCTCGGGCTGCGCCGCGGCCGCTAACAAAGGCGTATCGATCGCGCCGGGGCAGATGCAGTTAACGCGAATGCCAAGGCGGGCGTACTCGATAGCGGCGACGCGGGTCAGATTGACGACGCCAGCTTTGGCCGCGTTATAGGCCACGATGCCGTAATCGGCATACAGCCCGGAAATCGACGCAGTATTAACGATCGAGCCGCTACCCTGCGCGCGCATCACGGGCAGCGCCCGCTTGATCGCGCGAAATACAGCGGTGAGTCCGACGTCCAGCGTCGCGTTCCAGATTTGGTCGTCGGTGTCCGCGGTCGGAGCGACTGGCGAACTCCCGGGCGCGGCCGAGAAGCCGAAGGCATTGTTGTGCAGGAAATCGAGCCGCCCAAGTTCATGAACGGTTCGCGAAATCATCATATCGATGTCGCCGGCGTGGGTGACGTCGGCAACGATCGCGATCGCCTTGCCGCCCGCCTGGGTGATCTCCGCGACGACTCGATTCGCATTCGCACCGTTGATATCCGCGACCGCGACGGCGCCGCCGCGCTGGGCGAATCCAATCGCCGTGGCGCGTCCAATGCCCGAACCTGCTCCCGTCACGAGACCAGCTTTACCGTCGAATCGCATTTCAATTTCTCCAGATAAGGTTCGCGTGCATGCGCCGCATGCTTGTCAGTACATAACTCCGTGCGTTCATAGCGTCGAATGCGGCCCGACGGCAACCGGAATCGCGCGGGTGGTCGGGCGACTTGCTAGCGGTTCAACGGGAACTGATCGTCGATCCAGTCCTCGGCATCGGCGCGCCGGGCAAACTCGCCTTCCTGCTTTTTGCCCTGCCAGAAGATTTCCCACTTACCGGTGTCGGGATTTTGTTGGATCGTATAGCCCTGGTATTCAGCCATTGGTTAGGGCCCCTGTCGACTGGGTGCGGCGAGCGAGGCGTCTGCGATAACCAGCTCAGCCGACCAACAGTCCGCCGCCATCGACCGTCAGCGTGATGCCGGTAACGTATCCGTTCTTCATCAGGAAGAGCACCGCATCGGCCAGTTCCTCGGGGCGTCCAATGCGCCCGACCGGCAGGCGCGCACCCGCGTCCTGCTTTATGGCAACGCGAGCCTCGCCGAGCAGTTCGTCGAGCATGGGAGTGTCAACGTATCCGGGCTGCAGCGTGTTGACGCGAATAGGCGCGAGGTCGATCGCCAAGGAACGCGCAAACGCCTCGACTGCGCCGCACGAGGCAGTTGCGACCGCTGCTCCTCGCAGCGGCCGGCGGGCGGTCGTGCCCGACATGAAGGTGATCGATCCGCCCGCGTTCATTTTGGCGGCGCCGTATTTGGCGGCATTGAATGCGCCCCAAAAGCGCACGTCCAGCGCAGGCCGCAGCGAGGCGCTGTCGGGCGCGAGTCGTGCGTCGAGGGCGACGCTGCCCGCGGTGATGAAAATATGATCGACGCGGCCGATCTCCTCGAACAGGGCGCGAGTGCCGGCTTCGTCGGCTACATCAAGCGCAACCGTGCGCGCCCCGCTTCCCAATTCGGCCTGCGCCACCTGCAACCGTTCGCGCGAGCGGCCGGTTACCAGAACTCGCGCGCCCTCGGCTTGTGCCGCTTTAGCCGTTGCCAGACCGATACCCGAGGTTCCGCCGAGGATCACCACCGTAGTGTGCGCTAATGACGACATCGCTTCCCTCCACGCTCGTCCGTAGCGGTTACATTCCGCTGATCAGTTCGAGAATAGTGCCGTCCGGATCCTTGAAGCAGACCACTCCGATAGTACCGCCTTCGGGCAACTTGATCTTTTTGAGCGGCGCCAGGCATTCGATCTTCTTCGCAGTTATATCCGCGTACGTCTTATCGATATCGTCCACCGAAAATGCGATGCGGCAGATGCCGATATTGTTCAGCGTCGGATACGGCTGGCCTTGCGGCGGCGGGTCGATGAATTGGACGAGGTCGAGCACGGGCGATTCGGGATCATCGCCGAGCCGCATAAACACGCCGCGCAGCTTTTTCGCCTTGAGCCCGAGTGCGTCACCGACACTGGGATCGTCGAGCGTGAAGTCATTGACCTTGCTAAAGCCGAGGTCCTGATAGAAGCGGATCGAACGCTCCATGTCGCGGACACAAATATTGACGTGAAAGAGCTTTTTCAGCATGGGCGTGGTCTCCTGTGTTCCGAATTTCGGCGATGACAAATCGTGCAGCGCGACGATACGGCGCGCGGCGTCCAACTTCGTTCGCTTTCGTTCACATTCGTCCGCATCGTCGCAAAGCCTGCGCGGAATGGCAAAGCCCGCGTGCGGCACAAAGTCGTCAGCGAAAGTGACGGCGAACGGTTGATATCGACAGCGATAGTTTGTGGCTTGCCGCCGGGCGTCGAAACGATGCTAAGACATGGGCATAAAATTTTCGCGCAAAGGATCGCATCGCGGATTCGAACCGCGGCTGCATAAGGGAGCTGACATGGGCAAACTTGAAAATCGCATAGCCGTTATCACTGGCGCCGGGTCGGGCATCGGGGCCGCCACGGCCCGCCTGTTTGCGTCGGAAGGCGCACGGGTAGTCATCGCGGATATTGATGAAGCGGGCGGCCAGAAGGTCGCGGCTGAGTTGGGGGCGGCGGGCGCGTTCTGCAAGACCGACGTGCGCAATCCGAGTCAGGTCGAGGCGCTGGTCAAGTTCACCGTCGATCGCTTCGGGCGACTCGACGTGATTCACAACAACGCGTTCTATACGACGGTCGGCGCGGTCGGCGAAATGAGTATCGACGGGTGGCTCAAGACCATTTCGGTGACGCTTTCGGGAGTGTTCTACGGAATGCGTTTCGCGTTGCCACAGATGCTCGCGCAAGGCGGCGGCTCCATAGTCAATACTGCGTCAATTTCGGGTCTGTTCGGGGACTACCGGATGGGCGCTTACAATGCGGCCAAAGCGGGAGTAGTCAATCTGACGAAGACGGCGGCCATCGAATATGCGCGCAAGAACATTCGCGTCAACGCGGTTTGTCCCGGGATGATCGCGACGCCCCCGGTGGTGTCGATGCTGGGCGCGACGCGCGATCCCGATCGCACCAACAAGAATGCCGCCGAAAGCCATCCGATTGGTCGCCTGGGCCAGCCCGAGGAGATCGCAAAGGTAGTGCTCTTCCTGGCCTCCGACGATGC
Source organism: Binataceae bacterium (SeqCode) (assembly GCA_036489375.1). GTDB lineage: Bacteria > Desulfobacterota > Binatia > Binatales > Binataceae > JADMIL01. The sequence continues at coordinate 6,596 of DASXFX010000091.1, read as the reverse complement.
TTCCTTTATGACCGGCAGCATTGTCGTGGCCGATGGCGGAGCGACCGCGCACACCGGCTTGCTCGGCCATCCGCTGTAGCCATCGCGCAATAGCAACTACAAAAGAGTGGCTGTTGGAATGAGGTTATGTGCGCGAGCGGACCTTGAGGCGCACTGGCATGTGCTTGATGCCGCCGACGAAGCTCGAGCGCATACGCTGGATCGGCGCGGTGAGCTCGACCGACTCGAGCCGTTCCGCCAGTTGGCGAAACATCACCTGCAATTCGAGGCGCGCTAGATTTGCGCCCAGGCAGAAATGCTCGCCGATGCCGAACGCGACGTGGTGATTGGGATAGCGGCTGATGTCGAAATGATTGGGCGCGGCGAAGATGCTTTCGTCGCGATTCGCCGACGGATAGAACAGCGCGAGAATGTCGCCTTCGCGAATCTTCTGACCATCGAGTTCGGTATCCTCGGTGGCCTGCCGCGTGAATTGAATCACCGGGGAGGTCCAGCGCACAATTTCTTCGACTGCCTTGGGCACCAGCGTGGGATCGCGTTTGAGCAATTCCCACTGGTCGGGATTGTTAATGAAGGCGTCGAGCCCGCCAGTCGTCGCATTGCGCGTGGTTTCATTGCCCGCGATGATCAACAACGCAAAGTATGACATCAGCTCGAAGATCGGCAGCGGCTCGCCGTTGACCAGACCGTTGGCGAGCGCACTGGAAAGGTCATCGCGCGGATTTTTGCGGCGATCCTCCACCAGCCCGTTGAAGTACTGAAAGAATTCCATTCGCGCGCGCTCGAGAGTGGCCGTGACCGTGTCAGTACCAGCGTATTCCGGGTCCGACGGGCCGATCATCTCGTTGCTGAGACGGAACATCAGCGGCCAATCCGCTCGCGGTATGCCGAACATCTCGGCGATGACGGCGAGCGGCAGTTTCGCTGAAACCTCAGTAACGAAATCGCACTCCTCGCGTCCTGCGAGATCGTCGAGAACCTCGGTCGTGATGCGCTCGATGCCGCTGGTCAGCTGTTGGACGCTGCGCGGGGTAAAGCGTCGGTTCACAACGCCGCGATAGGCGCCATGCTCGGGCGGATTCATGTTGAGCAACTGGCGCAGGATAGCCTCCTCGGGCGGTGGCGATCCCGGATCGTTAACCGTCACGAAGAGGATTTGGACGCTCTTGAACAGCCCCGGCTGGCGCGAAACATTCACGATGTCGGCATGCCTGGTGATAGCCCAAAACGGATCGACATCGGGTCGCTGGTAGTAATAGATTGGCGCCTCGCGCCGGAGCAACGCCCACTCTGCGTGCGGGTAGCCGCGCTGCACGTAGAGATCGGGATTAACGATATCGACTGAATCGAGCGTTAACTCACCCATGAATTCGGTTGCTCCTTCGACGGATAAAAGCGCAAAAGACCAAATCGCGCGCAGCCTGCGGCTCTTCGATTAACACTAACCCTCGATGATCTTTATCGCCTGGCGCGGGCACAGGCTCACCGCGAGATCGACCTTCGCGCGCAGCGAATGCGGCGGCTGCTCCTCGAGCACATAGCTGCGGTCATCATCGCGAAGTTCGAAGATTCCGGATGCGACTTCGACACAGCGGCCGTTTCCCTCGCACAGACTATGGTCCACAACGACTCTCATCGAATTATTCCTCACGGCCGGACACCGGCAGGAGATTGTGCACCAGACTGGTTCCTTCCAAAGATTTCGCAGTATATTCGCATCTAGCTTTAAGACCCGGTTTACGCGCCGATCGATCCCGAGTTGGCGGTACTTCAAATCACGATACCCATCCGTGCGGGCTCGTCGCAATCCATAATCTGTCGGCTCGCAGGACTCCATTTTCGACTTGCGATAGCGGCGAGCCACTTGCTGCGGAGTCTGACGAAACCGTCAGCCGCGCCCCACGAACGGCATCTTCGTCGCCATCACCGTCATGAAGAGGACGTTGGCGTCGAGCGGCAGGCTCGCCATGTAGATAACCGCGCGCGCGACGTTGCCAGCATCGAAAGTCGGCTCGACTTCGATTGCTCCGCTAGCTTGCGGCACGCCCTGACCCATCCGCGCAGTCATCTCGGTAGCGGCATTGCCGATATCGATCTGGCCGCACGCGATGTTGTATTTGCGGCCGTCGAGCGAAGTGGCCTTGGTCAGCCCGGTCATCCCGTGCTTGCTCGCGGTGTAGGGCGCGGAATTCGGTCGCGGCGCGTGCGCGGAAATCGATCCGTTGTTGATAATCCGTCCACCCTGCGGTTGCTGCGCTTTCATGATGCGAAAGGCTTCCTGAGTACACAGGAACGCGCCGTTCAAATTGATATCGATGACCTTCTTCCACTGTTCGTAGGGTAGATCCTCCAGTGGTAGCGGACGCGCCCCAACGCCCGCATTGTTGAAGAGCAAATCCAGCCGCCCGAATTTCTCGCGAGTCGCACCGAAGAGCGCCTTCACCGACGCCGGATCGCTTACATCGGTCGGCGCGATCAAGGTGGGCGCGCCGTTCGCCTTCGCGTCTTCGGCGGTCGCTTCCAGCGGTTCCTTGCGCCGTCCGGCGAGCGCCACCGCATAGCCTTCGTGCGCCAGGGCGATCGCAACCTGTTTGCCGATGCCAGATCCCGCGCCAGTGATGATCGCGACTTTGCCCGATGAACTCATTTATCGATCTCCCGTCCAGCGAACTCCCGCTATGCCTTTGGCTGGAGCACAATCAGGAAATGTTTGGTGATTCAAATTTTCCGCATTCCGCATGCCTTACGCGAATCAGCGATCTATCCATTTGGGATTATTGATCGCGAGCGCGTCGGCCACCGATTGTCGAAGGTGCGCCCGCAGAGCCGGATCATTCAAATCGACAGTGCCAGATCGAATCAGTTCCGATAACTCCAAACTAAGCGCGCCGACCTCGCCATCATGCCCCAGGATCGCCGCGAGCCGCGCCCGTTCAGCCTCGGCCTGCTTTCCACGCAAATCCAGTTCGCGGCGAATCGTGTTCAAAACATTAACGGTGACGCGGGTCTTGAACCGATGGTAACCGTCGAGCGAGGGTAGCAGCTCGTCTTCGAGATACTTCACGGCAGCGCCCAATAGCGTCGACGCGTCTGGCATACTTTGCGGCATCTCTTTCCCCTATTGGCGCAGTAGTCACTTCGATAGCTAGTCGCGGCCTTCGATCAGATTGAGGAAATCCCATAGTGGCTCTTCGATGCGTCGCCCAATCGCACACCGCTCGATACCAACTTCCGCGATTCCGCGCGTGCCGAGGCGCAGACAATGAATTACCCACTTGAGATTCCCGAACGCTTCCCAGAACCGAACGTGCGCGGGATCAACCGGAAATCCGCTCGCGCGTTCGTATGCGGCATACAAATCTTCACGCGATCCGAATCCTCCGACCGGGGCAGGGCCGCCAAAACGCCACGTTCTGATGCAGAGCCAGCCCAGATCCTGCATCGGATCGCCGCTCTGTCCGAGCTCCCAATCGAGCACGCAGCGCACGCCGTCATCGCCGACGATTAAATTGCCGAGGCGAAAGTCACCGTGCACAACCGTGTGGCGCGCGTTCCCCGGTACGTTTTCCGCCGCCCAGCGCAGTCCCATGTCCAACGCCGGCAAACGCAAGCCGAACTTATCGACGATCTTGCGATGCGCCTCGACGTGCGCCGGTCCGTCCTGACGCATCAGGAACGGCACTCGCGCCAGGTCGATACGATGAGTAGCCGCGAGGATCTCACCGCATTGCGTCGCCATCACCGCGCGCGCACCTGCGAACTTCTCGTCGCGCACGATCCGTTGCCCAAGAGTTTCGCCCGCGACGTGCGTAGTGACGTAACCGTGTCCGAGACCGTCCGCCGGTTCCAGAATTGCGCGCACTTTAGGCGCGGGCACGCCAATCTCACTCGCCGCGATCATCAGCCGCGCGTCCTGCTCCGGCTCCAGTTGAGGCACCAGTCCGGTCGCGAGATCCTCGGTGGCTCCGCCATGCTGCATTATCAAGTGATGGACCGCGCCACCCGCCTCGGCATCGAAGGACCAGGTACTGCGATTGGCGCCTCCAGTTAGTTGGCGCAGATGGTGAAGCGTTCCCGGCGGTCCCAGGTGGCGCGCGATCACCACCTGTAGGCGGCGGGCGATATCGTCGTTATTCATAAATTCCGCTGGCTCCGGGCATAGCCGTTACTCTTCAGACTTGCCGCGGCTGCCGAAACCGAAAAGAATCTGCGCGACCCGCCGCATCTGAATTTCCTCGGCGCCCTCCGTGATGCGGTAGCGGCGATGATGCCGGTAGATATGTTCGAACGGCTTGTGCCGCGAATAGCCCATGCCGCCATGCACCTGCATCGCCCGATCCGCGGCCTCGCACACCAGGCGGTTTGCGCGGTAATTGCACATCGCGACCTTGTCCGACAGCCGCCGCGCGACGTCCGGCTTGGACATCTGATCCATCTCCCACGCGGTCTTGTGGATCAGCGCGCGAATCATCGCAGCCTCTGTCTGCAGTTCGACCAACGGCCATTGGATCGCCTGATTGGTCGCGAGCGCCTTGCCAAATGGCTTGCGCTCGAGTGCGTATTTGACGCTCTCGTTGACGCAGAATTGGGCCGCGCCCAGTGACGAAGCCGCCTGCCGGATGCGGTTCTCGTGGACGAAATGTTGGGCCACCGCCAGTCCGTCCTCGGGATCACCAAGAATCGCATCAGCCGGCACGTAAACATTTTTCAGTGAAACGCGTGGATGGTCAGTCGGCATATTGAAGGTCCATAGATATTCTTCGATCTTGAAACCTTCGCTTCCGGTCGGAACGATGAAGCAGGTGATGCCCTTGGCGCCGCCGTCGCGTCCACTGGTTCGCGCAAAAACGAAATCGTGGGTGGCGACGTGAAGGCCGGTGTTCCAGATCTTCTCGCCGCTGATACGCCAACCATCGCCCTCGCGCTCGCCGCGCGTTTCCATCCAGGTCGCATCCGATCCGTGATTAGGCTCGGTCAAGCCAAAGGCAACGCTGATCGAGCCGTCGAGGATGCCGGGAATAAACGCGGCCCGTTGTTCCTTCGTGCCGAAGTCGCGGAACATTAGTACCGTCGGCAAATTACCCACGATCGAGCTTTCGTTCTGGAGATCGTTGTGCAGGCCGAGGCCTTTGGCCGCCAGGTGCTCGCGGATGATCGCCATCGCGAGGTTGGAACCGTCCTTGCCACCGTATTCCTTCGGCAGCGCGAAGCGATAATGTCCGGCTTTGTCGGCGCGCCGCCGCATCTCGCCCAACAACGCCTCCCATTCGTGACGTGGCAGCCCGCCCCGCTCGAAGTCGGTGCGCGCCCATTCGCGGCGATGATCGAAAAAGCGGATATTATCGTTCTCGCGCTCGAGCGGCTTGATTTCTCGCTCGATAAAATCATCCAATTCCGCGAGATAAGCCGTGATATCGGCCGGAATGTTGAAATCCACGCTGACACTCTCCTAAGTGGAAGGAACCTTGAGTGTCTAACAGAATGCGGATTTGCGTGAAATCCGCGAACCGCATTGCCCGGACGCTCGCCACGAGGATCGCATGAGCAAGCTGCCCCTTTCCCGCTTCACCGTGATCGACCTGACTCGCGCGCGCTCCGGCCCGACCGCGGTGCGCCAACTTGCCGACTGGGGTGCCGATGTCCTCAAGATCGAGGCGGCCGGCGACGATGGCGACATCAGCTCACGCAACAGTTCCGACTTCCAAAACCTGCATCGCAACAAGCGCAGCCTGACCCTCAACCTCAAGGAACCGGAAGGCATCGCCATCCTCAAACGCCTCGCCGAGCGCGCCGACGTGCTGGTCGAAAACTATCGGCCCGCCGTGAAGCATCGCCTCGGTATCGACTACGAAACATTGCGAGCAATCAATCCGCGGCTGGTTTACGCGAGCATCTCCGGCTTCGGTCAGGACGGACCGTATCGCGAGCGGCCAGGCTTCGATCAAATCGCCCAAGGCATGGGCGGGCTGATGTCGATAACCGGACTTCCGGGGCAGGGTCCGGTCCGCGCCGGAGTCGCGATCGCCGACCTGACGGCGGGGGTTTTCTGCGCGATGGGTATTTTGCTCGCTCTGATCGAACGCGAGGAGTCAGGAGCCGGACAGTGGGTCCAGTCGTCTTTGCTCGCGGCCCAGATCGCGATGCTCGATTTTCAGGCCGCGCGTTGGCTCATCTCGGGCGAGGTGCCGGAGCAGGCGGGTAACAATCATCCGACTTCGATTCCCACCGGAGTGTTTGCGACCGCCGACGGGCACATCAATATTGCAGCCTCGGGCGGCGAAATTTTCGCGCGCCTGTGCAAGGCGCTCGGCGCGGACCAGCTCGTGACCGATTCGGCGTTCTCTGATGGACGTGCCCGCTCTCGCAACCGCGATCAGCTCAACCAAGCGATCGAGGAAATCACGCGGACGCGAACTTCGGCGGAATGGATCGACCTCCTGAACCGCGCGGGAGTTCCCTGCGGCCCGATCTATCGCATCGACGAAGTCTTCGCCGATCCGCAAGTGCGCCACCTGGGTATTGCGCGTGCGATCGAGTCGCCGCGGCATGGCCGGCAGACGCTCGTCGGCCAGGCCGTCGAATTGAGCCGGACGCCT
>DASXFX010000076.1:0-3910 GCA_036489375.1 Binataceae bacterium (SeqCode) | reverse complement strand
TTCGAGCTCGCAGTATCACCGATCGCCGGTGTGCCATGAAGCATCCTGGAGTAGGCGTTACAAACTTCGCGCGCCACCGTATCCCAGGAGAACTCCGCGGTCATCCATTCGCGGCCGCGCAGACCCATTTCCTCCAGCGGCATCGTGCAGATCTCCACGATTGCCTGCGCCAGGGATTCCGGGGCGTTGTCCACCCACAGTCCGCACCCTTTCTCCGGCAGTCGCGACCATGGAGCGCCGCGGCTCGCGATGACCGGCACTGTGTACGCGAGCGCTTCCGCGACAGCGCTGGCGTAGCTTTCGCCATGCGATGGTACCACCAACACGTCGATCGACTCGAAGAACTCACGCTTGGCGCTGCCGTGGATCTCGCCCGCCATACGAACTTGGTCGCTCAGACCTGACTGCGAAATCTGGCGCTCGAGCGACAGGGTGTACCGTTTCCGGCCGGAACCGGCTATCACCAATGAAAATGCGGCACCCTGGTCATTCAGGATGCGGCAGGCTTCGAGCAAATTCTCGATGCCTTTCTTCGGATGCAGCCGTCCAATGTACCCGAGCCGCAAGGTTCCGTCGGATGCGGTCCGTTTGAAGTTCGCCGGCGCTCGCACTGCGTTGGGAATCACCGTCGATACGAAGTTTGGAAAGCGAATCCGACTCGCGCCTCTTTCCGCTTCCGAGCCCACGTGCAGCATCGTCGATCGCGGCGCCGCGAGGCGGCACGCAATTTCCCAGATGCGCTTCGGGATGCGACCGCGACTGCCGCGCCAACGCTGGAGTTCACCGCGCGGCGACCATACCAGCGGCTTACCCAATACTCTGCACGCAAGTAATGTCGGGATGGTCGTAAACCAATAAACTCCCGTCAGATGCACGACGTCGGCGCGGCGCATTTCGAACGGCAATCGCAGCAGCAACCCCGGCGAGATCGAGTGACGCGCGAGCCGCCCCGCATAAGTTACCTCGAAGCCGGCCGCAACCGCGACTTCCTTTCCGGTCTGGACATCGAGGGATTTGCCTAATCCATTGCTGTTCGTCGCAAGTGCGCGAACATCGCATCCGAGCCGCGCCAGGTTGAGACAAAGGCGGTAAAGCGATTCGACTGTGCCACCGTAGGCGCGGGCTGGCATGAAGTAGGGGCTGACGTGAAGAATTTTCAAGGAACGCTAGCTCGATATCATCCTTGATCAAAAATTTACGATATATCGTTAATCCTGTTACGTCGCCTTTGGCAATAGCTCTTTCAGCTTTGATCGACTTGATGAATAAAACTTCGACAATCCCTGCGCAGCGTCGCTTGTTACGGCTTACAATCGCCATAGGCAGTGCCGCGACGCTCTTAATGCGTTCAAAGCGCTACAATGTAACTAAGTAGAACCATCGTCCCAGAGCGGCAAACTCGACACTCTCGGTGAGCGCGTTGCCGACGACCCTATCTCAACCGCCAACTGCGCAGCGGACCCGGGTCATAAGGATATGAATCAGGAGAAGCGAGTGACGGCCGAGGCAGGAAGCACGACCCGCAACCCTTGCGCGTCGATCGCGTTGAGCAGAATCGCGATACGTTCGGCGCCCGAAAGATAGCGTTCGAAGATTGCCTCGAATCCCCTGAACGGCCCCTCCACGACGCGCAAGCGATCGCCGTTGCCGAAGTTCTTCTCTTCGATCTTAACGACGCCGTTAACGCCGCGCCGGCGAATCTCCTCGACGACACCTGGAGGTACCGCGATCGGGTCGTTGCCGGCCGAGACCAGCCCCTGCACGCCGGGCAGATAGCGCACGTTGAAATATTCCTTTTGCGCATCGAGGCGCGCAAACAGGTAGCCCGGAAAGAGTGGCATTATCGTCCACGCGAGCCTGCCCCAGCGCGGCGTCCGCGCCTCCAGCAGCGGCAGAAACACTTCGGGCAGTTGCGCGGCGAGCTGGTCGCGCACCCAGCGTTCTTTGCCAGTTTTAGTCCGAACCAGATACCAGTCCACGTCAACTACCTTAGCGTGGGTTTCGCCCCCGCTTCTGCGCCCAATCACCCGACCTTTTGAGCTTGCATTGAGTGGCACTGGCTGTCAATCAACCCCGCGCTGGGCCGCAGCGTGGTGGCCGCTTACTCAACCGTCTCAGATCGCAAATCTATTTCAATCGAAGGGCAGTCCGACGTAGTTTTCGGCGAGGCTTTGCGCCGCGGCGCGCGAACTTGTGACGTAGTCCAATTCCGCGATTTGTCGGCGCTGATCGAAAGGATTTTCATTCGGAAAGCGGTGCAACATGGAAGTCATCCACCACGAAAAACGCTGCACCTTCCAGGTCCGCCGGAGGCTGGTTTGCGAATACCGATCGAGTAGGTCGTGCGATCCGGTCTGGTAGAATTCGGCCAGCGCACCGGCCATCAAACGAACGTCGGCGATGGCGAGGTTGAGTCCCTTAGCGCCGGTGGGCGGTACGATATGTGCGCAATCGCCTGCGAGTAACAGCCGCCCATAACGCATCGGCTCGGCGACAAAACTCCGCATCGGCGTGATGCCCCTCTGCACGATCGGCCCGCGGTTCAATTTCCAGCCATCATCAGTCGAGAACCTTGTATTCAGCTCGCTCCAGATGCGATCGTCCGGCCAATTTGCGATGTCCTCGTCAGGATCGCATTGCAGATAGAGGCGCGTGAGCCTGGGCGATCGCATACTGTGAAGCGCGAAGCCCCGTTCATGATGACAGTAAATCAATTCCTCCGATGACGGTGGCGTCTCCGCGAGAATGCCGAGCCACGCGAACGGATAAGTCCGTTCGAAGATCGCCAACGCCGAAGATGGAATGGATGTACGGGTGATGCCGTGAAAGCCGTCGCATCCGGCGATGAAACCGCATCGGATCTGATGCTCTTGGCCGTCCACCAGAAAACGAATCGTCGGGACATCGCTCTCGGGGTCATGCGTGCATACGTCCTTTGCATCAAAAAAAATCGGCGCGCCCGTCGCGATGCGGGCGTCGGTCAAATCCTTGACCAGTTCGCCTTGCGGATAGATCGTGATCGACTTTCCGCCGGTGAGGGCGCTCAGATCGATGCGATGGGGTTTGCCGCCGAAGCGCAGCTCCAGGCCATGATGCGTGATGCCCTCGCGCTGCAGCCGCGCGCCGACTCCCGTTTCAATCATCAGGTCGTGCGTGCCCTGTTCGAGCACGCCTGCGCGCACACGTTCTTGCACATATTGGCGGCTGCGCAACTCCACCACCACCGAATCGATACCCGCATGATGCAGCAGGTGCGCGAGCATCATTCCCGCCGGCCCGGCGCCGACGATCCCGACCTGCGTGCGCATGAGTTTCATTGGCGGGTCATTATGGTGGCTCGAACGTATCGCGGTAATCGGCCGTATCCCCGAACATTGCCGCTGCGTAGCGCGATCACATTACGTGAGACGGTCGTCGTTCAATTATCGGAAAGATCGCCTGCGAGGGCCTTCGCGATCGGCCCCGTGATCAACGCCCGCTCGGTCAGTTGCGGATGGTCGGCTTCGATCGCGATTTTGCCATCCGTTGCGAATTTCAGAAATTCGTCCTGGTCGAGACCGCCCAGCGGAAAACGTACGAATTGCACAGCGCTGATGCGATCGGTTGCGATTTGCCGCGTGTCAAAACGCGCCGGTTCGCGGCGGTCGCCAATCCGAATCCATAGATGACGCTCAAATCCGATGAGTCCGCGTAACGCAACGTCACGCTGCGCTTCGTCGGAGTACTCGACCAGCATCGTGGCCGTAAGCTGGCCCGGCCCAGGCAGCAGTTCGTTATAGGTATCGATTTCGTGGCGGATGGCGTCCTCGGCGGTAAGGCGCTCCGATCGAACCATTTCCTGCACCTGGTACCAGACCGTCTGCCCGTTTTCGAAGAGCAGGGTCAGATGTTCACCGACGGCCAGCCGCCG